>NZ_CP031425.1:1621880-1946257 GCF_003367705.1 Microbacterium foliorum | reverse complement strand
CGGAGCGGGTGACGATCAGAATCCGAATCCGTAGGTCGGCTGCCCCACGAGCATCAGCGCGACCGTCGTCGGGTAGACCTCGGGCTGCTCGTCCTCATCGTCGATCAGGTCGAGCTTGTGGATCGGCACGAAGATGCCGCCGTCCGCCTCGAAGATGAGGTCCCGCGGTACGAAGGTGGCGAAGATCGAGCGGTTCGCATTCCGGAGTTCGAACGTGCGCCCGACATCTCCGCGTTCGAAGAGGTTCATCTCGACCTCCTCCGCCCACACCGTGCCGTCGGGGAACCGGGCCTCGATGCGGTAGGTGCTCGGTTCCACCGCCTTGATGTTGAGGTCCTCCACGACCTCGGCGAAGAGAGTGTCCGGCTGATCGAGCTCGAAGGCGATCGCCCGCAGGTGGTCGTAGTTCAACCGGGCGCGTCGCGAGAACAGGGCGACGTTCTCGATCTCGTCGCGGTGGGCCCGCGGCGCCTGGTCGATGAGGTACTGGCGCACCTCGTCGGGACCCGGGTACTCGAACCTCATGTGGTAGTGGAACCGGCCGGGTCGATTGACGATGTAGGTGCTGACATCGGCGATGTCGTTCACCGTGACGCAGTAGAGGCGCTTGACCGAGGAGAGCCCGTCGAACAACGGCAGGAACTGATTCTGACGGTTCATGCCGTCGCCGGATCCGCGACGACCGGCGGGGAACGTCTTCTCGAACTCGTCGAAGATGATGAGGCATTCGTCGAGGCTCTCCAGGAACTCGACGATGCCGTCGTTGTCCTCCGAGACGATCACCACCGGCAGGCAGAGGTCTCTGGCCTCCTCGGCCACCATGCGCAGGAAGAGCGTCTTGCCTATTCCCTTGTCACCCGAGAGCATCACCCCGAGACTGCGGTCGCTGAGCGCGTAGGAGCGGAAGATCTTGTCGACCTTCCTGTCGCGGCCGCCGTAGACCCGCTCGGTGCCGACGGTCAGATCCTCGATCTTGATGAGGCTGAATCCCTCTTTCGAGGTGAAGTGCACCCGGTACGTGCCGAGGGGGAACTCCAGGTGCGTGCGCACGCTGTCGTCGTAGACGCGCACGTGCCCACCCGCCTCGATGTAGGTGCTGGTCACAGTCCTCCTCCTTTGCTCCCCGATGTATATATCGGTTGAGATCCGCCGACCGTAAGGCGATCGGCGGAGCAGTTTCGGCAGTAGCCTGAGCGCATGACGGGCGTGGGGACGCTCGGGTCAGGGGAACTGGGGCATGGGTGGATACGAACAGGGCGAACAGCCCGTCGTAGGAGAGATCATCGTCGTGGTCGAGGCGGCACCGCAGGGGCTGATGCAGTACACGCTCGACCCGGAGGCCCGCACACCGATCTGGCAGGCGGTGATCATCGCGCACGACGACGCCGTGATCGGCGCGGCGACGACACCGGAGCAGACCGCCGATCTGCTGGTGCGCGGCAGCATCGAGTGCATCAGACGGAGCATCCCCAGCCTCATGGTCGACGGGCTGACGATGCGTCCGGAGGTGGGGCCGAATGACAACGCGCAGATCGTCGCGGCGGGTGAGGCCCGCTTCCTCCGCTCCGAGTGGGATGCCGCGGTCGCGCAGACCGACGACCGATCGGCCGACGACGCGCTCGGCGGCCTTCTCGACTGAGCACGCCCCGGCGGAGCCGCACACCGACAGCCCGACACGTTCTGTCAGCGGAGGTACGCGTCGACGAGCAGCGCCCCTCGGATCTCTCGGAGCGCGTCGAGGATCCGATCGACGCCGCGGCTGCCGACGGCCGACATCTGCAGATCGTGCGGCCCGATCGGCTCCAAGGCCCCGGTGCGGATGCGGATGACCTCCCAGCCCGCGGCGCGGAGCGCTCGGTCCTTGCGCTCGTCGGCCTCCTGCCGTCGTCCGACGTGCTCGAGACCGTGGCGCCCCACGGTGTCGTATTCGACGGCGACCCGCAGTTCGGGCAGGAGGATGTCGGGCCAGACCTCGGTGTGCCGGAAGAACGGGCGCGACACCTTCACCGCGTTGACACCGGCGGCGAAGGTGAGACGCTCATGCAGCGCTGCGCGGAGCCTCGCTTCGGATGCCGAGGCCGGGGCGGGGGCGCACACGCTCGCGAACGCCTCGCCGACGGGGAGATCGGGTGTCTTGCCGCACAGCGGCGACGGCGTGCGCGTCCGACGCGGAATCGCACGGGCTTCATCGAGGATCACCGGCTGGGGTCGCGCGAGCGACGAGCACTCCGGGCACCAGGCGGACCGGCGTCGCACCCGCCCCGGCCGCTCGCGCTGCTCGGTGGGGGTCGCGGCGAAGCGATGACCGACCCGGCACTCCCAGCACAGCAGCACATCGGCGGCGAGAGGCACCTGCGAGAGCGCGATGCCATGGTTGAGCTCGGGATGATACTGACGGATCAGTTCAGGGTAGGCGGCCCACCCGGCGCGATAGGTGCCCTTCTCATAGGGCACGTCGAGTCCGCGCGAGAACTGACGTCTCGCCCACCACGTCGGCACGGAATCAGGCACGATCGGAACCTACGCGGGGGCGCGGACATCGCCGAAGCCGAGCCGACATGACAGAATCTCGGGGACGGCCGTCGACGGCAGTCGGACAGGGGAGCTCGCATGGCGCAGCGCATCGTGATCAGCGGAGCATCGGGCCTGATCGGCACGGCACTCGCGTCGTCGCTGAGAGCCGACGGCATCGACGTGACGACGCTGGTGCGGCGAGCGCCCCGGGTGCCCACCGAGGTGCAGTGGGCGCCGGGCGAGCGTGAACTCGATCCCGATGTGCTCGCCGGAGCGGATGCCGTGGTCGCACTGGGCGGCGCCAGCGTCGGGCGGCTTCCCTGGACGCGGGGCTATCGGCGAGAACTCGTCGAATCCCGGCTGACGACGACGCGCACGATCGCGACGGCCGTGCGCACGCTCAGAGACGCGGCACCGGCGTTCGTCTCGGCCTCGGCGGTCGGCTACTACGGTTCTGCACCGGGCGAGACGCTGACCGAGGACTCGCTGCCCGGCGACACCTTCCTCGCTCAGCTCTGCGTGCGCTGGGAGCAGGAGGCGCGTCGGGCGGGGGAGCACACGACGGTGTCGCTGCTGCGCACGGCGCCGATCATTCACCGGCGCGGGGTGCTGAAGCCGCTGATCCAGCTCACTCGGTTCGGACTCGCGGGTCCGATCGGTCCCGGTCGTCAGATCTGGCCCTGGATCTCGCTCGACGACGAGGTCCGCGGCATCCGCCACGTGATCGACGCGGGCCTCGAAGGCCCCGTGAACTTCACCGGACCCACGCGGGCCTCGGCGAACGACATCGGCCGGGCGCTGGCCGAGAAGATGCGCCGGCCGTTCTGGGTGCCCGCCCCTTCCTTCGCTCTGCGGCTGGCGCTGAGCAGGGAGGCCGCCGACTCGCTGCTGCTCTCCGATGCCGACGTGCGACCGACCGCGCTGGAGGGGTCGGGGTTCGAGTTCACGCACCGCACGGCGCGGCAGGCGGTCGACTCCGCGCTCTGAGAGGCGCGACGCATGTTCAGACCTGTCGGACGACGGGCGAGGCAGGGATCCAGCAGGTGACGCGGTCGCGATAGGCGACGAACTCGGCGCCGAAGCGCTGCTCGAGGTCGGCCTCCTCGAGCGGTCGCACGAGGGTGTTCCACAGCAGCGAGCCGACGAGCGAGTACGCCACGACCATCCATGAGCCCAGCAGCATCCCGACGGCGACCCCCTGTGCGATCCCGGCGACGGCCATGGGATTGCGCACGTACCGGTATGGCCCGGTGATCACCAGTCGCCGAGCCATCTGCGACGGCAGCGGCGTTCCCTCGCCGTGGACCGACATCGACACCGCCGACCACACCCCGAGCATCGTGGCCACGACCAGCAGCGCACCGCCTGCGATGTGCACGGCCGGGGGAACGTCGATGCGCAGGCCCCACCGCGCTTCGACCGCCGCCGCGATGACGGGTACGAGAATGAGGAAGGTGCCCCAGAACGCCAGAGTCTGTCGGCCGGTGCGTGCGAGCAGGCCACGGGTGCCGACGCGTTCGGCGGTGCGGAACGCGAAGGGACCGGTCACGATCCACTCGACCGGTGCGCGCCCGCACAGGACGACGATCGCTGCGGCGATGCTGGCGCCGGCGGCGACCGCCATGAGCAGGGCGCCCCAGCCGGCGAGCGTGGTCGCCGTCGCGTAGACGGCCATCCCGACGGCGACCAGCACCGTCCATGGCGTGACCACCCACAGTGCCCAGCGCACACCGGTGGCGGCCAGCGCCGAGCCGACGACGAAGAGCGGGATGTCGAACGCGGCGATGACGGGAGCGGGGAGTGCGCCGAGCGTCGCGTCGCGCACCTCTGCGGACAGCGCCACGGTCACCCACCACAGTGCACCGCACAGCGCCTGGACGGCGAAGTACACCCGTGCCGTGATCGGAGTGATGCGGATCCCAGCGATGACGGGCATGCCCGCCAGTCTACGAACGTGCGGCTCAGGACTCCTCGTGGGTCGCCGGATCGGCGTCGAACAGGCGACCGTCCGCGCGTCCGAGAGTGGTGATCGCCGCGACCTCGTCGGCGGTCAGCGACACCGCGCCCGCCTCGAGGTTCGACTGCTGGTGCGCGAGTGACGAGGCCTTGGGGATCGCCACCGTCTCGCGCGCCACATGCCAGGCCAGCACCGTCTGCGCCGGGGAGATGCCGTGCGCGGCGGCGACCTCGCCGATGATCCGCTCCTGCAGCAGTTCCTTCGCCCGACCCAGCGGGCTCCACGCCTCGGTGAGGATCCCGTGCTCGCGGTGGTACGCCAGCTGCTCGTCCTGAGGGAAGTACGGGTGCACCTCGATCTGATTGACGACCGGCCGCACGCCGGTCTCGCGCTCGATGCGTTCGAGATGCTCCGGCAGGAAGTTCGACACGCCGATCTGGCGCACCGTGCCTCGCTGCTGCGCCTCGACCAGCGCCTCCCAGGCCTGCAGGTATTCGTCCTGGTGCGGGTTCGGCCAGTGGATGAGGTGCAGATCGATCGCGTCGACGCCCAGTCGCGAGCGGCTCTCCTCGATGCTCGTGCGCGCCTTCTCGCGCCGGTGGTGTCTGCCGGGGAGCTTGGTGGTCACGATCAGCTCTGATGTCTCGACGCCCGATGCGCGGACACCGCGCCCGACGGACCCTTCGTTCTCGTAGTTGAAGGCCGAGTCGATCAGGCGGTAGCCCGCTCCGATCGCGCCGGCGACGGCATCCGCTCCGGCGTCGCCGTCGAGCGCGTAGGTGCCGAGCCCGAGGGCCGGGAGGGTGAAGCCGTTGTGTGCGGTGAAGTGCGCGAGTGCCGTCATGCCGTCAGCGTACGCTGGAGCGATGACACCGGCGGAGAGCATGGCGCGCGATGCCCGCATCCCCGATAGTGCCGCCCGATGCCCGTGCGGCTCGGGCGACGTGTTCGGCGGATGCTGCGGGCCTCTGCTCCGCGGCGCCCCGGCACCCACGGCGGAGCGGCTGATGCGTTCGCGGTACACGGCGTTCGCGCTGCACGACACCGAGTACCTGCGAGCCAGCTGGCATCCGTCGACGAGACCGGCCGAGGTCGATCTCGATCCCGACCTCGTCTGGCGTCGTCTGCTGATCGTCGAACGTGTCGGCGGCGGACCCTTCGACCGTGAGGGCGTCGTCGAGTTCGAGGCGTTCTGGCGGGAGGGCGACGAGCGCGGTTCGCTGCGGGAGCGCAGCCGCTTCGTCCGCGACGACTCCCGCTGGCTGTACCTCGACGGCCGGATCGGGTGATGGGCTGCTCCGTCAGCGACTAGATTTGAGAGCGTGAACGCGAGCCCCGAACACCAGCGCATCCTTCTCGACGTCGCCGATCTCGACCGGCGCATCGCGCAGGCGGAGCGCGCGCGGACCAAGCCCTCTCAGGGCGCTCGGATCGGCGAGCTCGTCGCCATCCGCCAGGAGCAGCTGCGTGAGCTGACCGCGCTGACCGGCACCCGCGACGATGTGCGCACGGAGCTCACCCGTCTGGAGTCCGATGTGAAGCTCGTCGAGCAGCGCCGTGCTCGTGATGTCGAGCGTCTCGCCACATCGACCAACCCGAAGGACGCGCAGGCGCTCGAACACGAGATCGCCAGCCTCACCCGTCGTCAGAGCGATCTCGAGGACATCGAGCTCGACCTCATGGGCCGCGTCGAGGAGGCGGATGCGGCTGTCGCCGCGCAGCAGGCGCTGCTCGCCACGACCACGGCGGAGGGCACCGCGCTCACCGCGCAGGCGAAGGCCGACGTGCAGGCGGCGACGGACCTCGCCGCGCAGCTGGCACGTGACCGCGACGCCGTGACCGCAGCGGTGCCCGCTCCGCTTCTCGCGGAGTACACGCGCAGGGCTTCGAACAGCGCGGGGGCGGCGCTGCTCACCCGCGGCACCTGCGAGGGATGCCGCATCCTGCTCCCGGGAACCGACATCAACGACATCCGCAACGCGCCGGACGACCTCGTCGTGTCGTGCCCCGAGTGCGGCTGCATCCTGGTGCGCACCTACGAGACCGGGCTGTGAGCATCACGCCGCGCGCACGTCGACGGTGAGTTCCCGGCCGTCGATCGAACGCCGCATCGCCCTGGTCGCGCTCGGCTCCGAGGGTGGGGCGACGCGCTACGCCGCGGTGGAACTCGACGCCGACGACGCCGAGACAGGCCGCACCGTCTTGACCGGTGCGGAGCTGCCCGACTGGGTCGCACGGCAAGAGCGCGATGCCCGACCGCGATGGATCATCCGCAGCGCGCGCGAGATCTACCCGATCCTCCTGGCGGCCGGCGTGCAGATCGGCCGTTCGCACGACCTGCTGCTGTGCCATGCGATCCTCCGCGACACGGACACGGTGGCCCGGCCTCTGGCGCCGTCTCCGGCCTGGGTGCGCCGAGACCCCGTCGATGAGGCTCCGGCCCTGTTCGACCTCGCCGACGGCGGCGATGTCGACGACCCCGTGACGGATCTGCTGGACCAGTACCGGGAGCAGCGTCGCGTCCTGCGCGCGGGGGCGGACGGTCGGCTGACGCTGCTGGCCTCCGCGGAATCGGCGGGCGGACTGATCGCCGAGGAGATGCGTGTCGCCGGACTGCCGTGGAACGAGGCCGCGCACGACGAGATCCTCACCGAGATCCTCGGCGCACGCCCGGCCGGTGGCGGACTCCCGAGTCGCATGGTCGCGCAGGGGGAGCGCATCCGCTCGATCCTCGGCGATGAGACTCTGAACCTCGAGAGCCAGCCGAAGCTGCTCAGGGCGCTGCACCGGGTGGGAGTGCAGGTCGAGTCCACCGGGCGGTGGGAACTCGCGCAGCACGACCACGCCGTCGTCGAGCCGTTGCTCGCCTACAAGAAGCTCTCACGTCTGCTGAGCGCCAACGGATGGGCATGGCTCGCCGAGTGGGTGCACGAGGGGCGGTTCCGTCCGATTTACATCACCGGCGGCGTCGTCACGGGCCGCTGGGCATCGGCCGGCGGGGGAGCGCTCCAGCTGCCCAGGAACCTGCGTGCGGCGGTGCGGGCGGATGAGGGATGGACGCTGGTCGTCGCCGATGTCGCGCAGCTCGAGCCGCGGATGCTGGCCGCGATGGCCGGCGATCGGGCGATGGCCCGAGCTGCACAGGGGAAAGACCTCTATGCCGGCGTCGTCGACTCGGGGGCGGTGGCGACGCGGGAAGAGGCGAAGTACGCCGTGCTCGGTGCGATGTACGGCGCCACGACGGGGGACAGCGGGCGGCTCGTGCCGAGACTGCGCAAGGTGTACCCGCGGGCGATGGCGCACGTCGACAAGGCGGCGCGGATAGGCGAGGACGGGGGAGTCGTCTCGACCTGGCTCGGACGGTCGTCTCCGCGCCCCTCGACCGAGTGGGAGGGCATGCAGGCGCGAGCGACGGATGCCGATGCCGACCCGGCCGATGTCGCTCTGGCGCGTCGCCGTGCGAGGGACTGGGGCAGGTTCACGCGCAACTTCGTCGTGCAGGGCACGGCCGCCGAGTGGTCTCTCATCTGGCTGGCCGAGATCAGACACCGACTGCAGAACCTCCCGGAGGCGGCGCGGCATGCGCCGGCATCCGGCATGTTCTCCTCCCGCGCGCACCTCGCGTTCTTCCTGCACGACGAAGTGATCCTCCATGTTCCTGCGGAGCAGGCGGAGGCCGCAGCCGAGGCGGTGCGCCAGGCCGCCGACGTCGCCACCCGGCGGATGTTCGGCGGGTTCCCGATCGAGGTGCCGCTCGACCTGCGCATCGCGGAGTCGGCGGAGAAGTAGCGCGGCCTGGTCGTAGACTGGATCTGCGAATGGGTCGACTGGACGGCCGCGTGGCGGGCAACCGCACCGAGGAACGTCCGGGCTCCTCAGGGCAGGACGGTGGGTAACGCCCACCCGGAGCAATCCGCGAGAAAGTGCCACAGAGAGCAGACCGCCCCGCAAGGGGTAAGGGTGAAAGGGTGGTGTAAGAGACCACCGGGGGCCATGGTGACATGGCCCGCCAGGTAAACCTCGTCCGGAGCAAGGTCAGACAGAGGATGTTGACGCGGCTCGCCGAGTCCTCGGGTAGACCGCTAGAGTGCCACGGCAACGTGTCGCCGAGAGAGATGGCCGTCGAAGGGGCGAAGAACCCCGGAACAGAACCCGGCGTACAGGTCGACCCATTCGCATCATCCGGCCCGATTCGACAGCGGAGTGACGGGTCCTCTGCGCGTCCGAAGATGCGAGACGACAGTCCGAAGGTCCGAGACGCCTTCCCTCGGAATGCGATCCGGCCCGGACACTGGGGGGTCCGGGCCGGATCTCTGTAAACGATGTGTCCGACGACGGTCTGGGGAACCGTGCGCTGTGCGATGTCGGAAGGATCGTTCCCGCACCCGAATGGGGGATCGGGTTGCTTACTGGGAACGTTACTAGGTTACCTAACTAAAGGGAAGTCCGAGGTTCTCAGGGCCTCGCGATCTGATCGTGAGGAGCCCGACCCGGCCGTTCCCCGAGTGGCGGATCAGTCGCCGGCGAGCGACGCTGCGCCGATGATGCCGGAATTGTTCCGGTGGATCGCCGGGACGATCGGGGTCTTGAGATCGAGCAGCGGCAGGAAGTCGCCGGCGTTCTTCGAGACGCCGCCGCCGACCACGAACAGGTCGGGGCTGAAGAGGAACTCGATGTGCGAGTAGAAGGCCTGCAGGCGCTCGGCCCACTCCGACCAGCTGAGGCCCTCGCGCTCGCGAGCAGACGTGGCGGCGAAGGTCTCGACCGACTCGTACTCGCGGAAGTTCAGGTGCCCGAGCTCGGTGTTGGGAAGCAGCACGCCGTCGTTCAGGAACGCGGAGCCGATGCCGGTGCCGAGCGTGGTGAGCAGGGTGAAGCCGCGCACGTCACGGGCAGCGCCGTGCCGGGCCTCGGCGACGCCCGCGGCATCCGCATCGTTCACGAAGACGATGTTGCGGCCGAGTCCGTCGCGGAAGAACTTCTCGGCGTCGAAGTCGATCCATTCCTTCGACACGTTGGCGGCGGAGAGGGTCTTGCCGCGCTTGACGATCGCGGGGAACGCCACGCCCAGCGGAAGCGACGCGTCCTTCACGTCGAGGGTCTTCAGCACGGTCTGCACCGCCTGGAGCACATCCTGCGGAGATGCGCCCGCCGGGGTGGGGACCCTCACCCGGTCCGATGCCATGGTGCCGTGCTCGAGGTCGACCAGACCCGCCTTGATTCCCGTGCCGCCGATGTCGACGCCGATCGCTTTTGCCATGGTCGATAGCTTAGCGACCGCCGCCAGCGCCAGTAGGATCGATGACACACGTATGAAGGGGAACGGCCATGTCGAACGGCGATGAGAAGTACTGGTACAACCTGGAGACCCGTCAGGTCGAGTTCGGCATGATCTCGCCGTCCGCCGACCGTGTCGGTCCCTTCGACACCGAGGCTGAGGCGGCGCACGCGCCGGAGAAGCTGCAGGAGCGCTCGCGCGCCTGGGCCGACGAGGAGGCCGCCGAGAACGGCTGGGACTCCGGTACCGGCACGGGCGCCGAGTGACGATGGACAAGCAGAGGGATTTCGTCCTCCGGACGATCGAAGAGCGCGGCGTCAAGTTCGTGCGACTGTGGTTCACCGACGTCATCGGAACGCTGAAGTCGGTCGCGATCGCTCCGGCCGAGGTCGAGGGCGCATTCGCCGAGGGGATCGGGTTCGACGGCTCGGCCATCGAGGGACTGACCCGCAGCTACGAGTCCGACCTGCTCGCCCAGCCCGACCCGACCACCTTCCAGACGCTGCCGTGGCGCGGCGAGATCGACCCGACGGCGCGCATGTTCTGCGACATCACGACGCCCGACGGACGCCCCGCCGTCTCCGACCCGAGACACGTGCTCAAGCGCACGCTCGCGAAGGCGGCAGACGCCGGATTCACCTTCTACACGCACCCCGAGATCGAGTTCTACCTGCTCAAGTCGTCGTCGTTCGGCCCCGAGGGTCCCGTGCCCGTCGACTCCGCCGGCTACTTCGACAACGTGCCCGGCGGCACCGCACACGACTTCCGCCGGCGGTCGGTGCGCATGCTCGAAGACCTCGGCATCTCGGTCGAGTTCAGCCACCACGAGGGTGGGCCAGGGCAGAACGAGATCGACCTGCGGTACGCGGATGCTCTGACGATGGCCGACAACGTGATGACGTTCCGTACGGTCATCAAAGAGGTCGCGATCGAGCAGGGCGTGTACGCCACGTTCATGCCCAAGCCGTTGAGCGGACACCCCGGAAGCGGCATGCACACGCATATGTCGCTGTTCGAGGGCGAGCGCAACGCCTTCTACGAGGAGGGCGCCAAGTACCAGCTGTCGAAGACCGGCCGGCACTTCATCGCCGGACTCCTGCGTCACGCCAACGAGATGGCGGCCGTGACCAACCAGTTCGTCAACTCGTACAAGCGTCTGTGGGGCGGTGACGAAGCGCCCAGCTTCGTCACGTGGGGCCACAACAACCGCTCGGCTCTCGTGCGCGTGCCGATGTACAAGCCCAACAAGGGCGGATCGTCCCGCGTCGAGTACCGCGCCCTCGACTCCGCGGCGAACCCCTATCTCGCGTACGCGCTCATGCTCGCGGCGGGCCTCAAGGGCATCGAGGAGGAGTACGAGCTCCCACCAGAGGCCGAGGACAACGTGTGGTCACTCAGCGACGCCGAGCGTCGCGCTCTGGGATACGCCGCGCTGCCGGCGAGTCTCGACCACGCGCTCGAGTACATGGAGAGCTCCGAGCTGGTCGCCGAGACACTGGGCGAGTCCGTGTTCAACTACGTGCTCCTCAACAAGCGCAAGGAGTGGGAGGCCTACCGCGGCCAGGTCACCCCGCTGGAGCTGAAGAACAACCTCGAGCTGCTCTGAGCGTCGCGCATGGCCCGTTCGGACGACTCCGTCTCCCTGTCCGCGCTGGCACGGCTCGGGTTCGCCGAGCTCAGTGAGGCCGCGGCCAATCTCGCGGAGCTCGCCGGGCTGCTCGGTCTCGAGAGATCGACGCTGCTCGGCGAGGCCGACGGGGCCGATCCCGACTCGGCGGTGGAGGGGATGCTGCGCGTCGCCCGCCGCGATCCGTCGGCCATCGCCGGTCTGTTCGCCGACCCGCGGGCACGGCGACGTCTCTGGCGCGTCTTCGGCGCCTCACAGGGATTCGCCGATTTCTTCCTGCGGCACCCCGGCGAGATCGCGGTGCTCGGCGAGGCGGCCGCCGAGCTTCCGACGGCTCAGCAGCTGCGTGAGCGGATGCTGGACGCCGTCGGCGCGGTCGACGGCTTCGCCGCGTCCGGCGATGACGACGCGGTGGTCATCCTGCGCGTGGCCTACCGCCGCAATCTCGCGGCGATCGCGGCGATCGATCTCACCGTGCACAACCCGGTGCGCATCGTGGGTGATGTCAGCGCCGCCCTCGCCGACATCGCGGGCGCGGCACTCGAGGCGTCGTTGGCGATCGCCCGGCGCCGTCTCGCCGACTCGCTGACCCACGAGCAGGTGGCCGCCACGCAGCTCGCGATCATCGGCATGGGCAAAGCAGGCGCCAGGGAACTGAACTACGTCAGCGATGTCGACGTGATCTTCGTCGGCGGCACCGCCGACGAAGAGGTGGTGTCGGAGGCCAAGGCGATCGACATCGCGACGCGGCTCGCCCGCGAGACCATGCGCGGTCTCAGCGGCATCGAGGTCGAACCGCCGCTCTGGGAGGTCGATGCGGCGCTGCGGCCGGAGGGCAAGCAGGGCGCGCTCGTGCGGTCGCTCGCCTCTCACCTGGCGTACTACGACCGGTGGGCGAAGAGCTGGGAGTTCCAGGCGCTGCTGAAGGCGCGTCCGCTGGCAGGCGATCCCGAGCTCGGCGAGGCGTACGTCGCCGGAGTGCAGCCGAAGATCTTCTCCAGCGCGGCGAGGGAGAACTTCGTCGACAGCGTGCAGCGCATGCGCGAGCGCGTGATGGAGCACATCGACCCCGAAGACGCTCCCTACCAGCTGAAGCTGGGGGCCGGGGGTCTTCGCGACATCGAGTTCACGGTGCAGCTGCTGCAGCTGGTGCATGGCCTCACCGACACGCGGCTGCGCACGAGGGGCACGCTGGAGTCCCTCGATGCACTGGTCGAGGGCGGCTACATCGGACGCGCCGAGGCGGCGTCGTTCGCCGACGACTACTGCATCCTCCGACTGATGGAGCACCGCCTCCAGCTGCGGGAACTGAGCCGCACCCACCTGATGCCGCGTACCCCCGCAGGGCTGCGCGTCCTCGCGCGCAGCACCGGGCTGGGCGAGTCTGGCGAGGCCATCTGGGCGCGATGGGAGGGCGTTCGCCGCGAGGTCCGCGACATCCATACCCGCCTGTTCTACCGGCCGCTGCTCAGTGCGGTCGCCTCGCTGCCCGAAGAGCAGCGCACGCTGTCGACCGCGCAGGCGCACGACCGCCTGATGGCGATCGGCTTCCGTGATCCTGCGGGCGCGCTCCGACACATCGGGGCCCTCACCACCGGTCTCAGCCGCAAGGCGACCATCCAACGTCACCTGATGCCCGTGATGGTGCGCTGGTTCGCCGACGGCAGCGACCCCGACTACGCCCTGATCGCGTTCCGCCGGATCAGCGAGCGACTGGGCGACACTCCCTGGTTCCTGCGAATGCTGCGCGACTCGTCCGGCGCGGCCGAGAGCCTCACGCGACTCCTGTCGTCGTCGCGGTATGTGGGCGAGCTGATGGAGTGGATCCCCGAATCGGTGGCCTGGCTCGACAGCAGCGACCTGCTGCGACCGCGCAGCGGAGCGGCGATCGATGAGGAGGCGCGCGCCATCCAGACGCGCCATCGTGACATCGGCGATGCCCTGCAGGCGGTCCGGGCGCTGCGGCGTCGGGAGCTCCTGCGCACCGCGATGGGCGGGGTGCTCGACGTGCTCTCGATCGAGCAGATCGCCACCTCGCTCACCGAGATCACGGATGCCACGATCCAGGCAGCTCTGCGTGCGGTGCGCCGGGAGTTCGTGACCGCCGAGGACGACGCGCTCGACTTCGCCGTCATCGGCATGGGGAGATTCGGCGGCGCGGAACTCGGATTCGGCTCGGACGCCGACATCCTCTACGTGTACGACGCCAACGGGATCGACCCGCAGCGGGCCCAGGCGCTGGCGACCAGGATCGTCTCGGGCCTGCGCGAGCATCTGACGGATCACCGGGTGCCGCTCGATCTCGACGCCGATCTGCGCCCGGAGGGACGCAACGGTCCGGTGGTGCGCTCGATCGACGCGTACGCCGAGTACTACCGCCGGTGGTCGCTCTCCTGGGAGGCGCAGGCGCTGCTGCGGGCCCGCGGCGTGGCGGGCAGCGTGACGCTGATCGAGAAGTTCACGGCCCTCGCGGACAGCATCCGCTACCCGGCGCAGATCGACCTGCAGGGCACCCGGGAGATCAAGCGCATCAAGGCCAGGGTGGAGGGGGAACGGCTGCCGCAGGGGGTGGATCCCCGGCGGCATCTGAAGCTCGGCCCCGGCACCCTGAGCGATGTCGAGTGGCTCGTGCAGCTGCTGCAGCTGCAGCATGCACACGACGTGCCCGAGCTGCGCACGACGTCGACGCTCGCAGCGCTGGACGCCGCCGTGACCGCCGGGCTCGTACCTGCGGAGTCGGCCGATCTGCTGCGGGAGGCGTGGCTGCTGTCGAGCCGCCTGCGCTCTGCCATCACGCTCTTCACGGGCAAGACCAGCGACGTGCTGCCGACCGGGCCCAGGGAGCTCGATGCGATCGGACGACTGCTGGGCTATCCCGACCGCTCGGCGAGCGTGCTCGACGACGACTATCTCGGCGTGACGCGACGTGCCAGACGGGCGTTCGAGCAGCTGTTCTACGGCTAGCCTGATCTCATGACGATCTCGAAGCTCGGTGTGGTGTGGAACCCTTCGAAGCCCGGCGGCGACAAGCTGCGGGCAGCGGTGGCCGAGGTGTTCGAGAACGACGCCGAAGGCATCCCTGTGCAGTGGTGGGAGACGACTCCCGAAGACCCGGGCCGTGGCATGGCGGCAGAGGCCGCGAGCGAAGGCTGCGACGTGGTGATCGCCGCCGGTGGCGACGGCACGGTGCGCGCGGTCGCCGAGGGCCTCGCGGGCACCGGCGTCGCCCTGGGCATCGTGCCCCGCGGCACCGGAAACCTGCTCGCACGGAATCTCGACGTGCCTCTCAATGACATCCCCGCCGCGCTGCGTCGCGTGCTCGAGGGCGAATCCCGCAAGATCGACATGGGATGGGTGGAGCACCGCGGTGCCGAGCATGCGTTCGTCGTGATGGTCGGGTTCGGCATCGACGCGCAGATGCTCGTCGAGACGGATGACGACCTCAAGAGTCGCGCCGGCTGGTTGGCCTACGTCGAGGCGATGGGTCGCGCGGTCGCCGGCACCGAGATGATCGACATCGAGCTGACGCTCGACGACGCCGAGCCGGAGGGGCTGCGCGGTCACACCATGCTCATCGGCAACTGCGGCATGGTCCAGGGCGGCATCCGCCTGCTGCCCGACGCCCTGATCGACGACGGCCAGCTCGACATGCTGCTGGTGAGCGCCGACGGCCCGCTGCAGTGGCTCGACACCGTGCGCTCCCTGGTGTGGGAGAACGGCGTGCGCCGCCTGTTCGGCGCGGTCGACCAGGCCGTCAGCACCGACTCGACCACCCATGTCGCGGCGCAGCGGATCGCGGTGACCCTCTCGTCGCCTCAGGCGTTCGAGATCGACGGCGAAGAGGTCGGCGAGGTCTCGTCGTTCTCCGTGCGGGTCGACCCCGGCGCGCTCACCGTTCGCTGAGCGTCCCCGGCGGCACGACCTTCTGGTCCTGCGTGGGGAAGACGACCTTCTGCACGATGATGATGACGCTCGCGGCCACGGGGATCGCGACGAGAGCGCCGAGGATGCCGCCGAGTGCTCCTCCTGCGACCGCGGCGATCACCACGAGGGCTCCGGGAACGGCGACGGCCTTGTTCATGATGCGCGGCGACAGGATGTACGCCTCGACCTGCATGTAGACCAGGTAGTAGCCGATCGCGATCAACGCGGTCACCGGGCTCTCGATGAGGCAGACGAGAGAGATGATGATCGAGGCGCTCAGCGTACCCACGAGCGGGATCATCGATCCGATGAAGGCGACGAGAGCGAGCAGCGCAGGGACCGGGGCCCCGATGATGCTCAGCATGATCAGGCTCAGCACGCCGTTGATCAGCGCGAGGCTGGCCTGACCCATCACGTAGCGGCCGACGGCACCGGAGACGTCCTCGAGCAGCCCGTGAAAGGTGTCCCGCTGGTAGGCGGGGACGAAGCGCGTGGCGACGCGTTTGATGCTGCGCAATGACGCCATGAAGTACAGCGTCAGGATCAGCACGATGGTGACCCCGGTGAATCCGCCAGCGATGCCCGCGCCGACGGCGAAGACTCCGCCGCCGATGTCGGCGAGGTTGCCCGGATCCTGCAGGAACGAGAGGATGCCGTTGGCCGCGTCCTCGAAGGTAGATCCGAACCGGCTGTTGAGGTCGGTGAACCAGGCGGCCGACTGGATGTCCTTGACCATCTGGGGGCCGTTGTCGATCAGGTTGGTGATCTGGTCGACGACGATGGGCACGATCGCCAGGATGATCCCGGCGAACGCGAGCACCACCACCGAGACGACGATGGCGACCGCGGCGGGGCGAGGCAGCTTCCTCTCGATGAACGCGACGATGGGGTCGAGCCCGAGGGCCAGGAAGATGGCGACGCCGATGTAGACGAGCACGGTGGCCAGCTGATTGACGATCCCGCCGAGCATCAGGGCGACGAGCACCCCCAACGCACCGAGCAGTCCGTACATGAACGGGTTGATGCGGGCGATCGCGGCGGCGGCGGTCTTCGGCTGCGCCGGGGGAGTCTCGGAGGTGAAGACTCTCTTCGGCTCCGATTTGTCGTGCTTACGGCGCATGGCGGCCCCCATCATGATCGAACAGACCACTCAGTTGACCAGTCGCCCGGGGTGAAAGCAAGCGCGACACGGCCGCGTGACACGCCGGTGGGCAGAGAGCGGGGTCAGCGACTCCTGCGCCGCGCGCGGATGTTGAGCCACTGGGAGAGAGCGAGCAGCGCCATCGCCACGACCGTGAACCAGACGGTCGGTCCCACGACGCCCGCGACGATCAGGATGATGCACGTCAGCGCGAAGAGAGCGGCGAAGACGATCAGGCCGTAGCTGATCCCGATGCGGCGGTCCCTGTCACTCATCCGACCACCATGCCAGGTGTGCACCTCGATGTCGACCGGTGAGCGATCCATCACCGTGGCAGGGTCCATGCTCCGCGTCGACGGCGCGGTCGCACGGGGGTGCACTGAACCCTCGACATATGTCGAGCAGCCGTCTCCTCCGCACCTTCTAGCGTGCGATCAGGGCGCCCATCAGACGGCGCGAGATCGAGGGGATCCTATGTCGACAGAGCCCGTTCCCGTCGGTCACGCGCATCCGCAGACCGACTCGTTCAGCGCGATCGGGAACGTCTTCTACTTCGTCGCCGATCTCGATGCCGCGGTCGAGTGGTACGCGGCGCGACTGCACCGCCGGCCCACGATTCGAGGGGGAGCGCTGGTCGCATTCGAGCTGGGTGGTTCGCGTCTGACGCTGCACGCCGCGGACGAGGTGAACTCGCCGGGGCCGTCCGGGACGGTGCCGTACTGGACCGTACCCGACGTCGACGCGATCGTCGCGGACTGGACCGCCCATGGGGCGCGGGCTCATCGAGGACCGAAGACGGTCTTCACCGGCGAGCGGCTGTGTCAGCTTCTGGATCCGTTCGGCAATCTCTTCGCCGTTCGAGAGGAACCGTCAGACAGGGTGGACGAGCACCGATGACCGCCGCAGCCGATGCGACCGAATCCCGCCCCGTCTCCGCGTGGGCGCCCCTGGCCATTCCCGCGTTCCGGGTGCTGTGGTTCGCACAGCTGGGGAGCAACATCGGCACCTGGATGCAGACCGTCGGCGCGCAGTGGTTCCTCGTCGATGCGGCCGCCGGAGCGACTCTCATCGCCCTCGTGCAGACAGCGAGCCTCGCCCCGGCCGTGCTGTTCTCGCTGCCGGCGGGGGTGCTGGCCGATTCGCTCGACCGCCGAAAGCTGCTGATCTGGGGATCGGCGGCGAGCGCGCTGATCGCCGCCGCACTCACGGTCATCGCGTTCTTCGGTGCTCTCACACCGTGGACGATTCTCGGCTTCACCTTTCTGCTCGGGATCACCTCGACACTGACGTCACCGGCGTGGCAGGCGATCCAGCCTGAACTCGTTCCCCGTCCGCTCATCGGTGCGTCCTCGGCGCTCGGAGGAGTCACGGTGAACGGCGCCCGCGCAGTCGGGCCCGCTCTGGCCGGAGTGGTCCTGTCTCTGTTCGGCGCCCCGGTGGTGTTCGGCATCAACGCGCTCAGCTTCGTCGCCGCAGTCGTTGCGCTGTGGTGGTGGAGGCGTCCACCGCAGCTCGGCCTCGACGACCGCGAACCTTTCGGCGCCGCGCTCCGAGCGGGCGTCCGCTACGTCGCATCCGCCCATCTGGTGCGTCGCATCCTGCTGAGGTCAGCCCTGTTCGCTCTTCCCGCCAGCGCGCTGTGGGCCCTGCTTCCCGTCACCGCCACACGGCTGGGCCTCACCTCGAGCGGATACGGGTTCCTTCTCGGCGCGGTCGGCGCCGGTGCCGTGCTGGGCATCTTCGTCCTGCCCGTCGCCAGAAAGCGATTCTCGGACAACGTGGTGATCGGGGTGAGCGCGCTGCTGTTCGCGGTCGGCACCCTCGCTGCGGCGTTCCTGCCCTTCGTGCCGATGCTGCCGCTGCTCGTCCTCGCCGGCGTCGCCTGGATCGGGACGCTCACGGTGCTCAATGCCGCACTGCAGCTGACCCTTCCCCAGTGGGTGCGATCGCGCGGGGCATCGATCTACATCCTCGTGTTCATGGGGGCGATGGCAGTGGGATCCTTCGGGTGGGGCGCTCTGGCCGGCGCGCTCAGCACGGCGATATCCCTGGCGGCGGCCGCGGCGCTGCTCGTCATCGTGGCAGTGAGTGTCGCGTGGCTTCCTCTTCTGCCTGGCACCAGCACCGTGGACCGCACGGTGTCGATGTCGTGGCCCACGCCCACCCTCGTTCTCGACCCGCAGCCGACCGACGGTCCTGTGCTGGTGCAGATCACCTACACCGTGGATCCCGGCCGCGTCGAGCCGTTCCGCGAGGCCATGCGGCTGGTCGAGGCCTCCCGGCGCCGCACGGGCGGGTATCGGTGGACCCTTCTGCGCAGCGGGGAGGAACAGGATGTGCTGCTCGAGTCGTTCATGGTCCCGTCCTGGGGTGAATACCGGCGTCAGCAGACACAGAGACTGACCGGGCGCGATCGTGAGATCCAGGCCGATGCCCGAGCGCATATCCAGGGCGAGCCCCGCGAACGGCACTACTTTCCCGAGTCCCCACCGTCTCACGGCGTCAGCACGCGCTGAGACGGATCCACCGCACCACGGCTCGGCCGTGTCGGCTCACGCACAGCACAGAGCCCCGGCTTCGACGTGCATCTCTACGGAGATGTCGTCGAAGCCGGGGCTCGGTGGCCTCGGAGCGCGCTCCTCGATGTCTGTGAATCGAGAACGCGCTACCGGGTGTCAGACGCCGAAGTACAGCTCGTACTCGAACGGGTGCGGGCGCTGAGCCATCGGCAGGATCTCGTTCTCGTACTTGTACGAGATCCAGGTCTCGATGAGCTCCTCGGTGAACACGCCGCCCTCGAGGAGGAACTGGTGGTCCTCCTTCAGCGCGTCGAGCGAGTCGAGCAGCGAGTTCGGAACCTGAGGGATGTTCTTCGCCTCCTCGGGAGGAAGCTCGTAGAGGTCCTTGTCGACGGGCTCGTGCGGCTCGATGCGGTTCTTGATGCCGTCGAGGCCGGCCATGAGCTGCGCGGCGAACGCGAGGTACGGGTTGCCCGAGGCATCCGGTGCACGGAACTCGATGCGCTTGGCCTTCGGGTTCGAACCGGTGATCGGGATGCGGATCGCGGCCGAGCGGTTTCCGGCCGAGTAGACCAGGTTGACCGGAGCCTCGAAGCCCTTGACCAGGCGGTGGTAGCTGTTCAGCGTCGGGTTGGTGAAGGCCAGCAGTGCGGGCGCGTGTGCCAGGATGCCGCCGATGTACCAGCGCGCGATGTCGCTGAGCTGGCCGTAGCCGGCCTCGTCGTAGAACAGCGGCTTGCCGTCGTTCCACAGCGACTGGTGCGTGTGCATGCCCGAGCCGTTGTCGCCGTACAGCGGCTTCGGCATGAAGGTGGCGACCTTGCCCCACTCCTCGGCGGTGTTCTTGACGATGTACTTGAACTTCAGGATGTCGTCCGCCGAGTGCACCATGGTGTCGAAGCGGTAGTTGATCTCCTGCTGGCCGGCGGTGCCCACCTCGTGGTGCGAGCGCTCGAGGATGAACCCGGCCTCGATCAGCTTCAGGGTGATGTCGTCGCGCAGGTCAGCGGTCTTGTCGACCGGGCTGACGGGGAAGTAGCCGCCCTTGTACGGGGTCTTGTTGGCGAGGTTTCCGCCCTCCTCCTCGCGACCGGTGTTCCACGCGGCCTCCTCGGAGTCGACCTTGTAGAAGCTCTCGCCGGCGGTGACCGAGTAGCGCACGTCGTCGAAGATGTAGAACTCTGCCTCGGGAGCGAAGAACGCGGTGTCGGCGATGCCGGTCGACGCGAGGTACTTCTCGGCCTTCTTGGCGACCTGACGCGGGTCCTTCGAGTAGATCTCCCCGGTGCGCGGGTTGTAGATGTCGAAGATCATCACGAGCGTGCTCGCCTCGCGGAACGGGTCCATGTAGGCCGTCGTCACGTCGGGGATGAGCTGCATGTCGGACTCGTGGATGCTCGCGAAGCCGCGGATCGACGAGCCGTCGAACAGCTGGCCGTCGACGAAGAAGTCCTCGTCCACGGTCGCAGCGGGGATGTTGAAGTGCTGCTGGACACCAGGAAGATCAGTGAATCGGATGTCAAGGAACTTGACGTCGTTCTCCTTGATGTAGCTCAGCACCTCGGACGAATCTTTGAACATGTACGACTCCTGGATTGCGGATCGATGGCTTCACGGCCATTGTGCACAGTACGTGCGGGGCGTTACTCCACGGTATCCGCTTTGTTTCGAGCGTGTTACGCGCCGGTAGGCTTGTGACGTGACGGACGCTGTGAACACGTATCCCGGAGAACGCCTCGGAATGCCCCGGACGGGTACGGGCAGCATCGCCAGACCGGGCCGGCGGATCGGCGCGCTCCTCATCGACTATCTCGCCGCGACGATCATCGCCACGGGGTTCCTGGGCTATGACCAGTTCGCGCTGCCGAGCGAGGCGGGGCTGACCATGTTCGCTCCGATGGCGGTCTTCGCGGTCCTGCAGATCCTGTTCATCCCGACCGCAGGCGGAAGCCCGGGACACCGCATCCTCGGGATGCGTCTCGTGTGCCTCGACGGCGGCTGGGTGGGGCTGTGGCGTCCGATCGTGCGCACGCTGCTGCTCGTCATCGTGATTCCCGCGGTCGTGTTCGACGCCGACCAGCGCGGACTCCACGACAAGGCGACGGGGCTCGTGCTCATCCGCGCCTGAGCCGGCGCGTCACTCCTTGCCGCGGTTGCGGCGTCGGGCCTCGCGCGGCGCCCGTCCACCGACGAAGGAGCGCGCGGGATCGACGAGGTAACCCCGACGGAGAGCCTCGCGCCCGATGAGCATCCGGAATCCCATCTCGTCACGGTTGCTCAGCGTCACCTCGGCGAGCACTTCGCGGTCGTGCAGGCGGATGAGCATCTCGACGACCAGACGCTCCTGGGCGTGGCCGGAGGAGCTGCGCACCGCGCGTCGGTCGTGCACCGGGGACTCGACGACGACCGCATCCTCCTGGCTGTCCTGCCAGGGCTTGACGCGGAATCGCACCCACGACACGCCGTCGCGCTCGAACTCATGGATCTCGAACGCATGCAAGGACGAGGTCCGCGCACCCGTGTCGATCTTGGCTTTGAGCCAATCGACGCCGAGATCAGGCAGGCTCACCCATTCTCGCCACCCGATAAGGGTGTTTGAATGGTGGGACGACTTGTTCACCCGACCATCCTGGCAGGAATTCCCCGTGAAGATCGCAGTGCTCTCCCGTGCGCCGCAGGCGTACTCCACCCAACGACTGCGAGCCGCGGCTCTTCAGCGTGGTCACACCGTCAAGGTGCTCAACACGCTGCGCTTCGCGATCGACCTCACCGCCGACGAGCCCGACCTGCATTACCGTGGCCGCCAGCTCAGCGATTACGACGCGATCCTCCCGCGCATCGGCAACTCGATCACGTACTTCGGCACGGCCGTGGTGCGCCAGTTCGAGCAGATGGACGTCTACACGCCCAACACGGCCAACGGCATCTCCAGCGCCCGTGACAAGCTCCGGGCGAACCAGATCCTGTCCCGGCACAACATCGCGATGCCGCCCACCGCCTTCGTGCGCAACCGCGCCGACGTGCGCCCCGCGATCGAGCGGGTCGGCGGTGCTCCCGTGGTGATCAAGCTGCTCGAGGGCACCCAGGGAATCGGCGTGATCCTCGCCCCGCAGGTGAAGGTGGCCGAGGCCATCATCGAGACACTGCACTCCACGAAGCAGAACGTGCTCATCCAGAAGTTCATCTCCGAGAGCCGCGGCCGTGACATCCGCGCCCTCGTCGTGGGCGACCGCGTCGTGGCGGCGATGCGACGCTCGGCGGCGGGTGACGAGTTCCGCTCGAATGTGCACCGCGGCGGATCCGTCGAGGCGGTCGAACTCGACCCCGTCTACGAGCGCGCGGCGGTGCGATCGGCGCAGATCATGGGACTCCGCGTGGCTGGCGTCGACATGCTCGAGGGGGAGGACGGGCCGCTGGTGATGGAGGTCAATTCGTCTCCCGGGCTGCAGGGCATCGAGACGGCCACCAAGCTCGACGTCGCCGGTGCGATCATCGACTACATCGCCGGCCAGGTTGCGTTCCCCGAGATCGATGTCCGTCAGCGGCTGACCGTCTCGACGGGCTACGGAGTCGCCGAGCTCATGGTGCACGGGGCCGTGGACCTGGTGGGCAAGACCCTCGGCGAGGCCGGTCTCTGGGAGCGCGACATCACGGTTCTCACCCTGCACCGGGGCGTCTCGGTCATCCCGAACCCCCGTAAGCACGTGGTTCTCGAGGCCGAGGATCGACTGTTCTGCTTCGGCAAGCTCGACGAGATGCGATCGATGGTTCCCGAGCGTCGTCGTCGTCGCGCCAAGGTGCGCCGGCTTCCACGACAGCCGCTGTCGGAGTGAACGACGAAGCGCGGCCGTTCCTCGGATGAGGGCGGCCGCGCTTCGTTCTTCTGCGGTGGTGCGGGATCAGCGCGGGCGCTGCGCCCTGACCTTGGTGGGGTCGATGCCCTTGGGGATCGGCAGCGAGGAGATCGACTGCGACACGGACTCGATGCGGCGGATCACAGCACCCATCGTGGCCTTGTCGATCACCTTCGGAAGCTTCTTGACCGTCTTGGCGAGGTCGGCGATCGCGACGTCGTCGTCGCCGTGGCCGATGTAGATCACCGTCACGGGCACGCCGTGGGCGACCCGAGCGGCCTTGCTGCGCTCATCGTTGACCAGGCGGCTCAGACGTCCGCGCGAGCCCTCTCCGACCACGACGACGCCGCCGCGGCCGACGGCGCGGTAGACCGCATCCTGCGTCTTGGGGTTGATGCCGACGGGAGTCTCCGAGCCCTGCCAGTTGCGGCCGAGGCTGGTGCTGAGCACATGTCCGGTGGCACCGGGCATGCCGTCGATCTTCTGGTACATGGCCGACGTCGACAGGCGCGTCATGAGGAACATCGCGCCGAGGATGCCGAGCATCAGACCCGAGATGCCCCAGAGGATCAGGGTCCACACCTGGAACGGCGGGATCAGGTACCCGACGATGAGTCCGACGAGGACGCCGAGCACGAGCATCGCGATCTGGGCCCAGGGGAGCCAGGGGTAGATCTCCCTCGTGAACTTGAAGAGGGATCTGATCTGGGAGAAGAACCCCGGACGCTTCTCGGGCGCGGACGTGCGGTTTGCCATGCAACAAGGATACCGACTGCGCGGTGCGCGCACGTCGTCGTTCGCGTCGGGCGGATTCGCAGGTCGACACGGCTCCTGCACCGATGGCGAATACGGGGGATTCGATCCCCACTGGCACTGTGGGGTCCTTCTGCGGCCGCGGGTGCGATGGGGTGGGGTCATGGCAGTCAGAGAGTCCCGAATGCGCGATGCGCCCCTCGTGCCCGGTGTGCACCGCGTGATCCGCCGGCTCGATGCCGACGAGGGCCCGTTCGCGGGTCCGCTCGTTGTTCAGGGAGGGTCGGCGGCCGTGCTGGTCGACGCGGCGGAGCTCGGCGGCTGGGCGGGCTGGGCGCATGCGGGGGATGAGCACGTCGCCGCGCCCGTCGATCTCGCGCGCCGGCCGGGCGGGCACGATGTGCTCCTGCCCTGGTGCACGGAGCGTGTCGGCGCGCTGCTCGGGTGTCGGACGCTGGCAGAGATGCCCCTCGCGGCGGGGGAGATGACGACGCTGGTGGCGAGCCTCCTGCGCGGGGTCGCTGAGCTCATCTCCTCCGACGACGGCGACTGCGCGGGCGAGTGGTGGCTCACCGACGACGGGCGTCCGCTCTTCGTGATCGGCAGTGGCGCCGACGTGTGCGCGGCCACAGCCCGCCTCGTGGAGCAGCTTCACCAGGGCTGCGGCGACCGCGCATTGAGCCGATTGCTCGGTCATATCGCCGAGGGGCTGCGGGCTGCCGGTGGCGCGGCCCGGATGTCCACGCGCAGGCTCGAGCGCTGGGAGACCGATCTGCTCGACACCGCGGCGCCGCGCCCTCTGCAGCGGTCGCTGCAGGAACCGGTGCGCGTTCGAGATCTCGACGCGGGACGCAGGGTCGTGCCGGCCCCCGTCTCCCGACGCGATGGGCGGATCGAGGGGACGAGCCGTTCCTCTCCCTCCGTCGTCGTCCGGCGCATCGTCGTCGCGGGCGCGACGAGCGTGGCGGAGATCGCATCCCGAGGGGTCCGGGTGCTCCGAGGTCTCCGGATGCTCCGAGTGCGCCGCCCCGCCGTGATGGCTGAAGGGCGCCGGGCCGCTCACGACGACGGGAAGGTGCCGGGGCGGCCGAATCGATCGCGGACGCGGCACAGGCGCGCGGCGCTGGTGGCCGCCGTCGCCGCCTCCGTCGTGCTGGCCGCAGGGCTCCTGTGGCCGGCCGGGGCGACGCAGGGCCACGACGAGCCCGCAGAGCGTCCGCTGAGCGGGGAGGCGGCAGGTGCGGAAGCGCACGGGCACGAGGCCCCCTCGGGGCCGACGACGCCGGCGGAACCCGCCGACGATGTCGACCGCGCTGACGATACCGACCCCGCAGACCCCGAGGGAACCGCGCGTCCCGACGACTCCGCGGAGTCCGAGGTCGCTCCGTCGACTTCGGACGATCCGGTGCTCGCTGCACCTGCGGTGCTCGCCATGCTCACGACGTGCCTCGCTGCAGGAGATGCCGTATGCGCCGATGCGGTGGCCGAGGGTTCGGCCACCGCATCCTCGACGTTCGGGAAGGCGATCGCCGAGACCGCCGAGGGCGACGAAGACCGACTGACGTTCGCGCCGGTCGACCAGTACGGTGACCTCGCCGTCGTCAGGGTGTCATCACCCGTCCACGATGCGCAGGAGGCTGCGTCCGCGCTGCGCGAATGGATGCTCGTCCTCGTGCGGATCGAAGAGAAATGGCTGGTCCGCGACGCCTACGACGTCGCGGACCAGCCAGGGTGATGCAGTAGTGCGGTCAGGCTCCGAGCTGAGCGGCGAACTGCGCCGACTCGAGGCGTGCCTTGACGGCGCCGAGGAAGCGAGCGGCGTCTGCACCGTCGATGATGCGGTGGTCGTACGACAGCGCGAGGTAGACGTACGAGCGCACGGCGATCGCATCGGCTCCGCCGACCTTGACGAGGCCGGGGCGCTTGACGACCGTGCCGGTGCCGAGGATCGCCGACTGGGGCAGGAACACGACGGGGGTGTCGAACAGCGCGCCGCGCGAACCGGTGTTGGTCAGCGTGAACGTGCCGCCGGCGAGCTCGTCGGGCTTCAGCTTGTTGTCGCGGGTGCGAGCGGCGAGGTCGGCGATCTCGTGGGCGATCTCGGCGATGTTCTTCGACGCCGCGTCACGAAGGACCGGGGTCAGCAGACCGCGCTCGGTGTCGACCGCGATCGACACGTTCTCGGATTCGGGGTAGACGATCTGCTCGCCGTCGACCGTCGCGTTGACGATCGGGAAGGCGCGCAGCGCCTCCGCGGCTGCCAGCGCGAAGAACGGCAGGAACGAGAGCTTGTCACCGGTCTTCTCGAGGAACGATCCCTTGACGCTGTCGCGGTACTCGGCCAGCGCCGTCACATCGACCTCGACGACCGTCGTCAGCTGAGCGGTCTGCTGCATGGACTCCACGGCGCGCTTGGCGAGAACCTTGCGCAGACGCGACATCGGCTGGGTCGTGCCGCGCAGCGGCGAGACCTCGAGCGGTGCGGGTGCTGCCGGAGCAGCAGCGGCAGCGGGCGCCGCACTGGCGCTCTCCGCGGCCTTCAGCACGTCCTCCTTGCGGATGCGTCCACCGACTCCGGTGCCGGTGACGCTCGCGAGGTCGACGCCCTGCTGCGACGCCAGGCGACGCACGAGCGGCGTCACGTAGAGGTTGTCGCTCTCGGTCGGCAGCGACAGCTTCTGCTCGGCAGCGGGCGCCGGGGTCGAGGATCCACCTGCGGCTCCGCCGGTCGCCTGCTCAGGAGCGGCTTCGGCGGGAGCCGCGACAGGTGCCTCGGCGGCGGGACGCTCCGCGGGCTTGTCGACGGGCGTCTCGGAGACGGGAGCCTGCGCGGCCGGGGCCGGGGCCGGGGCAGGAGCCTCGGCGGCGGGGGCCGGAGCCTCTGCCGGTGCAGCTGCGGGGGCCGCACCGGATCCGACGCGGGCGAGGACTGCGCCGACGGCGACGGTCTCGTCTTCGGCGGCGACGATCTCCTGCAGCACGCCGGCGACCGGCGAGGGGATCTCGGTGTCGACCTTGTCGGTGGAGATCTCGAGCAGAGCCTCATCGACCTCGACGCTGTCGCCGATCTGCTTCAGCCAGCGCGTGACGGTGCCCTCGGTGACGCTCTCGCCGAGTTCGGGGAGGACGATGTCGGTGGCGTCGCCGGAGGCGGCGGGAGCCGACGACTCGGCGGGTGCCGCCGGAGCGGGCTCGGCCGGTGCGGCGGGCTCTTCGGCGGCGGGCGCCGGCGCGGCGGGCTCGGGAGCCTGCTCTACGGCCGGTGCGGCCTGCGCGGGGGCGTCGTCCGACGGTGCCGCGGCACTGCCGTCGCCGATGCGCGCGAGAAGCGCTCCGACCTCGACGGTCTCATCTTCGGCGACGAGGATCTCCTCGATCACGCCGGTGACGGGCGACGGGATCTCGGTGTCGACTTTGTCGGTCGAGATCTCGAGCAGGCCTTCGTCCGCCTGAACGGTGTCTCCCACCTGCTTGAGCCAGCGGGTGACCGTACCCTCTGTGACGCTCTCGCCGAGCGGAGGGAGGACGACGGATGTGCTCATGACTGAGTCTCCTTCAAGAAGTTAAATGACGCGTGACTAGCTTAGTGAACTGTTCACCGGTTGGTGTTCAGAGGGCGTGCAGCGGCTTTCCCGCGAGAGCGAGGAAGGCTTCGCCGAGTGCCTCGCTCTGGGTGGGGTGCGCGTGGATGAGGGGGGCGATGTCCTCGGGGTGGGCCTCCCACGCGACGGCGAGCTGGCCCTCGGTGATGAGTTCGCCCACACGATCGCCGAGCAGATGGACGCCGACGACGGGCCCGTCCTTCAGGCGGACGACCTTCACGAGACCGCTGGTTCCGATGATCTCGCTCTTGCCGTTGCCCGCGAGGTTGTACTCGTAGGCGACCACCGCATCCGCTCCATGCTCTGCGACGGCTGCATCCTCGGTGATCCCGACCGAGGCGACCTCGGGGCTCGAGTAGGTCACCTTGGGAATCTGCGAGTCGGGGATGTTGACGGGGGAGAGCCCGGCGATCCGCTCCGCGACCGCGATCCCCTGCTGGAATCCCCGGTGTGCCAGCTGCAGGCCCGGCGTGATGTCGCCCACGGCCCACACCCCGGGGACGCCGGTGCGCAGATCCTGGTCGACGGTGACGAAACCGCGATCGAGGGCGACCCCCGCCTCTTCGAATCCGAGATCGGCGGTGACGGGGCCGCGGCCGACAGCGACGAGCAGGTAGTCGGCGGTGAAGGTCGTGCCGTCTTCGAGCGTGACCGTGACCGACGTGTCGTCCTGCGTCGCGCTCTGGTAGCGCACACCGAGCGAGTACTGGATGCCGCGGCGTCGGAACGCCCGCTCCAGGCCCTTGCTCATCGCGATGTCCTCATTGGGGACGAGATGCGGGAGCGCCTCGATGATCGTGACCTCGGTGTCGAAGGAGCGCCAGACGCTGGCGAACTCGACGCCGATGACACCGCCCCCGAGCACCAGGACGCGCTCGGGGATGACGTCGAGGGAGAGCGCCTGCTCGCTCGTCAGGATGCGTCCACCGATCTCGAGACCTGGCAGGGTGCGGCTGTACGAGCCGGTCGCGAGGATGACGTCGGTGCCGACGTACACATCATCGCCGACACTGACCGACCGGTCCGCGTTGAGGCGTCCGGTGCCGGCGACCGTGGTGATCCCGCGGGCCTTCACGAGGCCCTCGAGCCCCTTGTACTTCTTCGCGACGATCCCTTCGCGGTAGGCGCGCACACCCGCGGGGTCGATGCTCTCGAGGGTCGCGGTGATTCCCACATGGGCGGCATCGCGCACGTGCTCGGCGACCTCCGCGGCGTGCAGCAGGGCTTTGGTGGGGATGCAGCCGCGGTGCAGGCAGGTGCCGCCCACCTTGTCCTTCTCGATGAGCGCGACGGACTTGCCCAGCTCGCTCGCGCGCAGAGCCGCGGCGTAGCCGCCGCTTCCCCCGCCCAGGACGACGATGTCGAAGGTCTGCGTGGTCATGGTCATGCCTCCTTGTGGGATGCTTCGGCGAACGCGATGATCGATCGGACCATCGCCCCGGTCGGGCCCTTGCCGGTGAAGCCGTACGGCGCACCGTTGTGCTCTCCGGATCCCGCGATGTCGAGATGCACCCACGGGATCCGCGGCGCGTCCTTCTCGTCCGAGACCCGGCCGATGAAGCGGCGCAGGAACATTCCTGCATACGACGCCCCGCCCATGCGGTCGCCCATGTTGGCGTTCTGCATGTCGGCGATGGGGGAGTCGAGCATCTCCTCCATGTAGACCGGCAGCGGCATGTGCCAGGCGAGCTCGTCGGCCTTCTCCGCCGCGGACAGGAACTCGGCGACCGCGTCGTCGTCGCCGAACACGCCCGTGTGTCGGTGTCCGAGGGCCATCACGATCGCTCCGGTCAGCGTGGCGACGTCGATGATGAGATCGGGATTCTCACGGCTGGCCGCGACCAGACCGTCGGCGAGCACCAGCCGTCCCTCGGCATCCGTGTTCGGGACCTCGACCGTCGTGCCGTCGAGCATGCGGATGACGTCGCCCGGGCGCAGCGCACGTCCGGACGGCATGTTGTCGGTGATGCACAGCCAGGCGGTCACCCGCACCGGGAGTCCGAGCGCGGCGATCGCACGCACGGCGGCGGCTCCGGTGGCGGCGCCCGCCATGTCGAACTTCATGCCGACCATCGACGCCGCAGGCTTGAGCGAGAGGCCTCCGGTGTCGAACGTGATCCCCTTGCCGACGAGGGCGATGTGGCGCATGGCGTTCTCGGGCGCGTAGTCGAGTCTGACCAGGCGCGGCGGTCGGTCGGATCCCTGGGCGACGCCGAGGATTCCCCCGAAGCCCTCTGCGGCGAGCCGCTCCTCGTCGTAGATCGTCACGGACACGTCGAGGTCCGCGACGCTGTCGGCGGCGCTCTGCGCCAGCTGCGCGGGGCTCTGCCACTCCGCAGGCGTCGAGACGAGGTCCTTGATGAGTGCCACGGCCTCGCCCACGGCGACCGCCCTGTGCAGAGCGGAATCGTCGAGATCCGCGTGCAGGACGACGGCGGAGGCACGGGTCTTGCCCTGCTCGCGGCGGTAGTCGTCGAACCGGTAGCCGCCGAGCACGGCGCCCTCGGCGGCCGCATCGGCGAATGCGTCGAGCTCGGGGGAGAGGGCGACGGCGACGGCGGCGAAGCCGGTCAGGGAGCGCAGCGCGGTCCCCACGGCATCGCGGACGGCGGCGGCGTCGGGCGTGCCTCCCACGCCGACCACGGCGAAGGGGAGCGTGGTGACCTCGGGCGCGTACACGCGGGTGAATGCGGACGGCGAGCCGGTGAAGCCGATCCCCTCGAGCGATTCGGCCAGCCCGGTGTGGGCGGCCAGCGAATCCGTCGAGTCCGAGATGTCGGAGATGACGAGCACTGCGGCGTCTGCAGCGCTTCCGGGAAACTGATCTGAGGTGCGCGAGAGCGCGGGAAGCGTCATACCTCCATCCTAGGGATGGTCGGACGTGGGGACGGCGGGCGGCCTGTTCGCTCTCAGCATGACGGCCGTCACCCGTCGCCGCGATGCGGCTCGTAGCATGGACACATGCCCTTCTCCGGAGAGATCCATGAACGTGTCGCGAACGCGCCGGCAGTGCCGCGCGGGCTGCCCCTTGTGCTGCTCCTGACGGGTTTCACCGACGCGGGCAACGCAGTCTCGGGGCTCATCGAGCACCTCCGCGAGACGACCTCCCCTCGGCCGATCGCGGTCTTCGACAACGACGTGCTGCTGGACTACCGGGCGCGTCGCCCGGTGATCTCTTTCGATCAGGATCACCTCACCGAGTTCCGCCCCGCTCGGCTCGAACTCTCCCTGGCGACCGACGCGCTCGGCCAGAAGTTCCTGCTGCTGGCGGGCTACGAGCCCGACTTCGCCTGGAACGAGTTCGCACGCACGGTGGTGGAGCTGGCCGACGAGTTCGAGGTGTCCGGGCTCAACTGGGTCCATTCGATCGCCATGCCCGTGCCGCACACGCGTCCGATCGGCACCACGGTGAGCGGCAACCGCCGTGAGCTCACGGTGGCCCATTCCGTCTGGCGTCCCCGCACCCAGGTGCCGGCGACGGCGGGTCATCTGCTCGAGTTCCGCTTCGCCGAGCACGGTGAGCGGGTCGTCGGCTTCGTGCTCCTCGTTCCGCACTACCTGGCCGAGACCGAGAACCCGGATGCCGTCATCGCGGCGGCGGAGAAGCTGATGGCCGCGACCGGCCTCGTGCTTCTCCTCGACGTGGTCCAGGACCGTCGCGAGGACTACCTGGCCCGCATCGACGAGCAGGTTCTCGGCAATGACGAGCTGCAGCAGATGGTCCACGGGCTCGAGCGCCGCTACGACGCCTACATGGCCGGTCGCGACCCCGAGGACGGCTCGTACGACGAGGGCGGTTTCAACGAGCGCGACCTCCCCAGCGCGGACGAGCTGGCGGCCGAGCTCGAGCGGTATCTCGCCTCGCGACCGAGCGGTGACGAGGACAAGCCAGGTCGCGGCTGAGGTACCGGTCGAAACTTCGCCCGAATGCACCGGCATGCCCGCACGTGTGCGATACTAGGACTCTGACCCGTTGTCAATCGATCTTTTCGGAGATCTGACTTGACAAGGGTCTTACTAGTGTCCGAAATGCTCCGGGGCCTGTGAGCGGCCCCGTGAAAGGCGAAACGTGACTCCTGCCACGACGAAGAAGACCCGGACGAAGAAGACGGCCGACGCTCCCGAGGTCGACGCTCCCGTCGAGGAGACGGCTGAGAAGCCCGTCCCGAAGACCGCGGCGCAGCGGGCGGCCGCCAAGCGCGCGCCTGCGAAGAAGAAGAAGGCGGATGACATCGTCGAAGACGACGAGGCCCCCGCCGCCGCAGAGCCCGAGGAGGACGACGAGGACGCGAAGCCTGCGTTCACCGAGCCCCTGCCCACCGGCGCGATCGTCATCTCGTCCAACGACGACGAAGACGTACCGGTGTACTCGACGCAGATCACGGGTGCGACCGCTGATCCGGTCAAGGACTACCTGAAGCAGATCGGAAAGGTCGCGCTGCTGAATGCGGCCGAAGAGGTCGAGCTCGCGATGCGGATCGAAGCCGGTCTGTTCGCGGAGGAGAAGCTGTCGACGATGACCGCCGCCGAGAAGGCCGGTCAGTTGGGACTCGACCTGCAGTGGGTGGCCCGCGACGGCCAGCGCGCCAAGAGCCACCTGCTCGGCGCCAACCTGCGTCTCGTCGTCTCACTCGCCAAGCGCTACACCGGTCGCGGCATGCAGTTCCTGGATCTCATCCAGGAGGGCAACCTCGGCCTCATCCGCGCCGTCGAGAAGTTCGACTACACCAAGGGCTTCAAGTTCTCGACCTACGCCACCTGGTGGATCCGTCAGGCGATCACGCGCGCCATGGCCGACCAGGCCCGCACCATCCGCATCCCGGTGCACATGGTCGAGGTCATCAACAAGCTGGCCCGCGTGCAGCGCCAGATGCTGCAGGACCTGGGCCGCGAGCCCACTCCGGAAGAGCTCAGCCGCGAGCTGGACATGACGCCCGAGAAGGTCGTCGAGGTGCAGAAGTACGGTCGCGAGCCGATCTCCCTGCACACGCCCCTCGGTGAAGACGGTGACAGCGAGTTCGGTGACCTCATCGAGGACACCGAGGCCGTCGTCCCTGCCGACGCGGTCGGATTCACGATGCTGCAGCGCCAGCTCGAGCAGCTGCTCGATTCGCTGTCGGAGCGCGAGGCCGGTGTCATCCGGATGCGCTTCGGCCTCGGCGACGGCCAGCCCAAGACGCTCGACCAGATCGGAGACACGTTCGGCGTGACGCGTGAGCGCATCCGTCAGATCGAGTCGAAGACGATGGCGAAGCTGCGCCACCCGAGCCGCTCGCAGTCGCTGCGGGACTACCTCGAGTGATGCAGGCGAACGAGGGCAAAGCGCTCGAGACCCGCGTCGACGGCAAGACTTACGCGCGCATCCCGTTGCGCACCCGGGTCGTCATGCCGAACGACGATCTGGACTCCGTCATCGCGGAGTACGCGAAGGATGCCGTGCAGCCCGGTGACCTGCTGTTCGTGACCGAGAAGATCGTCGCGATCACGCAGGGCCGATCGTACCGTCTCGACGAGATCACTCCGCGTCCGCTCGCCCGCTTCCTCTCCAAGCATGTGGTGCGCACGTCGTACGGCATCGGTCTCGGCATGCCCGAGACCATGGAGATGGCGTTGCGCGAATGCGGCACACTGCGGATCCTGTTCGCTGCAGGAGTCTCGGTCCTCTCGAAGGCGATCGGGCGCACCGGTGATTTCTATCGAATCGCCGGAGACAAGGCCCGCGCGATCGACGGCCCCACCAAGAACACGATCCCGCCGTACAACGAGGCGGTCGTGCTCGGACCCAAGAATCCGCGCGACGTCGCGCTGCGGGTGCAGAAGCTGGTCGGTGGGGCGGTCGATGTCGCCGTGGTCGACATCAACGACATCGGCGGCAACATCCTCGGTTCGACCCTCGACAAGGCCGGCGAGCGTCGTCTCGTGCAGATCCTCGGCGACAACCCGCTCGGCCAGGCGACCCAATCCACCCCTATGGGGATCGTCCGCGAGGTCTGAGCCCCATAAGCGCGATTCAAGAGAAGCCCCGGATGCCGAGCATCCGGGGCTTCTCTCGTCGTGCTCAGAAACCGATCGCGGCCTGATAGCGAGGCTTGTGTCCGGTGCGGATGCCGGTGACGCTGGGCTTGTTCTCGTACACGCCTGCTCCCCAGTTGCCCTCGACGAGCACGGGTCCGTCGGGGGTGACGACGATGTCCCAGCCGACGTACTGGATCTGCGGCACGACCCTGGCGACCTGATCGACGAAGGCGCGCACCTCGTCCATCATCGGCAGCTGGAAGTCGGCGATGGGGAAGCCCGAGTCAGGGTGCGTGACGTGCACGTGGCCGTGGGAGTCGTAACCGGGGCCCATCGAGTGCCCGTTCTCGTCGAGCATCGTGTAGAAGCCGCCGAAGCTCATCTGATCGCTCACCGCACCCCGGCCGAACTTCTGGGCGATGGCGAGGATGTGCGTCTTCTCGCCGTCGAAGAACGCGGTGATGCGCGTGGTGTTCACGGTTCCGGGGCAGACGGCCGCGAGGTCTTCGTGCTGCCGGATGACCTCTTCCACGAGCACCTGCTTCTTGGCGAGCAGCTCCGCGTGGAACGCCGTCCAGTCGGCGACATCGGCGGCGTGGTAGCGGTGCACGCCGGTGCCGGCCTGCCCGTGCGTCTCCTTGACGACGATCGTGCCCTGGCGCTCGGTGAACGTACGCAGCTCGTCGGCGTTGCCCTCGGTGATCAGCATCCACTCGCGCTTGAGGAAGGCATCGAAGCGGGCGTCGAACTCCGCTTTGTCGTGGAAGAGGTGACGGTAGTCCGGGTGGTCGTACTGCTGCGAGATCTGATTCGACACCGGGTGGGTCATGAACGTGTCGCGCTCGGCTTTGGTGAGGATCGCGAAGTCGTAGTCGATGTAGTCCTGGAAGCCGACGTTGTGACGGCCGGCGGACCACAGCATGTCGACCACGACGACGGGCACGGCTTTGCCATGCTGTTCCGAGGCCTCTCTGGCCCTCTCGATCACCGACGCGACATCGATGCGGCGGGCGCGGTCCGCCAGGTAACGGAGGCGGGGCGCGAGGGAAAAACGTGACATGGGTCTCCAAGGTCGGGGTCGGATCCAGTCTACGGCGGGCTCGACTGCCATTCTGGGAGGCCGGAGTTAGGGTGGGAGGGTGTGTGAGAAGACATCCAGCTCCCGTCCGCGCGCGATGATCTCGCGGGCGGCCCTGGCCTCCGCGGCGGGCGAAGCCGTCGCCGCCGGAGGACGTGTCGCGGATCTGCGGCGGGATGCCTGGGGGCACGGAGTCCTGGCCGTCGCGCACGCGGTCACCGCCGCCGGCGCCGCAGCCGTGCGTGTCGATTTCGTCGAAGAAGCGGAGGCGCTGCGGCTGGAGGGGATCGACGCCGTCATCCATGGGGAGGCCGACATCGATCCCTTCCTCCTCTACGGGTTGCCCGACGCCGACGGCGACCTGCGGACGGCCCCCGTCATGCGCCTGACCGGGGCCGTGCTGTCGACGAAGCCGCTTCAGCCCGGCGATGCCGTGTCCTATGGCTACACGCATCGGGCCGAGCGGAACACGACCGTCGCACTCGTCACAGGGGGATACGCCCAGGGGATCGTGCGCAGCCTCGGCAACGCCGCCCACGTCGAGATCAGCGGCGTCGAGCGACCGATCATCGGCCGTGTCGCGATGGACGTCTGCGTGATCGACCTGCAGGACGCGGGGGAGACGGAGCCCGGCGTCGAGGTCACGTACTTCGGCGGACGCGGGCCGTCGGCTCCGGCACTCGCGCGGTGGAGCGCGGTGACCGGCCTGACGGTGGCGGAGCTGATCACGGTCGCCGGAGCTCACGCCGAGCGGGGGTGGGAGTCATGAGCCGTCCGGTCCTCGAGATCAGCACCGCCCGTTTCGCCGCCAACATCCGGGCGGTGCAGGAGCGCATCGCCCCCTCGGCGCTGATGGTCGTGCTGAAGGACGACGCCTACGGTCACGGTCTCGGCTGGGCGGTCGAAGCCGCCAGGGACGCCGGTGTCCAATGGTACGGCTCGTACGACGTCGCCAGCGGCATCGAGGCCCGACGGGTGCTCGGAGACACCGGTCGGATCCTCGCGTGGGTCACCTCAACCGATGCCGAGATCGACGAGGCGCTGCGAGCGCGGGTCGACCTCGGTGTGGGAAGTGCGGAATACCTGCGGCGGATCATCGCCCGTGCGCGTCACCTCGAGCGGCGTGCCAGGGTGCATCTCAAGATCGACACCGGCCTGCACCGCAACGGTCTGCTGCCGTCGGAGTGGGAGAGCGTGCTCGTCGAGGTCCGCGCCGCGGAGTCCGCGGGGGAGCTCGCGCTGGTCGGTATCTGGAGCCACCTGGCAGAGGCCAGTGACGCGGAGGACGACGAGGCGCAGCGACTGTTCCTCGAAGCGGTCCGGGTCGCCGGGCAGACCGGTGCGACGCCCGATGCACTGCATCTGACCGCATCGGCCGCCTCATGGTGGCGGCCGGAGCTGCGCGGATCGGTGTCGCGGATCGGTGCGTTCTGCTACGGGGTCCGCTCGGCGGAGGGGCCGGAGCTCGATGGGATCGAGCCCGTCGCGCGCCTCGGCGCAGACGTCGTGGACATCGTCGACGGCGACGCGGTGATCGGGATCGGTGCCTTCGACGGCATCCCCTCGTCGTTGGCGGGGTGTCGCGTCGGCACCCCCGACGGTCCGCGCGAGCTGCGACGCATCGATGCGACCACATCGGTGGTCGCGGGGTGGACCGGCGCAGCCGTCGGCGATCGGGTGTGGGTGTTCGGCCCGGGGGATCAGGGCGAGGACAGCGCCACCACGCTCGCGGAGCGCATCGACACGGTCGGCGAGGAGATCCTCACCCGGCTGACGTCGCGTGTACGCCGCGTGGTCACGCCGTGAGGCGCGTGCTCATGCCTTAACGAGAGCGGGACCCGTCAGAAGACGGGTCCCGAGGCTGATCGATCCGAGATCAGTCGATCAGACGAGCGGTCTCATCGTGCCAGCTCGTCGCGACGCTGCGAAGCTTCTCTTCGTACTTGCGCCCGTGGTGGGCGCAGAAGAGGAGTTCGGAGCCGTTGACCTCGGCCGCGATGTATGCCTGAGCTCCGCAGGAATCACAGCGATCCATGGCGGTCAGGCGGAACTCGACGGTGGAGGTCTCACGTTCGGTCGTTGTTGCGTTCATCTCGGTGCCTCCTTGAGTGTCGGGTCCCTGCTGGGCGTGTTCAATACAACCACGCTGTCGCTGTGGGCATGCCCGGTTTGCGGCGTGTTTCGCTCAGCGCGTACGCTGCGCACCTCTCTCATCCGGCCCTGAGGAGTGTCGGCGGCTCCGCAGGCCACGCGGAGAATAGACTCGGAGATTGTGACCGCCGAGTATTCCGCCCATCATCTCCAAGTGCTCGAAGGGCTCGAGGCCGTCCGCAAGCGCCCCGGTATGTACATCGGCTCGAACGGATCGCCCGGCCTGATGCACTGCCTCTGGGAGATCATCGACAACGCCGTCGACGAGGCCGTCGCCGGCAACGGGTCGAAGATCGACATCATCCTGCACGACGACGGCAGCGTCGAGGTCCACGACCGCGGTCGCGGCATCCCCGTCGACGTCGAGCCGCGTACCGGACTCACCGGCGTCGAGGTCGTGTTCACGAAGCTGCATGCCGGTGGCAAGTTCGGCGGTGGCTCGTACGCCGCATCCGGCGGTCTCCACGGCGTGGGCGCGTCAGTGGTCAACGCCCTGTCGGAGCGCCTCGACGTCGAAGTGGACCGCGGCGGCAAGACCTACGCGATGTCGTTCCACCGCGGCGAGCCCGGACTCTTCGCCGACGACGGCGAGAAGCGACCCGATGCCGTGTTCACCCCGTTCCGCGACAAGAGCGAACTGCGGGTCATCGGCAAGGCGCCGCGCGGAGCGGCCGGAACCCGGATCCGCTACTGGGCCGACCACCAGATCTTCACGAAGGATGCCGCGTTCCAGCTCAACGAGCTGGTGACGCGCGCGCGGCAGACCGCCTTCCTCGTCCCCGGCCTGGAACTCGTCATCCGCGACGAGCGTGCGGCGAACGGATCCGAGGTCGAAGGCCAGCCGATCGAGACCTCCTACCGGTACGACGGCGGTATCTCGGAGTTCGTGGAGTACCTCGCGAACGACGCTCCTGTCACCGACACCTGGCGCATCCAGGGCGAGGGCACCTTCAAGGAGACCGTTCCGGTGCTGCAGGCCGACGGCCACATGATCGCGACCGAGGTCGAGCGCGTCTGCGCCGTCGACATCGCCATGCGGTGGGGCACGGGCTACGACACGACCACGCGGTCGTTCGTCAACATCATCTCCACGCCCAAGGGCGGCACCCACCAGCAGGGCTTCGAGCAGGAGCTGCTCAAGGTGCTGCGCGCACAGGTCGATCAGAACGCGCGTCGGCTGAAGGTCGGCGCCAACGACAAGCTCGAGAAGGACGACGTCCTGGCCGGCCTCACCGCGGTGCTCACCGTGAACGTCCCCGAGCCGCAGTTCGAGGGGCAGACCAAGGAGATCCTCGGCACACCGGCCGTGCGCCAGATCGTGGCCCAGGTGATCCGCAAGGATCTCGCGGCGCGCTTCAGCTCGACCAGACGCGATGACAAGAGCCAGGCCACCCAGCTGCTCGACAAGGTCGTCGCCGAGATGAAGGCTCGTGTGTCGGCGCGTGCGCACAAAGAGACGCAGCGACGCAAGAACGCACTGGAGTCCTCGACGCTTCCCACCAAGCTCGTGGACTGTCGCACGAACGAGGTCGAGCGCAGCGAGCTCTTCATCGTCGAGGGCGACTCGGCGCTCGGCACGGCCAAGAACGCGCGCAACAGCGAGTTCCAGGCCCTTCTGCCGATCCGCGGCAAGATCCTCAACGTGCAGAAGGCCTCCGTCGGCGACATGCTCTCCAACACCGAGTGCGCGTCGATCATCCAGGTGATCGGTGCGGGGTCGGGGCGGAGCTTCGACATCGACGCCGCCCGCTACGGCAAGGTCATCCTGATGAGCGACGCCGATGTCGACGGCGCGCACATCCGCACGCTGCTGCTGACGCTGTTCTATCGGTACATGCGCCCGCTGATCGAACACGGACGTGTGTTCGCTGCTGTGCCGCCCCTGCATCGCGTGATCGTGATCAACCCGGGGTCGAAGCCCAACGAGACGATCTACACGTACAGCGAGCAGGAGATGCACGCGCTGCTGGCCAAGCTGCGCAAGGCCGGCAAGCGCTGGCACGAGCCGCTGCAGCGGTACAAGGGTCTCGGAGAGATGGATGCCGAGCAGCTCGCCAACACGACGATGGACCGCGGTGGGCGACTGCTGCGCCGGGTGCGCATGGAGGACGCCGAGGCGGCCGGTCGGGTGTTCGAGCTCCTCATGGGCAATGAGGTCGCTCCGCGTCGGGAGTTCATCATCGATTCGTCGGACCGGCTGTCCCGCGAGTCCATCGACGCCTGACCCCGACGCCTGACCCCGACGCTGACCCCGACGTCCGGCCTCAGCGCGCGGCGGTCATCGCGGCACGGTAGACGTCGAGCAGCGCATCGCGATGCGTGTCCTGCGCGACATGAGCCCGGTGTGCAAGAGCAGCGGCGCTCATCGCGGCGATCCGATCCGGAGCATCCTGCAGGCCGCGAAGCGCGTGCGCGAGTCCGGCGGCATCGGGTGTGGGGGTCACCTGTCCTCCGCCGTCGGGCAGCATCTCGGCCAGATCAGGGTCGGTGACGATCACCGGCAGCCCCGAGGCGATGCCTTCGAGGATGACCATCGGCTGGTTGTCGAAGTCGAGAGACGTCGATACCAGCACATGCGCGCGGCGCATGGCATCGAGCACCTGCGACTGGGGCACCGCGCCGTGCACGGTGAGCCGCTCGTCCGGCAGATCGGCGGCGGCCGCCGACACGGCGCGACGTGCGACGCCGTCGCCGATCATCTCGGCGGTGGTCCCCGGCAGACGACGCAGCGCGTCGACGAAGACCTGCGGGCGCTTCTCCGGAGACAACCGTCCGCACCACACGACTCGGAGGGTCTCACCGGCGCGGAGCTCCCGGGGCTCCGGACTGCCGACCGCATGGAGAACACTCGCTTCGAGCCCGTTCGACAGCACGGTGAGGGGAGTCTGCACCCCCTGCGCGACGAGCTTCGCCGCGAAGTGCGCGGACGGCACGACGACATGATCGGCGTGGTTCGCCTGACTGACCATCAGCCGCCACATGCGGCGTGCCATCCGGGTCCCTGCGTAGGGGGCCGTCGGGTCGAGGCGTGCTCGTCCGTGGCTCATCCGGTGCCGGTGCATCGCGGCGAGCAGCATCGTCGTGACCGAGGGGAGTGGGAGCACCGATCGCGTGTAGACGTCGATGCGCCCGTGCATGGTCTGCACCACAGGCAGGCCCAGCGCCCGCGCCGCGTCGAACCCGGCGAGCGCGGCGAACATCTCGGTGTGCACGTGGACCACCTCGACCCTGCGGGCCCGGAGTTCGCGACGCAACGACTCCGCTGCGGCCTGCGGGGGCCAGGTGAACGGGTACCCGTCAGGGGCGAAGCCGCGGGCGGTCGGCAGCCGCACAACGTGCGGGTCGTCGCTCTCCGCGGCCAGCGGCGCGAAGACGAACACCTCGTGCCCTGCCTGCTCCAGGGCCTCGCGATGAGCCTTGATGACCGTCTGCACTCCGCCCAGCGTCGGCAGGTAGTAGTCGGTGACCATGGCTATGCGCACACGACCACAATAGGGCGGCTAGGGTGAGGGGCATGTCCGGAGCCCGTGTGCTGGTGACGGGGGCGAGCGGGTTCCTCGGCGGGCACGTCGTGCCCGATCTGCAGAGGCACGGGTACGAGGTCTTCGCCGCGGGCCGCGACATGTCGGCGCTCGAGCGCGTGGCCGACGAGGCACATCGGGTTCCCGGCGATCTCACGTCACTGCGGCGCCTGACCCTTCCGGTCGATGCTGTCATCCACTGCGCCGCCCTCTCGACGCCGTGGGGTGCGTGGCGGGACTTCCGGTCGACGAACATCGAGGGCACGGGCCACGTCGTCGAGTTCGCCCGTCGCAATGGTGTGCGCCGGATCGTGCACGTCTCCTCGCCGAGCGTGTATGCGGCGCCGCGCGATCGGCTCGCAATCCGCGAGGCGGACGTCGACCGCAGCAACCGTCTGAACGGATACATCCGCTCCAAGATCGCCGCGGAGGACCTCCTGCTCGAGGCGCGGGACGCCGGAACGGTCCCCGAGCTGGTCATCGTGCGGCCGCGGGGACTCATCGGGCTCGGCGACCCGAGCCTCGTGCCCAGACTCCTCGCGGTGCACCGGCGGATCGGCGTGCCGCTCTTCGACGGCGGCGACACCCTCATCGACCTCACCGCGGTCGAGAACGTGGCGTCCGCTCTGCGTCTCGCCCTGCACCGTGGCGATGCCGCCGGGGGCGTCTACAACATCTCCAACGACGATCCCCGACGATTCCGTGACCTGCTCACGACCCTGCTCGGCCTCCTCGGGCAGCAGCCGCGGTTCCGTCCGCTGCCCCGGCCTCTCGCCTGGACCCTGGCGGGTGTTCTGGAGCAGGTCTGCTCCGCTCTGCCCTGGCGTCCGGAACCTCCGCTCACCCGCTACACCCTCACCACGATCGCCTACTCGCAGACCCTCGACATCTCGCGCGCGAAGGCCGACCTCGGATACCGACCCGAGGTGTCCCTCGACGAGGCGCTCACCCGGGTCGCGGCGCACCTGAAGGGACACGCATGACCGGCCGCCTCCGCCACTACGTGTGCGGGAAGACCGTGCACGATGTCGGCGCCATGTTCCACGGGGAGCCTCGCGGACGCCGGGAGTTCCCCTCCGGCGTGTTCCTCTACGACGCTGCGGACGGGCGGCGAGTGCTGTTCGACACCGGATACGCGACAGGCGAGTGGCGCACGGGGTGGCGCGGTGCGGCGTATCGGCGCCTGCTGCCGCCGCAGGTGGACGACGAGGACGATATCGCGATGCAGCTCCGCGGCGACGGTGTGGATCCGGCATCCGTCACGCACGTCGTGCTGTCGCACCTGCATCCCGATCACATCGGCGGCGTCCGCCGCTTTCCGCATGCGACGTTCGTGCTGAGCGCGGGGCACCAGCGGACGCTCGCCGGACCGCGTCTGCGCGACGGGGTTCTGACGGGGCTGCTGCCCGACTGGTTCTCGGGGGTGGAACGGCGCACTCTCGCCGACGACGCGTTCGTCGACGTCGCGGTGCGGGGTACGGTGCTGCGCGGGCACGATCTGCTCGGCGACGGCTCGTATCTCGTCGTGGACCTCCCCGGCCATGCCGACGGGCACCTGGGAGCCCTGATCGAGGGCCGCGTCCTGCTCGCCGGTGACGCGGCATGGGGGACGGACCTCCTCGACGCCTCGGGGCGATTGCGGATGCTCCCGCGCGCGGTCCAGCACGACCCGCAGCGGTACGCGTCCACGGCGAGCAAGCTGCGCGGCCTCGCCGCCGCCGGCATCCACGTCGTCTGCAGCCACGACCCGCTCGGAGCCACGGAGCTGCTGAGCTGATGTCGCGACTGAGGATCCTGCGCGAGTTCGCGGCGGTGCGGTGGCTCCGTCCGCTGCGCACGCGAGCGGCGATCGAACGGCGTCAGCGGCGCCTGTTGCGTGCGCATCTGCGATTCCTGCGTCGCCGGTCCCGGTACTTCGGCGACCTCCTCGCGACGCGACCCTTCGCGGACCTGCCGCTGATGGACAAGAGCGTCATGATGACGCGGTTCGACGACATCAACACGGTCGGTGTCGTCAGGGATGACGCGCTGGCACTCGCGATCGCGAACGAGCGCGCGCGGGAGTTCGATCTCGACCTGGGAACACATTCCGTGGGGCTCTCCAGCGGCACGAGCGGCCACCGCGGCCTGTTCGTGGTGAGTGCGGCCGAGCGTGACGCATGGGTGGGCGCCGTGCTGGCACGCACCTTGCCGCGTCGGGCCCTGCTCGGACACCGCATCGCGCTCTTCCTGCGTGCGGACAACACGCTGTACGAGTCCGTCGGCTCTGCGGCGGTGTCGTTCCGCTATTTCGACGTGTACGCGGACATGGGGGAGAACATCACGGCCCTGCGCTCCTTCGGCCCGACCATCCTGGTGGCTCCGCCTTCCGTGCTCCGGCTGATCGCACGGGCCGCGGATGCCCGGGAGTTCGACGTCGTCCCGCAGAAGGTCTATGCGGTGGCCGAGGTGCTCGAGGTCTTCGATGCGCAGCGGATCACGCGCTCGCTGGGACAGGAGCGTCTGCATCAGCTGTACCAGTGCACCGAGGGGTTCCTCGCGCACACCTGCCCCCATGGGGTCATCCATCTCAACGAAGACGACATCCTGTTCGAACGGGAGTATCTGGACGCCGAGCGCTTCACCCCCATCGTCACGGATCTGCGTCGTCGTGCGCAGCCGATCGTGCGCTACCGCCTCGGAGACGTGCTGCGCGAGCGCACGTCGCCGTGCCCGTGCGGCGCCGCGACGACCGCGATCGAGCGCATCGAGGGGCGAGAGGGCGACACGCTCGTCCTCCGCGGACTCGACGGCCGCGAGGTGCCCGTGTTCGCCGACGTGATCACGCGTGCGCTGCTGTACGCCGACGGGTTCGATGAGTACCGCATCACGCAGATCGGCGAGTCGCGCCTGCAGATCGCGCTGGACACGGTCGAAGATCGGTCCCGGAGGCGCGTGGCGGATGAGGTCGGAGCGCTCGCGGATCGACTCGGATGCGAGCGTCCGGACCTCGAGTTCGTCGAATTCGTGCCCGACGGGTCGGTGAAGCTGCGTCGGGTCGTGCAGGGATGGGGGGAGCGGAGATGGTGAGGAACTGCGAGATCGCGGGGTGGGGGACATCTCTGCCCTCGCGCACGGTGACCTTCGGAGGGGAGACGCGGTACCGCCTCGACGATGACACGTCGCACCTCGACATGCTCGCGGAGGCGTGCGAGCGCGCGCTCGCCCACGCAGGAGTCGCGGCGGATCAGATCGACCTCGTGCTCGGGGCATCCGCGGCCGGCATCCAGCCGATCCCGTGCACGGCGGCACTCGTGCTCGAGAGACTCACGTCGACCGGTCGCGCCGCCGCGTTCGATGTGAACTCCACCTGCACGAGCTTCATCACGGCGCTCGACATCGCTTCGCGCTATCTGGATGCGGGGGACCACGAGACGATCCTCGTCTTCGCGGGAGATGTGGGCAGCCGGTTCCTCAATCCCGAGCAGCGTGAGAGCTTCGAGCTCTTCAGCGACGCCGGCGCTGCCGTGGTGCTGCGCCGTTCCACGGATCCCTCACGGGGAGTGATCGCCAGTGCGCAGCGCACCTGGCCCGCCTACGCGCACGACACGGAGATCAGGGGCGGACTGTCAGGGTCTCCGGCACAGGCGTATGCCGAGCGGGACCCGGCGGACTACCTCTTCGACATGAACGGGCGCCGCGCGCTGCTGGGGATGATGCGCGTGCTGCCGGACTTCTTCGAGTCGTTCCACGAGAGGGCGGGCATCTCGTATGACGATGTCGCGCTGTGGGTGCCCCACCAGGCGTCCGCAGCGCTCGGCCCGATGCTCGACCGTCTCGGGATCCCCGTCGAGCGACGCATCGACGAGGTGCGGCAGTTCGGCAACATGGTCTCGTCGTCGGTGCCGTTCATGCTCACCCGCGCGCTCGACAGCGGGCGGGTGCGTCCAGGTGACACGGTGATCCTCTGCGGCACGGCCGCCGGCCTCACCGCCAACATCCTGGCGCTGCGCCTCTGACGGCGCACGATCGGTCAGACCAGGGTGCGGCCGATGCTGCCGATCACGCCATCGATCGGCTGACCGGACGCATCGCGCCTGGCGCCCGCCTCGGGGAGCTTCCGCACGGCACCGGTGGGGTCGACGGCCTGCGCCGGGGTCGGGCCGACCCAGGCGACCGTGAGACGGTCCTCGCCCTTCAGGAACGAGTGCGCCCGGACACCGCCGGTCGCGCGCCCCTTCGTGGGGTACTCCGTGAACGCCGAGACCTTCGCCCGCCCCGGCTCGGTGCCCGGGAGGATGCTATCGGAACCGGAGACGGTGGCGACCACTGCATCCGCGTCGGGGGCCACGGCCCCGAAGAACAGCACCGTCGAGCCTGCGCCGAGTTTGATCCCTGCCATGCCGCCGGCGGGCGCACCCTGCGGGCGCACCGCGGACGCCGAGAAGCGCAGCAGCTGAGCATCGGTCGTGACGAACACCAGGTCGGCATCGTCTCGCGCCTCGACGGCTCCGACGACGGTGTCACCGGGCTTCATGCCGATCACCTCGAGGTCCGGCCGCACGGGCAGCGTCGAGGGGACGATCCGCTTCACCGTTCCCTGCGCGGTGCCGAGCGCGATCGGGGTGTCGCTGTCGAAGCGGACGAATCCGAGGATCCGCTCTCCCCGCGTCGTGATCCCGAGGTAGTCCCGCAGCGGCGCGCCGGCGGCGAGCTGCACAGAGGACGACGGCACCGACGGCAGGTCGACGGGGGAGAACCGCAGCACTCGCCCCTCGGAGGTCAGCGCGCCGATCTCGGCGCGCACCGTCGTCTCGAACGTGGCGAGGATCGCGTCGTGCTTGCTGCGCCGAGGCGGCAGCGAGAGCTCCTGGCCCTCACCGAGATCCACGCGCACAGCCCGCCCGGTCGTGGACAGGACCAGTACGGTGGGTGCATCTGCGATCTGGAGGTCGACCGCGCCCTTCGTCGCGCGAGGCTTGGCAGGAGCGGCGTTCATCAGCAGCGTGCGGCGAGGGGTGCCGTACGCGTCGGCCGCGGCATCGAGCTCCTTCGCGACCGCGGCGCGCAGCAGCACGTCGCTGGCGAGGAGTTCGCGCAGAGCCGCGATCTCGGCCAGAAGAGCATCGCGCTCGGTCTCGAGCTCGATCCGCGAGAACTTGGTCAGACGGCGCAGGCGCAGCTCGAGGATGTATTCGGCCTGCAGCTCGCTGAGATCGAACACCGAACGCAGCCGGGACCGCGCCTGCTCCGAGTCGTCGGAGGAACGGATGACCTGGATGACCTCGTCGATGTCGAGGATCGCGATGAGCAGTCCCTCCACGAGGTGCAGGCGCTCCTCGCGTCGGGCGAGACGGTAGCGACTGCGCCGGGTGATGACCTCGAGTCGGTGCGCGACGTAGACGCGCAGCATCTCCTTGAGCCCGAGCGTGCGGGGCTGCCCGTCGACGAGCGCGACGTTGTTGATGCTGAAGGAGTCCTCGAGGGGCGTCAACCGATACAGCTGCTCGAGCACGGCCTGCGGGTCGAAACCGGTCTTCACGCCGATCGCGACGCGGAGTCCGTGGTTGCGATCGGTGAGGTCGGTGACATCGCTGATGCCCTGCAGCTTCTTCGCCTGCACCGCATCGCGGATCTTCTCGATCAGCCGCTCGGGGCCGACCATGTACGGCAGCTCGGAGACGACGATCCCGGTGCGCCGCGGTCCGAGCGGTTCCACCGAGACCTTGCCGCGCACCTTGAGAGCGCCGCGGCCGTTCGCGTAGGCGTCCTTCACGCCGTCGAGGCCCATCAGGATGCCGCCGGAAGGGAAGTCCGGGCCAGGCACGAACTCCATCAGCTCCTCGGTGGTGGCATCGGGGTTCTCGAGAAGGTGCGTGGCCGCGGCGACGACCTCGATCAGGTTGTGCGGGGCCATGTTGGTGGCCATGCCGACCGCGATGCCGCTCGCGCCGTTGACGAGCAGGTTCGGGAACGCCGCAGGCAGCACCGAGGGCTGCTGGAACTGCCCGTCGTAGTTCGGCACGAAGTCGACGACATCCTCGTCGAGGTTCTCGGTGAGGGCCATCGCCGGCGAGGCGAGCCGCGCCTCCGTGTATCGGGCGGCGGCGGGACCGTCGTCGAGTGAACCGAAGTTGCCGTGCCCGTCGACGAGCGGCACCCGGAGCGCGAAGTCCTGAGCGAGACGCACCAGTGCGTCGTAGATCGCCGAATCACCATGAGGATGCAGCTTTCCCATGACCTCGCCGACGACGCGGGCGCTCTTGACGTGGCCGCGGTCGGGACGCAGTCCCATCTCGGACATCTGGTAGAGGATCCGTCGCTGCACGGGCTTCAGACCGTCACGCGCATCGGGCAGCGCCCGGGAGTAGATCACCGAGTAGGCGTACTCCAGGAATGAACCCTGCATCTCGGTCTCGAGATCGATGTCCTGGATTCGCTCCGGTGCGAGCTCGGCAGGCGGGTTCTTCGGCATGGCCATCCTGAGTGTGCGAAGGCTGAGTTGTGCAAAGACTGAGCGCGTGGGGGAGCCTGTGTCAGACTGGCTCGGGTGTCCCTCATTCTACCGGCCGAGCCCGCCGCCGCTCGGAGCATCGTCGGGGTGGCGGACGACGTGTTCGACGCCCTTCACGGCGACTCCGCGGTGCTCCCGCGTGCCGATTCGGTCGTCCTGGTCCTCGTCGACGGACTCGGGGCCATCAGTCTGCGCGCTCATGCCGGTCACGCGCGCGCACTCACGGCGGGTATGGCGAAGAAGGACGTGGCGTACTCGGTCTTCCCTTCGACCACCGCGGCGGCGCTCACCAGCATCCTGACGGGTGCATGGCCGGGCGAGCATGGACTGGTCGGATACCGAGTGCGGGATCCCTCGCGGGACGTGCTCGTGAACCAGCTGACCGGGTGGGAATCCGAGGGCCTGGATCCGATGACCTGGCAGGCTGCCCCGACGATCTTCGAGCGAGCGATCGCAGAGGGACGACCGGCGTACGCGGTCGGTGTCGCCGCCTATGCCGAGAGCGGATTCACTCGGGCGACGCTGCGCGGAGCCAGCTTCGTCGCCGCGCAGACACCGGCGGATCGCGTGGCCGCGGCCTACGACCTGGCCGAGCGGAACCCCGGTGCGCTCGTCTACTGCTACCTGCCCGAGGTCGACAAGGCGGGGCATAGATACGGCGTCGACTCCGCCCAGTGGGTCGCGGCGCTCGAGGAGATCGACGGCGCCCTGTCTCTCCGCGTGCCCCCGGGGGTCGGCGTCCTCGTCACCTCGGACCACGGGATGGTCGATGTCCCGGCGCATCGGCAGGTCGTCCTCGAGGCGGAGCACCTCGCTGGCGTCCGTCACGTCGGCGGCGAGCCCAGGATGCTGCATGTCTACACGGATCCCGAGACGGATGCCGCGGCCGTCGCCGCGCAGTGGTCGTCGGATCTGCGGGGACTGGCCGATGTGGGCACCCGAGCGGAGGCGATCGCCGCGGGTCTCTTCGGGCCGCGGGTCACCCCTGCCGCCGCGTCGCGGATGGGCGACCTGCTGATCGTCGCCCGGGGGAGCGGTGCGGTCTACGACGGGACGGCCGCGGATCAGCGCGGTCGCGGCATGGTCGGACAGCACGGCGGTCTCACCCCGGAGGAGAGACAGGTGCCGTTGCTCCGGCTGGGGTCCTTCGCGCGCTGACGCCGCGTCTACTCGTCGGTCCTGGCGCCGAAGACGATCTCATCCCACGACGGCATGGCGTTGCGCCGCTTGCGCCTGCCGCTCGTCTCGTTCGTCGGCTCGGCCGGTGCCGCGGGTTCGTCTTCGCGCTCGTCGGACCGGTCGCTCTCGAACGCATCGAACAGCGCGATCGGGCCGGACTCGTCGTCGTCATCGGGATGCTCGAGCAGGGGAGCGGTCTCGCGTTGACCGCGGCGGCGGCGGAGCGCCTCCAGCAGATCTGCGGTCTCCGGGCTGGTGGTCGCGGATTCGGGTGCTCGCTTCGTCGCGGCGTTCTGCGCGGCGGCGGCGGACCGCTCGGGCAGCGCGACGTCGTCGACCTCGTTCTCGGGCGTGGGCACGAGTCGCGGTCCGAACGCTCCGGAGTCGAATCGGCTGTCGTCCTTGTAGGGCGAAGGCTGACGCTCGGCGTCGACCGCACGCAACCGGGGGATCAGTCCGTCGGGAAGCGAACCCTGGCGGGACAACTGGGTCGCATCGGCGTTGAGCGGTGCGAGCGCGCTGCGGCGGGGGTCGAAGCTCCAGCGCGCGTCGTGGTCGACGTCGTTGGCGCTGAACTCGAGCTTGATGACCCAGCCGTTCTCGCCCTTCCAGCTCGCCCACCGCTCGGCGGAGGCCTCGACCTCGGCGAGCTTGGCGCGGATGGCGGTGCCGAAGGTCGGCTGCGCGTCGGGCTCGACATCGCTGCCGATCAGCACGGGGACGGCGAGTGCCTGACCGATCACGTGCTCGCGCTCGGCGAGCACCGGTCCTTCGAAGCGCACGACGTCGTCGACGGCGATGCCCAGCAGCTCGGCGACCTCGGTCGTGGTGAGTCCTGCGCGGATCTGCGCCTGGATGTCGCGCGGGCTCGCGGCGAGGCGCTGTGCAGACGGCTCGCTCTGGCGCGTGGCGCGACGGAGCTCGCGGTGCAGGACGTCGTCGATGGGCAGCGCGAACCGCTCGCCCGACTCGGTCGCGAGTACGAGCAGGCCTGCCTCCGTGCCGACGATGGTGACGTTTTCCATGCGAATGCCCCTCTGATGGGTGTCCCCTCATGGTGTCACGCAGGGCGGGTCAGGGGCGGGAATACTCTGGGCGTGCCGTGAGTTTGCTCTGTCGCACCCACGAGCATTTGCTTATTCCCTCGTGGTCATGCAAACTATGGCCGCCGATTACCCCCGACGGCGCACCACCCACTCGCATGAAAGTGGAGATTCACCACATGGCAACCGATTACGACGCCCCTCGAAAGAGTGAAGACGACTCCGAGTCGATCGAAGCCCTCAAGGAGCGTGTGCCGGACAAGCTCTCCGGTTCTTCGGGAGACGAGGATGCGGACAACCCGTCCAGCTTCGACCTCCCCGGAGCCGACCTCTCCGATCTCGAGCTCGATGTCGTCGTGCTGCCGCCGCAGCAGGACGAGTTCACCTGCATGAACTGCTTCCTCGTGAAGCACCGTTCGCAGCTCGACCACGAAGGAGCCTCCGGCCCCATCTGCAAGGAGTGCGCCGCCTGAGCGCACCAGAGCGAGAAGAAACGCGCCCCGGACCGTCACGGTCGGGGGCGCGTCGTCTTTTCGGGGATGCCCCGCAGTTTCCCGGGTCGTGCGCGGCCCGGAGGCCGCGGGCTCGCGGAGCGGAGCGCGCTCAGCCCTGCGCGGCGACGATCGCCGCGGCGAGTCGGTCGGGCGTCCTGCTCGAGATCGTCCAGGTGCCGACGGGGTCATCGGGGTCGATGTCGGGCACCACGACCAGACCGTCGATGCCGCCGCGGATCAGGTGCCAGCCGCGTGCAGGAAGCCCCGGGCCGCGAGCCTGGCGGGCGTCCTCGGCCGTCAGAGCGATCGGCATGCCGAGGTGGCGGACCTCGATGTGCGCTCGACCCGCACGCAGCACGTCGCCGTCGACCGCGACGACGGGGGTGACCGCGATCACGGCGATCACCAGCAGCGCCGAGACGGCGGCCCCGGCGACCAGAGCGATCGTGGAGCCGGCGGGCACCGCGATGAGCGCGACCATCGGACCGGCGAGAGCCACCGTCACCAACAGCCACAGGCTGGGGGACAGTCTCTCGCGGTAGCGGGTGCGCGTGTCGGGGTCGATGTTCTGCATTAGCCTCGGGGGGTGACTGATTCCGTTGATGTCCCCATTATCGCCTCTGTGGTGCCGGGATACGCTCACCCCGGCGACGCGGGAGCAGATCTGGTCGCCGCCGAGGCCGTGCGCCTCGCGCCGGGCGAGCGGGCTCTTGTCGCCACCGGCGTGCGGATCGCGCTGCCCGACGGATACGCGGCCTTCGTGGTCCCGCGCAGCGGGCTCGCCGCCAAGCACGGCATCTCGATCGTCAACTCGCCGGGTACCGTCGATGCCGGCTACCGCGGCGAGATCAAGGTGAGCCTGATCAACACCGACATTCACAGCGCGTACGATGTGGCCGTCGGCGATCGCATCGCACAGCTGATCGTGATGCCGGTCACCCGTGCCGTCTTCATCCCGGTCGAGCAGTTGCCCGACAGCATCCGCGGCGATGGCGGCTTCGGTTCGACCGGCTACCAGGCAGACCCCCGTTCCCCCTCGGCAGGACAGACCAATGACTGACAACAACGAGACTCCCTCCGTGCCGGCTGCCCATGATCGGGCGTCGCAGGGGCCGTTCGACGACTCCGAAGCGAATCCGGTACGGCCGTACATCGATCTCGGCGGCATCAAGATCCTTCCCCGCGAGGGGCTCAATCTCCGCCTGGAGGTCGAGGAGCAGTCCAAGCGCATCGTCGCGGTCGGTCTCGACTACGCCGACTCGTCGCTGCAGGTCCAGCCGTTCGCGGCGCCCCGGTCGGGCGGGCTCTGGGATGAGACGCGCCTTCAGCTTCGCGACCAGGTGCGCACGCAGGGCGGCCGGGTCGAGGAGCGCGAGGGTCCGCTCGGCAAGGAGCTCCTCGCCGAGGTCCCCGCGGCGGCGAGCGAGGGATCGGAGCTGCGCCTGGCCCGATTCATCGGCATCGACGGCCCGCGCTGGTTCCTCCGCGGCGTGATCGGCGGCGCTGCCGCCTCCGACCTCGAGGCCGCGGCCAAGGTCGAAGACCTGTTCCGCTCGATCGTGGTCGTCCGCGGTGGAGCGCCCATGCCGCCGCGTGACCTGATCCCGCTGAAGATGCCCGCGACTCCCGGCTCCGCGTGAGCACGCAGGTTCCCGAGCCGGAGCGCGAGCAGACGGCGTCGGACATCGTCGGCGCCGCCCTCGGCGGTGCGGCACGGCGCGCCGGTCTGGATCCGAACGAGAGCAGCGCCACCGGCAAAGTCGTGTGGTCCGCGATGGGCGGTTGGCGCGGCATCCTCGAATCGGTGCTGCCGAGCCTCGCATTCGTCATCCTCTTCACGGTTCGGCCCGAACCGCTCATCCTGCCCCTCGGGGTCTCGGTCGGACTCGCGGCGGTGTTCACGGTCGTCCGTCTCGTGCAGAAGTCGCCGCCGTCCGCTGCGATTGGTGGTCTCGTCGCCGCCGCAGCAGCGGCAGCGCTCGCGCTGCTGACCGGGCGCGGCGAGGACAACTTCGTCCCCGGGCTCATCACGAACGCCGCGTACGGGTCCGCCATGCTCGTCTCCGCACTCGTCGGGTGGTCGCTGATCGGCCTCGCCGTCGGCTTCCTGATGGGGGAGGGCACCGCGTGGCGGAATGACCGCCGCAAGCGCAGGGCATTCCTGTGGCTCGGCATCGCGTGGGCCGCACTGTTCTTCGCGCGGCTCGCCGTCCAGCTCCCGCTGTATCTGGCAGGCGACGTCACCGCGCTCGGCACGCTGAAGCTCGTCATGGGGCTGCCGCTGTTCGCCCCGCTGATCGCAGTGACCTTCCTCGTCGTGCGGGCGCTGTATCCGCGCGCGTCGGATGCCGGAGACACCGTTGCGGCGTGATAGATTTATCTTGACATCAAGATAAATTGCAGGCTTCCGCTCGCGGGTCGAACAGAGCAGACTGGTTAGGTCTGCCTTGCTAGCCGCAGGGGCTCGCTGGCGAGCAATATGGAAGCGTTTGTCGCTCCCATCCGACCAGAAGGAGACGGATCCGTGTCAACGGTGAACAGCTTCGGTGCCAAGAGCACCCTGACAGTCGGCAGCACCGACTACGAGATCTTCCGCATCGACACGGTCCCCGGATTCGAGAAGCTCCCCTTCAGTCTCAAGGTCCTCCTCGAGAACCTGCTTCGCACCGAGGATGGCGCGAACGTGACGAAGGCGCAGATCGAAGCCCTGGGTTCGTGGGATGCCGCGGCAGAGCCCAACACCGAGATCCAGTTCACGCCGGCCCGTGTGGTCATGCAGGACTTCACCGGTGTGCCCTGCATCGTCGACCTCGCCACCATGCGCGAGGCTGTGACGGCGCTCGGCGGCGACGCGAACAAGATCAACCCGCTGTCGCCGGCCGAGATGGTCATCGACCACTCGGTGATCGCCGACCTCTTCGGCTCGGAGAACGCGCTCGAGCGCAACGTCGAGATCGAATACGAGCGCAACGGCGAGCGGTACCAGTTCCTGCGCTGGGGCCAGACGGCCTTCAGCGACTTCAAGGTCGTTCCGCCCGGAACCGGAATCGTCCACCAGGTGAACATCGAGCACCTGGCGAAGGTCATCTACGACCGCGACGTCGACGGCGTGCTGCGCGCCTACCCCGACACCTGTGTCGGCACCGACTCGCACACCACCATGGTGAACGGCCTCGGCGTGCTGGGCTGGGGCGTCGGCGGCATCGAGGCCGAGGCCGCGATGCTCGGTCAGCCCGTGTCCATGCTCATCCCGCGCGTCGTCGGCTTCAAGCTCTCAGGTGAGATCCCCGCGGGCGTCACGGCGACCGACGTGGTCCTCACGATCACCGACCTGCTGCGCAAGCACGGCGTCGTCGGCAAGTTCGTCGAGTTCTACGGTGAGGGAGTCGCTTCCGTGCCGCTCGCCAACCGCGCGACCATCGGAAACATGAGCCCGGAGTTCGGCTCCACCGCGGCGATCTTCCCGATCGACGACGTCACGCTCGATTACCTGCGCCTCACCGGGCGCAGCGACGAAGCCGTCGCGCTGGTCGAGGCCTACGCGAAGACCCAGAAGCTGTGGCACGACGCCTCGCAGGAGCCGGTCTTCAGCGAGTACCTCGAGCTCGACCTCGGTACGGTCGTCCCCTCGATCGCCGGTCCGAAGCGCCCGCAGGACCGCATCCTGCTCTCGGAGGCCAAGTCGCAGTTCGAGCAGGACATCCTGTCCTACGCCTCGGCATCGACCTCGGACGACGTCGTCGACCTCGAGTCGAAGCACTCGTTCCCGGCATCCGACCCCGGCGCCGTGCCCGGTGAGGAGGAGCCGCGCACCACGCGTCCCGTCCACATCAACAGCGGTGCACCCGCGAACGCGTCGACGCCGGTTCCGGTCACCACTCCGTCGGGCGAGCAGTACATCCTCGACAACGGAGCCGTGACGCTCGCGGCCATCACGTCGTGCACCAACACGTCGAACCCGTCGGTCATGATCGCCGCGGGCCTGGTGGCGCGCAAGGCGCTCCAGAAGGGGCTGAAGCAGAAGCCGTGGGTCAAGACGACGCTCGGCCCGGGGTCGAAGGTCGTCACCGACTACTACGAGAAGTCCGGACTCGACAAGGACCTCGAGGGTCTCGGGTTCTACACCGTCGGCTACGGCTGCACGATCTGCATCGGAAACTCCGGCCCGCTGATCGAGGAGGTCTCCGAGGCGATCAACTCGCACGACCTCGCGGTCACCGCGGTCCTCTCCGGAAACCGCAACTTCGAGGGACGTATCAGCCCCGACGTGAAGATGAACTACCTCGCGAGCCCGCCGCTCGTGATCGCCTACGCGCTGGCGGGGTCGATGCACTTCGACTTCGAGAACGACGCGCTCGGCACGGGGACCGATGGGAACGACGTGTTCCTCAAGGACATCTGGCCCACGCCCGACGAGGTCCAGGAGATCGTCGACTCGTCGATCTCGCGCGAGCAGTTCATCAAGCAGTACGCCACCGTGTTCGACGGTGACGAGCGCTGGCGCAGCCTCCCCACCCCGGAAGACGCGATCTTCCAGTGGGACGAGGACTCGACGTACGTCCGCAAGGCCCCGTACTTCGACGGCATGACGATGGAGCTCACCCCGGTGGCCGACATCTCGGGGGCCCGCGTGATGGCGACGCTCGGCGACTCGGTCACCACCGACCACATCTCGCCGGCCGGTAACATCAAGCCCGGCACGCCGGCGGCGCAGTACCTCACCGAGCACGGCGTCGACCGCAAGGACTTCAACTCGTTCGGATCGCGCCGAGGCAACCACGAGGTGATGATCCGCGGCACCTTCGCGAACATCCGCCTCAAGAACGCCATGGTGGCAGCTGTCAACGACGGCCAGGTCGTCGAGGGTGGATACACCCGCGACTTCACCCAGCCGGGCGGCCCGCAGTCCTACATCTATGACGCGAGCATGAACTACCAGGAGCAGGGCACACCTCTCGTCATCTTCGGTGGCAAGGAGTACGGTTCGGGGTCGTCGCGTGACTGGGCGGCCAAGGGCACGAGCCTGCTGGGTGTCAAGGCGGTCATCACCGAGAGCTTCGAGCGCATCCACCGGTCGAACCTGATCGGCATGGGCGTCGTCCCGCTGCAGTTCCCCGCGGGCGAGAGCTGGGAGTCGCTCGGCCTCGACGGCACCGAGATCGTCTCGATCACGGGTCTCGAGGAGCTCAACGAGGGCGTGACCCCCAAGACCGTGAAGGTCACCGCCACCCCGAGTGAGCAGTCGCCCGAGGGCAAGCAGGTCGTGGAGTTCGACGCGGTCGTCCGCATCGACACACCCGGCGAGGCCGACTACTACCGCAACGGCGGCATCCTGCAGTACGTGCTGCGTTCGCTGGTCTGATCCACCCGTCGACAAGGGCCCGGTTCTTCGGAACCGGGCCCTTGTCGCATGCCGTACGCGGTGTCAAGGGGAGCGGTCGCTCCGAGCTTTCACCGATGCCCCGAGGTAGGATCGATCAGGCGTCCGAACCAGGCGGATGCCCTCTACGGTGCCTATGAGGAGGTGCAGATGCCGATTCTTCCGAGCATCTCAGGACCCCGCGATCTGGACGCACTGTCCGAGGATCAGCTGGCCGAACTCGCGGCGGAGATCCGGGTTTTCCTGGTCGAGAACGTCTCCCGCACCGGCGGACACCTCGGCCCGAACCTCGGCGTCGTCGAACTCACGATCGCGCTGCACCGCGTGTTCTCCTCACCCGACGACCCCTTCATCTTCGACACCGGGCACCAGTCGTATGTGCACAAGCTCCTCACCGGGCGCCAGGACTTCTCCAAGCTGCGTCTGCGCGGGGGGCTGGCCGGTTACCCGCAGCGCAGCGAGAGTGCTCACGACGTCGTGGAGTCGTCGCATGCCTCGAGCTCTCTGAGCTGGGCCGACGGGGTTTCCCGAGCCCTCACCGCTACCGGGCGCGCGGACCGTCACGTGGTCGCCGTCCTCGGTGACGGGTCGCTCACCGGCGGGATGACCTGGGAAGCTCTCAACAACATCTCCGACGACAACGACCGCAACCTGGTGATCGTGGTGAACGACAACGGCCGGTCGTATGCCCCGACGATCGGCGGCATGTCACGCTATCTCAACCGCGTGCGCACGGCCGCGGCCTACAAGGAGCTCCACCACAAGTCGGACCGCCTGTTCCGCGCCTTCGGCCCCGTCGGCCGCGCGGTCTTCCGTGGAGTACGGGGAGGAACTCACGGCTTCCTCTCGCGCTTCACGAACAACGAGGCCCTGTATTCCAATCTGGACATCAAGTACCTCGGACCGATCGACGGACACGATCTGTTGGCGCTTCTCGAGACGCTCGAGCTGGCGAAGTCCTACGGGGCACCGGTGATCGTGCACACGATCACCGAGAAGGGCCGCGGCTACCAGCCCGCACGAGACGACGAGGCGGATCAGTTCCACGCCGTCGGCCGCATCGATCCGGTGACCGGGGAGACCCTCTCATCGGGCGGCACGGGATGGACGGAGGTCTTCTCGGACGCTCTGGTCTCGGTGGGCGAGCGCCGTGACGACGTCATCGCCATGACCGCGGCGATGCTGCGCCCGACCGGACTCGCTCCCTTCGCAGAACGCTTCCCCGACCGCGTCTACGACGTGGGCATCGCCGAGCAGCACGCGGTCGCCTCTGCGGCAGGCCTCGCCTTCGGCGGTCTGCATCCGGTGGTCGCGCTGTACGCCACATTCATGGGGCGCGCGTTCGATCAGGTGCTCATGGACGTCGCACTGCACCGTGCGGGCGTCACGTTCGTGCTGGACCGTGCCGGTGTCACAGGTCCTGACGGCCCCAGCCATCACGGCATGTGGGACCTGGCGATGCTGCAGATCGTGCCGCACATCCGCATCGCGGCTCCCCGTGACGGCGAGCGTCTGAGGGAGGCACTCGACGAGGCCGTGCTGGTCGACGACGCTCCGACGGTCATCCGCTTCCCCAAGGGCGACGTCTCGCCGGAGCTCCCTGCCGTCGAGCGACTGCACGACGGCGTCGATGTGCTCTCCAGAGGCGAGTCCGAAGACGTGCTGCTCGTGGCGATCGGCCCGTTCGCGGCTCTCGCCATGGATGTCGCCGAACGGCTTCGCGCGCAGGGCATCGGGGCGACCGTCATAGATCCGCGCTGGGCCATTCCCGTGCAGCCCTCGATCGTGAGCATGGCCGCTCGACACCGTCTCGTCATCACGATCGAAGACGGGATCCGTGTCGGAGGCATCGGCACCCGCGTGCGCCAGGTGCTCCGTGAAGCCGGCATCGACACGGCTGTGGACGAGCTCGGCCTCCCCGACGAGTTCATCGACCACGCCTCGCGGGACCAGATCCTTGCGGATGCGGGCCTCACGGCGGCGAAGATCGCCCAGGACGTCGTCTCTCAGGTACTCGGAACCCGCATCCCCGTCGCACGTCAGACCGACGAGACGGGGACGATCGACCTGCCTCTCCGCGAACGCCGCTGATCGCTCGACATGGCGGCCGTCGGTCACGCAATCGGCGTGCTGTGGAGACCGATGCGCGGTCCCGAACGATGACCGGTCATGTCGCCGTGATCTCGAACCCCGCAGCAGGCAAGGGTCGCGCGGTCAGGATCGCGGCCGAGGCGATCGAGAGTCTGCGCACCAGTGGGGTGGAGGTGCGCGTCTACACCGGTTCCTCCCTCACCGAGTCCAGAGAGCTCGCGGCTCGGGCTTTGGAGGCAGGGCCAGACGTCTTCGTGGTCGTCGGCGGTGATGGCACCCTGTCCGGCCTCCTCGATCTGCTCTGCGATCAGAGCGTGCCCGTGGCCGTCGTGCCCGCCGGGACGGGCAACGATCTCGCTCGGGCACTCCGGCTGCCCCTGCGGTCCGCCGCCGACGCCGCGCTCGTCGCCCAGACGGGGCGCCCTCGGGTGATCGATGTCGGAGAGGTGCGGTGCGGCGCGAGCACCCGGCCGTTCCTCACCGTCGCTGCCCTGGGATTCGATGCGAGGGTCACCGAGCGCACCGACCGCCTGCGCTGGCCGTCGGGCCCGTTGCGCTACTACCTGGCGCTCATCATCGAGCTCGTCCGTCTTCGCCCTGTGCCCTTTCGCATCTCTCTCGACGGCGAGCAGACACGCGACGCGGCGGGGACGCTCGTCGCGGTGGGGAACACCGAGAGCTACGGCGGCGGGATGCCGATCTGCGTCGGCGCGACACCGGATGACGGGATGCTCGACGTCGTCCATGTGCGCACGCTCGGTCGCCTGCGCCTGATCGCGCTCTTTCCCCGACTCCTGAGAGGCCGTCATCTCGGGGTCGCGGAGGTCTCGCATCGTCGTGTGCGTTCGGTCGCGATCTCCGCGCCCGGCTTGACGGTGTATGCCGACGGCGAGCGGGTGGCGACGGAGGAATGCACGATCGGCATCCGTGTCGCGGCTCTCACGATGCTGGTGCCGGCCTCGGCCCAGCTCGACTGACCACTCGGACACCTCGCATCGGGGTCGACGCGCAGAAAGGCCGTAGCGCCGTGCTCGTCGCACGGCGCTACGGCCTCCGGATCTCCGTCAGCGATTCTCGATGCCGCGGATCTGCGGGGTGTGGAACTCTCCGCCGAAGGCGCGTTCCGAGGCACCCTCCCGGTCGAGATACGGCGATGCGCCTCCGTCGATGAACGGCCAGCCGGCGCCCAGGATCAGGCACAGGTCGATGTCCTCGACCTCGGGCACGACGCCGTCATCGAGCATCAGCTTGATCTCGCTGGCGAGGCCGTCCTGCACCCGCCGCAGAATGGTGTCGGCCGATGCCGGCGTCGAGCCGACGGCGGGCTTCAGCAGCTTCTCGGCCTGCTTCGTCCAGCCGGTCACACGACCGCCCTTGTCTTTCTCGATGACGGCATCGAGCTCGGCGAGAGCGTGGAAGTTCTCGTTCGCGTAGAAGCGCTCGGGGAACGCGTCTGCCATCGTGTCCTGCACGTGGGCGGCGACCTTCCAGCCGACGAGGTCGATCAGCTGGAACGGCCCCATCGGCAGTCCGAGAGGCGCGAAGGCCTTCTCGACGTCGATGATCGGCGTGCCTTCATAGACGGCCCGCGCAGCCTCGCCCATGACCTTGGCGAGCAGTCGGTTGACCACGAACCCGGGAGCATCGGCGGTGAGCACCGCGTTCTTGCCCAGATTCTTGGCCACCACGAACGCGGTCGAGAGAGCCGCCTCCGAGGTCGTCGGCGTCTTCACGATCTCGATCAGCGGCATCACCGCGACCGGGTTGAAGAAGTGGAAGCCGACCAGGCGCTCGGGGTGCTGGAGCTTCGCGCCGATCTCCTCGACCGAGAGCGACGAGGTGTTGGTCGCCAGGATCGCGTCCTCGGCGATGATCTTCTCGATCTCGCCGAACACCTGCTGCTTGACGCCGACCTCCTCGAACACGGCCTCGATGACGAAGTCGCAGTCCGCGTACAGGCTCTTGTCGGTCGTGCCCGTGACGAGTGCGCGCAGCTTGTTCGCGGAGTCCGCGTCCAAGCGTCCCTTGCTCTCGAGCGTGCCGATCTGCTCGTGGATGTAAGCGACGCCCTTGTCGACGCGCGCCTGGTCGAGGTCGGTGATCAGCACCGGCACCTGCAGCTTGCGGACGAAGAGCAGCGCGAACTGGCTGGCCATCAGCCCGGCACCGATGATGCCGACCTTCGTGACCTTCTTGGCGAGGGCCTTATCGGGAGCGCCGACCGGACGCTTCGCACGCTTCTGCACGAGGTCGAACGCGTACATGGATGCCGCGAACTGGTCGCCTGTGACGAGATCTGCGAGAGCTTCGTCCTCGCGAGCGAAGCCCTCCGCCTTCGTGCCGCTCCTGGCCTTGTCGAGCAGCTCCAGTGCGGCGTAGGGGGACTTCGGGACGGTACCGATCTTCGACTCGAGCATGCCCCGCGCCATCTTGATGGCGATCGGCCACTTCGTGAGGCGTTCGATCTTGCCGGGCTCGTTCTTGCGCTCGACCTTCTTGCCGCCGAGGACGGCGTCCGCCCAGGCGAGCGAGTTCTCGAGGTAGTTCGCCGCCGGGAAGATCGCGTCGACGATGCCGAGGTCGAACGCCTGCTGCGGCTTCAGCATCCGGTTCTGCTTGAGCGGGTTCGAGATGACGACCTCGAGGGCGTTCTCGATGCCGATCAGGTTCGGCAGCAGGTACGCCCCGCCCCAGCCGGGGATGATGCCGAGGAAGACCTCGGGAAGGGCGATCGCCGCGGAGGACGCGTCGACCGTGCGGTAGTCGGAGTTGAGCGCGATCTCGAGGCCGCCGCCGAGCGCCAGACCGTTCACGAAGGCGAAGGAGGGGACGCCGAGCTCGCCCAGCTTGCCGAGCACCTTGTGCCCGAGCTGCGCGATCAGACGAGCGTCGTCTCGAGAGCCGACCTTGCTGATGTCGGACAGGTCGGCGCCTGCAGCGAGGATGTACTGCTTTCCGGTGATGCCGACGGCCTGGATCTCGCCGGCCGCAGCACGCGCGGTGAGGCCGTCGAGCGTCTCGCCGAGCGCGGTGAGCGTGGCGGGACCCAGCGTGTTCGGACGCGTGTGATCGCGGCCGTTGTCGAGGGTGATCAGAGCCAGCACCTTGCCGGACGCGAGGCGGATGTCGCGCACGGGGGAGTGCGTGATCACCTCGCCGTCGGTGAGTGCCTGGATGGGGGAGAAGTCGACGTTCGCGTACTGTGCGGAGATCGAGTGTGCCATCGGCGCTTACTTCCTCTTCTTGCCGTCGTAGTGCGGGTTCTCCCAGATGACGGAGCCGCCCTGCCCGAGACCGACGCACATGGCCGTCAGGCCGTAGCGCACGTCGGGGCGCTCAGCGAACTGCGCCGCGAGCTGGATCATCAGACGCACGCCGGACGCCGCGAGCGGGTGGCCGAGTGCGATGGCGCCGCCCCACTGGTTGACGCGGGGGTCGTCGTCGGCGATGCCGAAGTGGTCGAGCAGCGAGATGACCTGGATCGCGAAGGCCTCGTTGAGCTCGAACAGCCCGATGTCGGCGATCGTCAGCCCGGCCTTCTTCAGTGCCTTCTCGGTCGAGGGGATCGGACCGATGCCCATGATCTCGGGCTGGACGCCTGCGAACGCGAACGACACCATGCGCATCTTCGGCGCGAGTCCGAATTCCTTGACCGCTCCGCCACCGGCGAGCAGCGACATGGTCGCCCCGTCGGTCAGCGGCGACGAGGTGCCCGCGGTCACGCGGCCGTGCGGGCGGAAGGGCGTCTTGAGAGCGGCGAGATCGGCCATGGTCGTCTGCGGGCGTCGGCCCTCGTCCTCCGTCGCGAGGCCCCAGGCGCCGTCGGCGCTCTTGGTCGCGATCGGGACGAGGTCGGGCTGGATCTTGCCGGCGTCGTAGGCGGCCTGCACCTTGTGCTGGCTGAGCATGCCGAACCTGTCGGAGCGCTCCTTGGTCAGATGCGGGAAGCGATCGAAGATGCGCTCCGCGGTCACACCCATGTTCAGGGCCCCGGGGTCGACCATCTTCTCGGCCACGAAGCGCGGGTTCGGGTCGGCGTTGGCGCCGATCGGGTGGTGTCCCATGTGCTCGACTCCTCCGGCGAGGGCGAAGTCGTACATGCCGACGCCGATCGAGGCACCCATGGTCGTGACGCTGGTCATCGCGCCGGCGCACATGCGCTCGACGGCGAGGCCGGGCACGGTCTGCGGAAGACCGGCCAAGATAGCGACGGAACGGCCGAGCGTGAGGCCCTGGTCACCGGTCTGGCTGGTCGCGGCGATCGCGACGTCGTCGATGCGGTCCGTGGGAACCGCGGCGTTCCGCTCCATCAGGCCGATGGTCGCCTTCACGGCGAGGTCGTCTGCGCGGGTGTTCCAGTACATGCCTTTTTCGCCGGCGCGCCCGAAGGGGGTGCGCACTCCATCGACGAAGAAGACGTCCGAGATCTCGGCCACTCTGCCTCCAAGTTTGTGCGGTGGCCTCAGTCTATGGAGGGCTGGAAACCGGGAGGAATCGGTTGGATCGAACCTACGAAGCGTCCGCGGGCGTCTCGTCCGGGGTTTGCGCCGCCTCTACAAAGGCGTCGGCGATCTTCTGTGCGGTCTGTGCAATCTGCCAGGGGCGGGCGCCAAGCGCTTCGAGCGCTGCTCCGATGTCTTCGGCGGTCGGGCCCGGCACATCCCAGGCGACGCGACGGAGGTGATCGGGGGTCAGCAGGTTCTCGGTGGGCATCCCCATCTCTTCGGCGGTCGCCTCCACCACGGGTCGCGCGGCCTTGAGCCGAGCATCCGCTTCGGGATTCCGGTCGGCCCATGCGCGGGGAGGAGGCAGCGTGTCGCTCGGCACGCGTTCGCGCGGAAGATCCTCCGTCGAGCGGCCGTCGACCATGGCCTGCCACCATCGATCGATCTGCGAGCGACTCGCCCTTCCCTGGAACTCCTTGGTGCCGGCGAGCGCCTGCTTGCTCTGGGGGTTCGCGAGCACGGCGGCGACCAGCGATCGGTCGGGAACGAGGCGCCCGGGCGAGACGTCCTGGTCCTGGGCGAACGACTCGCGAGCCTGCCAGAGGGAGCGTGCGACGGCCAGATTGCGAGCCCCGCGCACCTGATGCAGTCCGCTGAGCCGTCGCCACGGGTCTTCTCTCGGCGGCTTCGGCAGGCGCGTGAGCGTCGCCGCGAACTCCTCGGCGGCGAACTCGGTCTTGCCCTGGTCCTCGAGCTCCGCCTGCAGGATCTCGTACACGTCGATCAGGTGCAGCACGTCCAGTGCCGCATACTCCAGCCACGCGGCAGGCAGCGGTCGCGTCGACCAGTCCGCTGCAGAGTGCTCCTTCTTGAGCGTGATGCCGAGGGCGTTCTCGACCACGGCGGCGAGACCGACGCGCTCGTGGCCGAGCAGTCGCGAGGCGAGTTCGGTGTCGAAGATGGAGTGCGGCACGAGGTCGAGTTCCCGCAGCGAGGGCAGATCCTGGCTGGCGGCATGGAAGACCCACAGCACGTCTCCGATGGCTTGCTGCAGCGGCGAGAAGTCGCCGAGCGCCGGCGGATCGAAGAGGAAGACGCCGGCCTCGCGGCGGTACACCTGCACCAGGTAGGCACGCTGGGAGTAGCGGAATCCGGATGCCCGCTCCACATCGACGGCCACCGGGCCCGAACCTGCTGCCAGGGCGGCGCAGGCCGCGTGGAACTCCGACACGTCGGAGATCACGGAGTATTCAGTCACGTGCTGCCTTTCGAGCGCCGATCACGGCGATGCCCTCGGAACCGGGCGGAAGACCCGCCAGCATCCCGACCAGCTCGACCCAGGCTTCGACGTGGGGGGCGAAGGGGCCATCGGGTGTCCAGGACGCCCTCAATTCTATCTGAGCGCCGTCGCCCTCGACGGAGAGGGTCCCGAAGCCCTTCGACAGCGTCTTGGTCGACGTGCCGGATGCCGAGTGGTAGACCGCGCCACGGGAGTCCAGGGCGTCGACGAGCCACGACCAGGTGACATCGGCGAGGAGCGGGTCGGTGCCGATCTCCGTCTCCAGAGGAGCCTGGGCGAAGATGACGATGCGCCATGCGCCGTCCCAGGCGCTGGGGGTGTCGGGGTCGTGCAGGAGCACGAAGCGGCCGGTGCCGTACGCGGACTCGCCCTCGTCATCAGGGCGGACATCGGCGGCGAGCGCCAGCGCGTGCGGGGCGAGGCCTTGCGGCGTGGGGATCTCTCGGATCGTGATGTCCGCGCGGAACGCGATATCACGCAGTTCGGCCACGGCGTCGTCGAAGATCGTCCCGGCATCGGGGTGTGCGGTCACGGCAACAGGCTAGAGTCAGGAAGCGATGAAGAGTCTCAGGCACGCCGTTGCGCTCCTTGTCCCTGTGCTGCTCGCTCTCGGGGCGGCGATGACCCTGCTCGTGCTGCGCATCGCACGACGGGTGGTGATTCCGGCGAAACGCCCGGCGGATGCGCGGATCCTCGCCGTCGACACCGGTGCGCAGACCATCGAACTGTCCCGTACGCGCGACACCGAGCTGCCGGGGCGCTACGGCCTGTTCACCTCGGGCACCTATGGCTACGTCAAGCTCGGTGCCGTGCTCAGCGTCGGTGCGACAAGTGTGCGACGCAAGCTGCTGACCGAGATCGAGACGGGGGCTCAGGTCGACCGCGATGCGGCGTTCAGCGGCTGGTACTACGCGACGCCGAGTGAGCTGCACCTGCGATGGGAGAACGTGCTGATCGGCTCGCCTGCCGGCCCGTGTCCCGCGTGGTTCTTCCCCGCGGAGTCCTCGACCTGGGTCATCCAGGTGCACGGACGCGGAGTGACCCGTGCGGAGTGCCTGCGGGCGGTGCCGGTGCTCCATGCGGCGGGGTTCCCGAATCTCGTGGTCTCGTATCGCAACGACGGCGAGGCGCCGCGCAGTCGTGCGGGCGCCTACGCCCTCGGTGCGGCCGAATGGCGCGACGTCGATGCTGCGGTGGCCTACGCGCTGCGGCACGGAGCCGAGCGGGTGATCCTGATGGGGTGGTCGATGGGCGGCGCCGTGTCGCTGCAGACCGCGGTCAATTCAGGCCATCGCGACCGCATCGCCGGGCTGATCCTCGAGTCTCCCGTGATCGACTGGCGGACCGTGCTGCGCTTCCAGGCGAGGGAGGCGGGGATGCGTGCACCGCTGCCGGATCTCGCCATGAGCGCACTCTCGGTGCCGCTGACCGCGCGACTCAGCGGCGCGGAGGATGCCATTCCCTTCGACCGGCTCGACATGGTCGCCAGGGCCGATGAACTGGCGGTGCCGATCCTGATCCTGCACAGCGACGACGACGGTTTCGTGCCTGCAGACGCCTCGCACGCGCTGCAACGGGCGAGGCCGGATCTCGTGACGATGCCGAGCTTCTCGGTCGCTCGCCACACGAAGCTGTGGAACTACGACCAGACCGGCTGGAACACCGCGATCACCGGATGGCTGGCCTCGCAGGGCTTCAGCGCTTCTGCCTGACCTGATTCTTGGCGCGCATCAGCATTCCGGTCATGCCGCCGATCCGCAGAGGTGAGACGGCCTTCGTGAGACCGATCGACTGCGGGTAGTCGTCGGGGATCGCCAGCACCTCGTCGGCGGTGAGGCCCGAGATGCCCTGCACCAGGATGCTCGCGAATCCGCGCGTCGTCGGAGCCTCCGGCGGAGCCGTGGCGTGCATCGTGACGATGCCCTCGTCGACCTCGACGTAGATGTAGACGGGCGACTGGCACTCGGCCACGCGCTCGTACATCTCCGGGTGATTCGCGACCTCCTCGGAGACCGCAGGCAGTTCGTCCGAGTACTCCAGCAGGAGCAGCAGGCGGTCGGCCTCGGGTGTCTCGAGGAAGCCGTCGCGGATCTCGGCGAGGGTGGCAGGAACGTCGCTGGTGCTCATCCCCGTCATTCTTCCACGGTCAGAGGGAACCGGGCTCCGAGCCCGTGACGATCGGCACCCGCACCGCGCTGCCCCACTCGGTCCACGAACCGTCATAGTTGCGCACGTTCTCGAAGCCCAGGAGGTGCTTCAGCACGAACCAGGTGTGGCTGGATCGCTCACCGATCCGGCAGTACGCGACGACCTCGTCGCCGTCCACGAGTCCGGCGCCGTCGCGGTAGATGGCATCGAGCTCGGCGCGCGGGCGGAATCCGCCGTCCTCCGCCACGGCCTTGGCCCACGGCACGCTCTGGGCGGTGGGGATGTGGCCGGCCCGCAGTGTGCCCTCTTCGGGGTACGCGGGCGCGGTGGTGCGCTCACCGTTGTACTCCTCGGGAGAGCGGACGTCGATCAGCGGGCTGCCGATGTGGGCGAGCACATCGTCCTTGTACGCGCGGATGGCGGAGTCATCGCGCTGCACGATCGGGTACTCGGTCGGCGTGGGCGTCGGTGCGTCACGGGTGATCTCGCGTCCCTCGGAGATCCAGCGGTCACGGCCGCCGTCGAGCAGGCGGACGTCCTCGTGGCCGAACAGCGAGAAGACCCAGAGCGCGTAGGCGGCCCACCAGTTGTTCTTGTCGCCGTAGATCACGACGGTGTCGTCGCGGGAGATCCCCTTGCGGCTGAGCAGCGTCGCGAAGCCTTCGCCGTCGACGTAGTCGCGCACGACGGGATCGTTGAGCTCGGTGTGCCAGTCGACCTTCACCGCGCCGGGAATGTGCCCCGTCTCGTAGAGCAGGACGTCCTCGTCGGACTCCACCACGACCAGTCCCGGTGTTCCGAGGCGCTCGGCGAGCCACTCGGTGCTCACGAGCCGCCCCGGCTCCGAGTACTCGGCGAACTTGGGTGAGGTGGTGTCGAACTCGATGGCCACAGGGATCTCCTCAGACGGTGAGCGGCGATGGTGCAGGTGGTGACGGCGTAATGTGGAGCCGATACTTCGACGATAGATCCACGCCGTGCGCCCTGCACCCGATTCGTAAGACTTCGACACAGGTGCGCCCCCGATACAGGACTCTGATGACCGACACGCCCAGCCGCACGGGCATCGTGCACCTGACCGACCGCCAGCCGACCGTCTCGGGTCCGGAGATGCTGGCGAGTCTGGTCCCGCCGCCCCAGTTCGACGGCGCGACCTTCGAGAGCTACCGTGCGGATGACGCCTATCCCTCGCAGGAAGAGGCCAAGGAGACGCTGATCCGCTTCGCGGGCCCCGGCGCCCCCATGAAGCGCGGCGGTTTCTTCAGCAGGGCGAAGAAAGAACCCGACGCCAAGCCCGGGGTCTACCTGGACGGCGGCTTCGGTGTCGGCAAGACACACCTGCTCGCGGCGATCTATCACGCCATGCCTGCTCGCCGTAAGTACTTCGGATCGTTCATCGAGTACACGGCGCTCGTGGGCGCCCTCGGATACAAGAACACGGTCGACCTCCTCAAGGGCGCGGATCTTCTCTGCATCGATGAGTTCGAGCTCGATGATCCCGGTGACACGATGGTGATGACCCGTCTCATCGGCGAGCTGGTGCCCACGGGCACGAAGCTCGCGGCGACCTCGAACACTCCGCCGAACGCGCTCGGCGAGGGACGGTTCGCGGCGCAGGACTTCCTGCGCGAGATCCACGCCATGGCGGACAGCTTCCAGACGATCCGCATCGACGGCGTCGACTTCCGTCAGCGCGCTCTCGACGGTCATGCGGTCGTGAGCGACGCCGCCGAGTACGGAAAGGCCGTCGAGACCGGAGCGGCGAGCGGAACCGCATCCGACGACGCCTTCGGCGATGTCATCCGCCACCTCGCTCGAGTGCACCCCTCGCGGTACCTCCGGGTGATCTCCGGTCTCGACCTCGTCGGCCTGCGCGACGTGCAGGTGCTGACGGACCAGTCCGAGGCGCTGCGATTCGTCGCGTTCGTCGACCGGGTGTACGACGCGCAGATCCCGATCGTCGCCACCGGTGTGAGCCTCGACCAGGTGTTCGCCGACGAGATGCTGGGTGGGGGCTACCGCAAGAAGTATCTGCGCGCCATCTCCAGACTCAATGCACTTACACACGCGGATCGCAGTGTCGCGTAACGCGATGTTCACACCCGGGGCGCTCCTGTAACGTCGCCGCAACAAACCTCACGCATTCCGGAAATCGGGCCTCGTCACACTGAAGCTCTCAGTTCCCGAATGTGAGGTTTGACTATGGATGCTCCAGGCAACATCTCCTGGGCGATCACCGCGACCGCCCTCGTACTGCTCATGACGCCCGGCGTCGCCTTCTTCTACGGCGGCCTCGTGAAGGCCAAGAGCGTCGTCAGCATGATGATGATGAGCTTCGGCTCGATCGGCCTCGTCGCAGTGCTCTGGATCCTCTTCGGATTCTCGATGAGCGCTGTCGACAGCCCCACCGCCTTCGCAGGCAACCCCTTCGCCGACATCGGGCTCTCCAGCCTCGCGGCCGGTGAAGGCTCGAACGTCGCTCTGCTCGGCGTCGCCTACGGTGCGACGTTCGCGATCATCACGGTGGCCCTGATCTCGGGTGCCATCGCCGACCGCGCGAAGTTCGGCAGCTGGCTGATCTTCGCCGGCGTCTTCGCCACCGTCGGATACTTCCCCGTCGCCGCCTGGGTCTGGGGTGGCGGATGGATCATGAACCTCGGCACCACGCTCTTCGGTGAGGACAGCGGGATCGGCGTGATCGACTACGCCGGTGGTACCGCGGTGCACATCAACGCGGGAGCTGCGGCCCTCGCCCTCGCCCTCGTCCTCGGCAAGCGCATCGGGTTCCAGAAGGGCATCCTGAAGCCGCACAACGTGCCGCTGACCCTGCTCGGCGCCGCCCTGCTGTGGTTCGGCTGGTTCGGCTTCAACGCCGGTGCGGAGTGGCTCTCGGAGGACATGGGCGGTGTCGGACTCATCGGCATCAACACGCTCGGCGCCACCGCGGCGGCCATCCTCGGCTGGATCCTCATCGAGAAGATCAAGGACGGCAAGCCCACCTCCGTGGGTGCGGCATCGGGTGCGGTCGCCGGACTCGTCGCGATCACCCCGGCGTGCGCGAACCTGACGCCGGGCTGGGCGCTCCTGCTGGGCCTGCTGGCCGGTGTGGTCTGCGCACTGGCGATCGAGCTCAAGTTCCGTCTCGGCTTCGACGACTCGCTCGACGTCGTCGGCATCCACCTCGTCGGTGGGCTCATCGGAACCCTGTACCTCGGCTTCTTCGCCACCGGCACCGGACTGTTCGTCGGCGGCGACGCCCGCCAGCTCGCGGTCCAGGTGATCGCCGCTCTCGGTGTGCTGATCTACTCCTTCGTCGTCGCCTTCATCATCGGCTTCGCGATCGAGAAGACGATCGGCTTCCGCGTCACGAACGAAGACGAGATCGCCGGTGTCGACCAGGTCGTGCACGGCGAGGAGGGCTACGCGCTCGCTGACGCCTGACCTGCCGTTAGGGTGACCGTGTGAGCACACGCAACGGCATCCTGGCACGACTCGCGGAGATCCTCTTCACAGCACTGGGATCTGACCGGGCGTCTCGGACGAACACTCGTCCGAGACGCCCGGTCTCGCGTGTGCGGTCTGCTCCTGAGACACGAGGAACCGGCACCGTGCGGATCGACCCCGCATCGATCGGTGATCTGCTCATCGGCTATGCGCCCCAGCGCGACGGCGCTCCGGATGCCGGCGAGATCATCTGGACCTGGGTGCCCTACGAGGAGAACGACGGCAGAGGCAAGGATCGGCCCCTGCTGGTGATCGGGCGGCAGTCATCCGATCGCGTCTACGCCCTGCGCATGACGAGCAAGCCCCACGACGGTCGGCGCGACTTCCTCTCGATCGGTTCCGGCGCCTGGGACGCCCAGGGAAGAGAATCCTGGGTCGACATCGAGCTGCTCTACAGCGTCCATGAGACGGGGCTGCGGCGCGAAGCCGCGGTGCTCGATCGGTCTCGCTACCGACGCGTCTCCACCGCTCTCACCGGCCGCTACGGGTGGACCGCGGGCTGACCCGCGAGATCGGCGCAGGCACCCGGCTGAGCGCCCATACGGCGGCAGCAGCCACGAGCAACGCGACCAGCAGGGCGGCGACGGTGGTGGAGAGCGACACCACACCGCGCTCGGGGAGCAGGAAGCCGTACGGCACCCATCCGTCTGTGACGCCGCGGCCCAGCACGACGAGGAGCCAGAGCATCGGATAGGGCAGCACCAGCCAGAGCAGACGCCACGGCTGCGGGGGCCGATCGCCCACACGCAGCCAGTCGAGCACCAGCAGCAGCGGGAAGACGGTGTGCAGCACCAGGCTCACCCACGCGGGAGCGCTGCCTGTGCCCGGCACGATGAGGTTGTAGACGAGCGCCACCATGATCATGCAGGCAGTCACCACTGCGCGCGCGGTGGTGAGCCCCGCCGGGACGCGGCGTCGACGGAGTCCGAGCAGGCTGGTGCTCAGCAGGATGAGGCACGCGATCAGGCTCGTCAGATTCGTGAAGTAGCCGAAGAAGTCGAAGAGGCTCGGTCCCTGTCGAGGGATCCCGATGACGTAGGTGAAGACGAGGATGCCGATCACCGCCGCCCCCACGATGCCGCGAAGCGCCGAGACACGGCGGGAGGGGAGTGCCTCTGTGCGCATCGCCCCAGCCTAGGAGCGCAGTGGAGGCAATCCGTTGCGGTGGGCACTGCGAACAACCTGTGAGTCGCACACAGCGGCGAAATCAAGGAGGAATCATGCGCTTCATCCCCACCAAGGTCCACGGCATCCTCGACTACATCGTCGGTGTGGCTCTGATCGCAGCACCGTGGCTGTTCGGCTTCGCGGGCATCGGCGGACCCGCCGTGATCATCCCGATCGTGCTCGGCGTCGGCCTCATCGTCTACAGCCTGTTCACCAAGTACGAGTGGGGCCCCTTCGGCGTCATCCCGATGCCGGTCCACCTCGTCTTCGACATCGTCGCCAGCCTCTTCCTCGCCCTGTCGCCGTGGATCTTCGGCTTCTCGACCGAGGCGCCGAACGTCTGGGTGCCTCACGTCGTCGTCGGCGTCGCCGTGATCCTCGTGGTCCTGTTCTCGCAGCCGCAGCCCGCGAAGGTCAAGGCCGCCCGCGCCTGACGCTCTGCACTCTGAAGCCCCCGCACGGAACCACGGTCCCGTGCGGGGGCTTCAGTTCTGCGATGCGCGGCTCACCCACTGCGCATAGAGCTGCCAGGGGTCGGTCACCGTGCGGAGTCCGGCGATGTGGCTCTCGAGATGCGGCGTGAGGGTGAACCACTCGCCGCCCTCTCGGATGTCCGCGAACTCGCGATGCCGCGCCTGTTCGATCTCGCGTCCTCCGGGTTCGAACGCGAGGAGCTCTTCGTGTCGGATGCTGCCCAGGCGCTGGCGCGGGCGGCGACTCGTGCCGATCTTCACCCGACGCGCGTAGCGGATGTAGTACACGACCTCGATCACCGGACGCGGGAGATCGGGATCGGGGGAGTCGCCATAGCGCCATCCGCACCAGGCGCACATCAGAGCACTGGACACCCGCACCGCGTCGGTGCGTCCGCACAGGGAGCACGGGCTCGGGAGACGGAGGGGCGACACGTCGGGACTCTACCCGCGGCTGCCGACGTCAGACCTCGCCGCGGCGCCGCTTGCGCCCGCGGGGCACCCAGTTCCACCAGGTGAAGTGGTGGTCGCCCTGCTCGACGTCGAACTCCTGCCCGCAGACCGTGCACTCGCAGTCATAGGTCATCGACCAGCCCGGTTCGCTCGTCGACCGGATCACGATGTGGCCGGCGGCCTCCTCCTTGCGCGGGTCGTTCGTGAGGATGCCCGGGTACGCGGCGCACCAGCACTTCCCGTCGCGATACTGCTCGATCTTCGTGAACGCGTGCTCGAGGTGCGCGTTGTTGGAGTAGATCATGCCGCCCAGATCGAGCGCAGTCGTCTGTCTTCTGATCCTGGGCAGGGCAGCGACCAGGGGATCGAGTTCTCCGGGGTCCCGAGAACCGATCGTCTGCCAGAGGGCGTGGATCACACGGCTGCGATCGCCGGAGAGGAAGTCGTCGAGCAGTGTGGTCACCCGGCCAGGCTAACAAGCCCGGAGGGAGACCCCCGACCGACGGAAAAAGCCCCGCACATCGTGGGATGTGCGGGGCCTGTCTGTGGGCGATACCGGACTCGAACCGATGACCTCTTCCGTGTGAAGGAAGCGCGCTACCAACTGCGCCAATCGCCCATACCCGAGGGGTACGTCAACCGATACTACCGGACGCTCGGAGCCGTCGCGCACCACCGCAGCGGACACGCGCGAGATTCGCTCCCGGTTTTGACAGCGGTCGATCATCGGCTAATGTTTCATAAGTGCCCGGGACAACAACCGGGAACAACGCGGATGTAGCGCAGTTGGTAGCGCACAACCTTGCCAAGGTTGGGGTCGCGAGTTCGAGTCTCGTCATCCGCTCAAGTGCAGGGGCCTTCTTCGGAGGGCCTTCCGCACGTGGGGTCAATCCACACGGTGGCGTGGCCGAGCGGCTAGGCACCGGCCTGCAAAGCCGTTTACACGGGTTCGAATCCCGTCGCCACCTCTCACAAACTGAATAGCCCACATGGGCGCGATTGGCGCAGCGGTAGCGCGCTTCCCTGACACGGAAGAGGTCACTGGTTCGATCCCAGTATCGCGCACAGACAAAACCCCCGGTTCACCGGGGGTTTTTCGTATCTACGGGCCATTCCAGGGAGATTCTAGGCATGGCACGCGAGATCGACATCATCACCATCATGTGCATCCTGTCGCGCGTGATCAATGCCTCGGGCGCCACCGTCGTGTCTACGCACCCTCATCCTCGAACTCGGTCGCGAACCTGACCAACACCTCATAGGGGGCGGCGATCTCCGATCGTTCGATAGTTTCGAGATCCATCAGCCCCGCGAGGAGGGTGCCTCGCGAGCTGAGCTTGACAGAGCTCAAGCGCATGTCAAAACCAGGCAAGGACCGTTCTGGATGACGAGGTGGGTAGTACAGCAATCCTCCATCCCCGATCATCGAGTTGAAGCTATCTGTGACTGCCCAGTCGTTCCACGTGGAGCCGTCATTCTTGAGTCCCGCCGCCGGCAGTGGAAACTCCTCCGGCCGAGAGATCAGCGACACCAGACACATCTCAAGCCACGAGATCGATTCAGCCTGCCGGATCACGAGATTCGCCACCTCTGCGCTGAGAGGTGGATCAAACGCGATGTTCGCAAAAACTCGCGCGAGGTGCGGTAACTTCTTCTGCTGATGCTCGGCTTGGGCGGCTCGCAAGACGCCCTCTAGCACTTCGTCAGCGTCCTGGCTTCCTGGGTCGAAGAACCCGTCGTCCCGGAAGGATTCTCCGTCGCGGAGCCTTCTGCTGATCTCTTCGGCGGCAAGGTCGAGTACCGTCGATACACGCGCTTCCTCCCGAGTGCTGAGGGCACGGTTCGCGAAGTCTGTCGCGGCCTGGCCCATCACTTCGCCGAGCATCGCTCCGACAACCGGGTCGCCGGTCGAGGCAGAAACCGCGCCACCAAACGCCGCGCCAATGTACCGAGAGACGGCGGCGGCGAATGCTGTCAACGGTTTCGGACGATCATCCATCCTCGAACATTAGCCAACGAGTGAGCTTCACACGGTCCGTGCCTCGGTCGTCTGATGTCGTTCGTGGCGTTTCACCGTGCCTGGCATTCCAAGGGGGAGGCGCACCGCGCGAACCTCGACGTCTCACCGGGTTGCAGGCTCGACGAGGTGTCTTGCGAAGCCTCGTGTCAGCAACTTCACACAATCGATCTCGATGTACAACCCTCCGACTTTCCGGAGCCCGGCTCAGGAGTTGTAGGGCTCGTGCGTGTCCCGACGTCGGTCTTTGCCCTCATCGATCCACCGTGTGTGCGCCCTCAGGCCGTGGAAGACACCGAAGCGGATCACCAGGTACGCGAGCAGCAATCCGACGAGCAGAAAGATCAGCCAGATCGCGATACCGAGGAGAGATGACAGGGCGAAATGCGCGGGGAAGTTCATGGACCGACCGTATCGCGCTGCCCGCCCCGCGAGAACGCTGCCAGACCGGTGGGGTGACCCGCCTCAGCTCGGGGCGGGCGAGGAACGCTTGACGACGTCGTAGGCCGCGAGCGCCGCCTTGCGCGTCGCCGCGAGATCGACGATCGGCTCGGTCGGAGCATCCGCTGCCCACTCCGAGATGTAAAGACCGTGCGGATCGAACTTCTTGGCCTGGAGGTCGGGGTTGAACACCCGGAAGTACGGCGCCGCATCGGCCCCGGACCCGGCGACCCATTGCCAGTTGAAAGGATTGCTCGCGCCGTCGGCGTCGACGAGAGTGTCCCAGAACCACTCCTCGCCGCGCCGCCAGTCGATCAGCAGGTTCTTGACCAGGAATGACGCGGTGACCATGCGCACGCGGTTGTGCATGAAGCCGGTATGCCACAGTTCGCGCATGCCCGCATCGACCAGCGGGATGCCGGTGGCGCCGCGCTGCCACGCAGCGAGCTGAGCAGGGTCGAGGGGCGGCCAGGGGAACGCGTCGAACTGGCGGCGGAGGTTCACGGTGGCCAGATCGGGGGAGTGGAACACGGTGTGCCACGCGAACTCCCGCCATCCCAGTTCAGAGAGGAACCCTGCGGCACCGTGCGCATCGACGGCCTCGTGCCAGACGGTGAACGGGCTCAGCTCGCCCCAGCGCAGTCGCGGTGAGAGCAGTGAGGTGGCACCGGCGGACGGCTCGTCCCTCGCGCGGTCGTACGTGCCGATGTCGTCGTGGAGGAACGACCTCAGGCGGGCCCGAGCGGCGGGCTCGCCGGGCTCCCACGTGTCGCGCAGGCCGCCCGCCCAGTCCGGTCGGGTCGGCAGGAGATCCCAGTCGTCGAGATCGTCGGAGGCGGGCCCTGGCGACAGCCCGTTCAGGCTTCGCGGCGCGGGCAGCGGTGCGCGGGGTGCGGGGAGGGCGAGGCATGCTCGCCAGAAGGGGGTGAAGACCGAGAAGTGGGTGCCGCTCCCGGTCTTCACCGTCCAGGGCTCGTGCAGCAGGGAACCGGCGAAGGAGGCGATCTCGAGCCCGTCATCACGGAGGGACGTCTTCAGCGCAGCGTCGATGTCGCGCTCGGCTCCGCCGTACCGGCGGTTCCAGAACACCGCGCTCGCCCCGGTGTCCGCCACGGCCTCGCGGACGACGCGCTCGGCGGGCCCACGCCGCAGCGTCAACGTCGCCCCGAGGTCGTGCAGGCGACCGCTCAGCGAGGCGAGCGAATGGTGCAGCCACCAGCGCGCAGCGCCGCCGAACGGCCGGATCCCGGGCGACTCCTCGTCGAGGACGTAGAGCACGACGATCGGCTCGTCACGGTCGATGGCTGCGCGCAGCGCCGGGTTGTCGGCGAGGCGGAGGTCGTCACGGAGCCACACGATCGAGGGGGAGGACATGGCTCCATTCTCGCCCGCGCGACGGAATCGGCGGGCAGGGGTTGCGTGCCGCGCGCCTCAGCGACTACGACGCCACGGGCGAACAGCAGGAACAGGATCGGGAGCAGTCGCCCACAGTGCCCAGAGCACCAGCAGCGGCTGGAAGAACAGTCGGCCGAAGCGTCGCGCCTCGGTATCGAGACCGGGGGTCGAACGGTGGGTGCGCCACTGGTGCACGTTCCCGGGCAGGACGGCGACGAAGAACGCGGCCGTCGCGACGCCGATGCGTCGTCTCTCCTTCGGCAGCGCGAGGAGCCCGACCGCGAGGGCCACCTCGGCGGCGCCGGAGGCGATCACGATCGCGTCCTTGTCGAGGCGGGTGGCCTTCGTGGCCCAGTCCGGGACGACGACCCGGAAACCTCGGGTGCTCACGAAGTGGACGATGCCGATCGCCCCCAGGGCGAGTGCGAGGATCCAACGCGCCAGTGCTCTGATCATCCGCTCACGCTACCCCGGCGCGTCCGAGGGCCCGCTGTTCGCCGGGGCGCGTCGCAGCGGGTCAGTCGACGAGGAGCCGACGATCGGCCTCCCACAGACGGAAATCGTCGGCGATCTCGGGGGCGTGCGTGTGATGAAGATAGTGCTCGCCGTCGAGGGGGATCACGGTTCCGTCGTCGACCTCCGCTGCCTGACTCTCGTGGAGGTCGATCCAGTCCGGATTGCCGGCATTGTCGGCGACCACGAACAGCAGGACGGGGAGCGCGACGGGAAAGCCGGTGCCCGCGGCATCCGCGAAGTTGGTCCTGATGCGGTTCATCTCGTCGAGGTAGGTGGGGGTGAGCGAGTTCCGGTTGCTGAGCAGCGACATCTGTTCGCGCGCGTCGTCGTCGTAGTCGAGCCCGTCGAGACCGTCGCCGGACGCGTGCGCGACCAGGCGGATCAGGCCGAGATTCTTGGCCGCGGCCAGCAGACCGGTGGGGAAGACCGTGTCCATGTTCGGCTGGCCCGGCACGCTGCTGTCGATCCCGACGAATGCCGTCACCTCGTCGGCGTACCGGTTCGCGTATTCGATCGCGTACAGGCCCGCGATCGAGTGCCCCATCACCACGTAGCGGTCGACCTCGAGCACCTGCAGCGCCTCGTGGATCTCGTCCACGATGTTGTCGGTCGTCCTCGCGCGTTCGGTGCCGTCGCTCAGGCCGTAGCCGAACGGCTCCACGACGATGACGCGGTGGTCCTGCGCGAGTTCTGCAACCAGAGGCTCGAAGTCGAGGGCCGGCGAGGCGGTGCCGAAGCCGGGGAGCAGGACGACGTCCTGATCGCCCTCGCCGCTGACGGCCACGTTCATCGACCGTCCCTCGACGCTCACGGTTCGACCGTACGTCTCTATCCGGTCCTTCTCCGTCTCGGTCGACACGGCGTTCACCACGGTGGTGGTCGTCAGTCCGACCGCCAGCAGGGTGCCGACGGACCCGGCGACGATGAGGGCTCTTCTGAGAGACGTGCGCACGATGGCCTTCCCGGCGCGCACGGGGTCGAAGGGGTGGTGCGCGACTGTCCTCCCAGCCTGGAGCAGGAGCTCCACCGGCGCGTCAGCCCGCCGTGGACACCTCGGTACCGCGTTCGCAGTACGCGGAAGTCATCCGCCGGGCGGATCCGCGGCGGGCGCACACACGAAATACTGGATGTATGCCGACCACCCGTGCCCGCCGTGACGGGTTCGGGATGTCCGATCTCCTCGCCGTCGCGCTGATCGTGTTCTTCGCCGTGCTGCCGTTTCCCGACGAGACCTTCCGGGCCGAGGGGATGCTGCTGATCCCTGCCCTCGCTCCGGCTCTGATCATGCCCTTCCGGGGCAGGTGGCCGATCACCGCTCTGGTCGTCAGCCTGGCGTGCGTCGTCGCCGTCGCCGCGTCAGGGTCGATCTCTCCCAGCGCGCTCCTCGCCGTCGCGATCGCCTGCTTCGCGGTGGTCGATCGCCTCGGGCGACGCATCGGGCTGCTCTCCCTCGGCATATCGGTCGCGGTCGCGTTCCTCGCCGACGCCTGGGCGCTCGGCGGTGATCTCCTCGATGCGACGGCGCTGCAGTTCATCCTGATCATCGTCCTGGGTGGCGCCCTGGGGGACACGGCCCGGTCGCGGCGGGAGTTCGTCGCGGCGATGATCGAACGCGCAGAGCGGGCCGAGCGGAGCCGCGACGACGAGGCGCGCAGACGGGTCGCCGAAGACAGGGTGCGGATCGCCCGCGACCTGCACGACGTGGTCGCACATCAGATCGCGGTGATCAGCCTGAACGCAGGCGTCGCCTCCACGTCTCTCGAGACACGGCCCGAGCGTGCACAGGAGGCTCTGGCGACGGTGCGCAACGCCTCACGGACGGTCCTCGCCGACATCGGGGGACTCATGACCCTGCTGCGTGCCGAGCCGGACGCCGATGAGCGCGCGCCCCGCCCGCAGAGCGGGCTGGGAGACCTCGAGACGCTGCTCTCCGGCTTCCGTGCGGCGGGACTTCGCATCGACCTGCGGGATCCTCACCACGGGTTCGCTCTGTCGCCGGCCGGCGATCATGTCGCGTACCTGGTGCTCCACGAGGCGCTCACCAACGCGCACAAGCACGGTCGCGGCGGCACGGCGACCGTCGCCCTGCGTGCCGAGGGCGCAGCGGTGCACCTGACGATCGTGAACCCGGCTGCGGACGACGCGTCGAGTCCTCTCCGGGCAGGACACGGGCTTCGCGGTCTGCAGGAGCGCCTCACCGCGGTCGGAGGCACCATGCACGTCGGCAGCGACGGCGGGGTCTTCTCGCTCGAGGCGTGGATCCCGACCGAGACGGCCCCGACCTCGTGACGATCTCGGTGCTCGTCGTCGACGACCAGCCTCTCGTGCGGCTGGCAGTACGGGACATCCTCGTCGACGGCGGTCTTCTCGTCGTCGGCGAGGCGTCGGACGGACGCGCCGCGGTGCGCGCAGCCATCGAGACTGCGCCCGATGTCGTGCTGATGGACATCAGGATGCCGGAGCTCGACGGGATCGCCGCCACGGCTCTGATCCGTGCGAACACGGACGCGAGCGCGGACGCGTCGCACCGGCCCCGAGTGCTCGTGCTGACGACGTTCGAGGACGACGAGAACGTCGTCGCGGCACTGCGTGCGGGCGCGAGCGGATTCATCGGCAAGGGGGCCGAACCCGACGAGATCGTCCGCGCCGTGCGCACCGTGCACCAAGGCGAGGCACTGCTCTCGTCGTCCGCGACGCGAGCACTGATCGCTCGTGCGGTAGGTCGCGGCGGCGCGCTGCGTTCGGAGCGGTGGGAGGCTGCGCTGGCGCCGCTGACGCCACGGGAGCGCGAGGTTCTCGAGCTCGTCGCCGAGGGGCTCACGAATCAGGACATCGCCGCCCGCCTGACGATCTCGCCGCACACCGCGAAAACCCATGTGAACCGGATCATGACGAAGGTCGCCGCGAGTGACAGGGCACAGCTCGTGATCCTCGCCTACGAGTCAGGGCTCGTGACCGCGGGAGAGTGATTCCGGGACTCGCGGGTCTGCGCCACACTGGGATCCATGACCGTCCTGCGCATCAGCATCCTCTTCGTGCTCGCCGCCGTCGCCGAGATCGGCGGAGCCTGGCTGATCTGGCAGGCGATCAAGGAGAACAGGGGATGGGTGTTCGCGGTGCTCGGGGTCATGGCGCTCGGCGCGTACGGCTTCATCGCGGCCCTGCAGCCCGATGCGAACTTCGGGCGCGTGCTCGCCTCGTACGGGGGTGTGTTCATCGCGGGATCGCTCGCCTGGGGCATCATCGTCGACGGGTTCAAGCCCACCCTCTGGGACTGGGCGGGCTCGGCGATCGCCCTGGTCGGCGCGGCCACCATCATCCTCGCGCCGACAGCCGCGAACACCGCGACCGAGACGGCGTCGTAGCGGTCAGCGGCCCCCAGGCATGCGAGTAGCCTAGATCCAGACCCAGATGGAGTGTGCAGTGCCTGAAAATGCTCAGCCGAAAGACGGCTTCGCCCTGTTCTCTGACCGTTCAGTCGTCGCGATGCGCGTCAACGGAACCCTCAAGGACCTCGCCGCGACAGTGACGGATGCCGACGAGGTGGAGCCGGTCACGATCGACAGCCCCGACGGACTCGACATCCTCCGTCACTCGGCCGCGCACGTGCTCGCGCAGGCGGTGCAGCGGATCAACCCGCAGGCGAACCTCGGGATCGGCCCGCCCATCACCGACGGCTTCTACTACGACTTCGGCGTCGAGACCCCGTTCACGCCCGAGGACATCAAGGCGATCACCAAGGAGATGCAGCGCATCGTCCGTGAGGGGCAGCGTTTCGTGCGCCGCGTCGTCACCGACGACGAGGCGCGCGCGGAGCTCGCCGACGAGCCGTTCAAGCTCGAGCTGATCGGGCTCAAGGGCCCTTCGGCAGGCTCAGGGACCGTGGGAAAGGTCGAGGGTGCATCCGTCGAGGTCGGCGAGGGCGAGCTGACGATCTACGACAACACCACCCGCGACGGCGAGGTCGTCTGGAAGGACCTCTGCCGCGGGCCGCACCTGCCCAACACCCGCATGATCGGCAACGGCTGGGATCTGACCCGCATCGCCGCCGCCTACTGGCGAGGCAGTGAGAAGAACCCGCAGCTGCAGCGCATCTACGGCACGGCATGGCCGTCGAAGGACGAGCTGCGCGAGTACCAGCACCGTCTCGAGGAGGCCGCCAAGCGCGACCACCGTCGCCTCGGCAAGGAACTCGACCTGTTCTCGTTCCCCGAGGAGATCGGCTCGGGTCTCTCGGTCTGGCACCCGCGCGGCGGCGTCGTCCGCGGCGAGATGGAGCAGCACGCGCGCAGGCGCCACATCGAGGGCGGGTACACCTACGTGTACACGCCGCACATCTCGAAGGAAGACCTCTTCCTCACCTCGAATCACCTCGTCACGTACAAGGAGGGCATGTACCCGCCGATCGTCATGGACGAGGAGCGCGACGACGAGGGCAACATCACCAAGCAGGGCCAGGACTACTACCTGAAGCCGATGAACTGCCCGATGCACATCCTGATCTACAAGGAGCGTGCGCGCAGCTACCGCGACCTGCCGCTGCGGTTCGCCGAGAACGGCACCGTCTACCGCAACGAGCTGTCCGGCGCGCTGCACGGGCTCACCCGCGTCCGCGGCTTCACCCAGGACGACTCGCACCTCTTCGTCACGCCGGATCAGCTCGAGGGCGAGGTCGCGAAGGTCCTGGAGTTCATCCTCTCGATGCTGCGCGACTTCGGTCTCACCGACTTCGAGCTCGAGCTGTCGATGAAGGACGATGAGAAGTCGAAGTGGATCGGCTCCGACGAGTTCTGGGACTCCTCGACCGATGCGCTGCGTCGCGTCGCGGTGGCCTCGGGCCTGAAGCTCACCGAGGTGCCCGGCGAGGCCGCGTTCTACGGGCCGAAGATCGACCTCAAGACGCGGGATGCGATCGGCCGCACCTGGCAGCTCTCGACCGTCCAGGTCGACCCGAACCTGCCCGAGCGCTTCGAACTCGAGTACATGGACAAGGACGGACAGAAGAAGCGTCCGATCATGATCCATCGCGCGCTGTTCGGCTCGATCGAGCGCTTCTTCGCGATCCTCCTCGAGCACTACGCCGGCGACTTCCCGGTCTGGCTGTCTCCGGTGCAGGTCGTGGGCATCCCCGTCGCCGACGAGTTCGCCGACTACCTCGGAGAGATCGTCGACACGCTGCGCACTCAGGGCGTCCGTGCCGAGCTCGACGCGTCGGACGACCGGATGCAGAAGAAGATCCGCACGCACACCACCGGCAAGGTGCCGCTGCTGCTGATCGCGGGGGAGAAGGACCGCGAAGCGGGCACCGTCTCGTTCCGCTACCGCGACGGCACCCAGGAGAACGGCGTGCCGATCGCCGACGCCGTCGCGCGCATCCGTGCCGCGATCGACGCGCACACGCTCGTGCAGACAGCAGGGGACCTGGCGTGACCACACCCTCGGGGCCGTGGGAGGACGCCGGAGAGTTCGCCGGCGTCCCCGACGAGTTCCAGCGACTGTGGACCCCGCACCGGATGGCGTACATCCAGGCGGGCCCCGAGCCGTTGCGCGAGGAATGCCCGTTCTGCGAGGCGCCGAAACATCCCGACGCCGAGCGGCTGATCGTCGCCAGAGGCGAGACGGCGTATGTGCTGCTCAACCTCTTCCCGTACAACTCCGGTCATCTGCTCGTGTGCCCCTACCGGCACATCGGCACCTACGACCAGGCGACGCCCGAGGAGGTCGCCGAGATCGGGGCGCTGACCCAGACGGGCATGCGCGTGCTGCGCGAGGTGTCACGCTGCGACGGCTTCAACCTCGGTATGAACCAGGGCGCGGTCGCGGGTGCCGGCGTCGACGGTCACCTGCACCAGCACATCGTGCCGCGGTGGACGTCGGACGCCAACTTCTTCCCGATCATCGCGAAGACGAAGGCGCTGCCGCAGCTGCTCGGCGAGGTGCGTGAGGCCGTCGCGAACGCGTGGCCGACGCCCGGTCGCTGAGTGTCGGCCGCGTTTCGTCTCGCTGCGCTCGCTCAACGAGCGGGTGCGTGCCCGTAGGTCGTCGAGCGAGGTGCGCAGCGACGAGACGAACGCGTGGCGGCACCGTGACGCCGTTCAGCGCACCTGTCGTGCGCTGAACTGCATCCGCGGGCTCGCATAGAACTCCTGCGCCTCGACGAGCTGCAGTTCGCGCGCACCGGACTCGAGGGTCGCGGCGAGCAGGTCGAAGACACTCGACGCCGTGCGCTCGAGCGCCGCCTTCGCGTCGCCGGTCTCGACATAGTGCGCGGTGAAGAGCGCCGCGGTCACGTCTCCTGAGCCGTTGGCCTTCATCGGCAGTCGCGGTGTCTGCACGATCCAGGCTCCGGCCGCATCCGCGACGAGCATCTCGATCGTGCCCTCTTCGCGGTCCGGGCGCTCCACGCTCGTGACGAGAACCGTACGGGGACCCATGGCCATGGCCAGGTCGACCGAGGTGAGCGTCGACTCCAGCGTGTCGGGCTCGGTGCCGGTGAGAAAGCCCAGCTCGAACTGGTTGGGGGTGATGATGTCGGCGACCGGCACGACCTTCTCGCGCAGCAGGATCGGGATGGCCGGTGCGACGAAGCATCCGGACTTCGCGTTCCCCATCACCGGATCGCAGGCGTACACGGCGCCGGGGTTCGCCGCCTTGACCCTGGCGACCGCGTCGATGATGACGTCACCGATCCCCTCGCCGCCCTGGTATCCGCTGAGCACCGCATCGATCTCGCCGAAGACGCCGCGCTCCTCGATGCCGGTGATGACCTCCCGCACGTCGTCGGGGGAGATCAGCGGACCGCGCCAGGCACCGTATCCGGTGTGGTTGGAGAAGGTGACCGTGTAGACCGGCAGCACCTCGACGCCGATGCGCTGCAGCGGGAAGACCGCAGCGGAGTTGCCGACGTGGCCGTACGCGACGGCTGACTGGATGGAGAGGACCTTCATTCCCCGATCCTTTCGTTCAGGGCGGGAGGAGTCCCGCCGCGGTGGGTCATCGGGTGGCCGCGACCAGATCGGCGACCAGTGTCGCCGTATCGTCGTCGGACAGATCGTGCACCGTGAGGCGCAGGTGGTGCGAGGGGTCGGCACGGTCGTCGAGGGCGAAGTCGTCGCCCGTCCGGGCCAACCAGCCACGACGCATGAGCCTCTCGGCGACCAGACGAGCCGGCTTCGGCAGCTCGATCCACAGGCTCAGACCCTCGGTGGGCGCGCAGACGATGCCGTGTGCGCCGAGCCGCGCGGCGAACGCGGCGTTCCGGGAGGCGTAGTGGTCACGGGCCGCCTCGATCTCCGCGACCACGGACCGGTCCGTCAGCTGTGTGAGCGTCAGCCTCTGCAGCAGGTGGCTCACCCAGGTGGTTCCGGGGCTCAGCCGCATGGCGAGGCGCTCGTGCGTGGTCGCATCGGTCGCCGCGACGGCGAGGCACATGTCGGGACCGAGGAACTTCGACACGGAGCGCACGAGTGCGAAGCGACGGTGGTCGGGGCCGATCAGAGTCTCGTAGGGACGCTGCGCGAGCAGGGAGAAATGGTCGTCCTCGATGATCAGGACGTAGGGGTGCTCGGCGAGCACGGCGCGCAGGGCGGCGGCGCGGGCGGGGGTGAGGCTCGCGCCGGTGGGGTTCTGCGCGCGCGGGGTGCAGATGACCGCACGGATGCCGGCATCGAGCGCGGCGCGCAGTCCCTCGACCGTCATCCCCTCCTCATCGACCGGCACCGGGATCGCCCGGTACCCGCCGAGGCGGACGGTGTGGATGCTGGCGAGGAAGCACGGGTCCTCGAGCGCCACCGCGTCGTCGCGCATGAGCGCCTGGGCGAGCAGGCGCTCGACGGCATCGACCGCGCCGCTCGTGACGGTGATGCGGAAGTCGAGCGGATCGAGGTCCTGGGCGATCCAGTCGCGCGCCCATTCGTCGAGCCCCGGGTCGATCACCGGTTCGCCGTAGAGCACGGGACGCCCGGCGACCGTGGCCAGGGCCCGGGACGGATCGGGGATCAGACGCGGATCCGGGTTGCCGGTGCCGACGTCCCGCAGCACGGTGTCGGAGGCGTACCCCTCCTGCGCGACCGACTCATGACCGGTGATGACCGTACCTGCGCGCCCGCGGGAGAGCACGATGCCGGCCTGCGCCAGCTGGCGGTACGCGGCGACGGCGGTGTTGCGGTTTACTCCGAGCGAGGTGGCGAGCTCCCGTACAGGGGGAAGAGGGCTGCCTGCGACGAGCACGCCTCGGTCGCGCAGGTCTCGCACGCTGTCGGCGATGTCCGCTGCGGTCGTTCCGATGATCTGGTCGCTCATTGCTCCTCGTCTCCGATTCTAGGTCGTTCCCGACAGTGCTACTGTTTGGCCTAGATCAAACTAGATATCGTGCGACACATCAGAGAATCTGCATGCCCTGCACGTCGTGCGTCCCCGACAGGAGCCCCCATGACCGAACAGACCACCACCGGATCGTCGCGCGTCAAGCGCGGTCTCGCCGAGATGCTCAAGGGCGGCGTGATCATGGACGTCGTCACCGCTGACCAGGCGAAGATCGCGGAGGACGCCGGGGCGGTGGCCGTGATGGCACTCGAGCGGGTGCCCGCCGACATCCGCGCGCAGGGCGGCGTCTCGCGCATGAGCGACCCCGACATGATCGACAGCATCATCGACGCGGTCTCGATCCCGGTGATGGCGAAGGCCCGCATCGGCCACTTCGTCGAGGCGCAGGTGCTGCAGGAGCTCGGCGTCGACTACATCGACGAGTCCGAGGTCCTCTCGCCGGCCGACTACGTGAACCACATCGACAAGTTCGGCTTCACCGTGCCGTTCGTCTGCGGGGCGACCAACCTCGGCGAGGCGCTCCGCCGCATCAACGAGGGTGCGGCCATGATCCGCTCCAAGGGAGAGGCCGGCACGGGAGACGTCTCGGAGGCGACCAAGCACATCCGCAAGATCCGTTCCGAGATCAACGTGCTGCGTTCCATGACGAAGGACGAGCTGTTCGTCGCCGCGAAGGAGCTGCAGGCACCCTACGAGCTGGTCGCCGAGATCGCGCAGACGGGCGCGCTCCCGGTCGTGCTGTTCGTGGCCGGCGGCGTCGCCACGCCGGCGGATGCCGCGATGATGATGCAGCTCGGTGCCGACGGCGTGTTCGTGGGGTCCGGCATCTTCAAGTCGGGCAACCCGGCCGAGCGTGCGAAGGCGATCGTCAGGGCGACCACGTTCTTCGACGACGCGAAGGTGATCGCAGAGGTGTCACGCGGACTCGGCGAGGCCATGGTCGGCATCAACGTGAGCGATCTGCCTGCGCCGCACCGCCTGTCCGAGCGTGGCTGGTAACCCCCGGGTCGGCGTCCTCGCGCTGCAGGGCGACGTGCGCGAGCATGCCGCTCTGCTCGAGGGGCTCGGCGCCGAGGTCGTGCTCGTGCGCCGACCGGAGGAGCTCGGAACCGTCGCCGGTCTGGTGATACCCGGCGGCGAGTCGAGTGTGATCGACAAGCTCTCGCGGCTGTTCGGCATGCAGCAGCCGATCCGCGCGGCTATCGGGTCCGGGATGCCGATGCTCGGCACGTGCGCGGGGCTGATCCTGCTCGCGGACACCGTGCTCGACGGCATCGACGGCCAGGAGTCGTTCGGGGGCATGGACATCGATGTCCGTCGGAACGCGTTCGGACGTCAGACGGAGTCTTTCGAGACCGACCTCGACGTGCCTGCACTCGGTGCGCCGGCTGTGCACGCGACCTTCATCCGCGCACCGGTGGTCGAGCGGGTCGGCGACGGTGTCGAGGTCCTGGCGTCGCTGACGGACGGCACCGTCGTCGCGGTGCAGCAGGGCAGCCTGCTCGGCACGAGCTTTCACCCCGAGGTCGACGGCGAGACGCGCGTGCACCAGCGGTTCCTCGACCTCGCGGAGACGTTCGCCCGGTCCCGGGCGGCGACGAACGCCTAGGCGTCCCGCACCAGTCGGCGGATCGCAGCCACCGTGCGATCGATGTCGGCGTCGGTCGTCGCCCATGAGGACATCGAGCAGCGCTGCGTCGCTCGACCCCGCCATTCGGCGCCCGTGACCGCCGCCGTGCCCTCGTCGAGGATCGCGCGGCCGAGGGCGCGGGTCGCGTCGTCGTCGTCGAGCCGGAACATGACCTGGGTGTAGTCGACGTCATTGACCACGTGGACCCCGGGGATGGACCGCAGCCCGCGAGCCATCGCCTCGGCGTTCGCGTGCAGCCGATCCATGAGCTGCGCGACACCGGAACGGCCGAGGCTCTTCAACGCGGCCCACGCCGGGACGCCGCGTGCTCGCCTCGAGAGCTCGGGCGTCACGTCCCACGGGTCGAGACCGGTGTACATCAGGTAGTCGCCGCCGGTGCGGAACGCCGCGATCGAGTCGGCCGGGTCGCGCACGATCGCCATGCCGCAGTCGTAGGGCACGTTCAGGGTCTTATGCGCGTCGGTCGCCCACGAGTCCGCATGCTCCATGCCTGCCGTGAGCGATCGAAGCCGCGGTGAGGCGGCAGCCCAGAGCCCGAAGGCTCCGTCGACGTGCACCCAGGCATCGTGCGCTCGAGCGATCGGTATCAGCGCCTCGAAGTCGTCGAAGGCGCCGGTGTGCACCTCTCCTGCCTGCAGGCAGACGATCAGGGGTCCCGTGCCGCTGAGCAGCTGCTGCTCGAGCGCATCCGGGCGCATCCGTCCCTGATCGTCGGAGTCGATCACGATCAGCTCCGCCCGCCCGATCCCGAGAAAGCGTGCCGCGCGATCGACGGAGCTGTGTCGATCCGCGCCGACGACGACGCGCAGCGGCGGTGCCTCCCGGAGTCCACGTTCGGCCACGTCCCACCCTGCTCGGGCCAGCACCGCCTGACGGGCGGACGCGAGACACGTGAAGCTGGCGAGCTGCCCGCCGGTGACGAACCCGACGCTCGCCGAGTCCGGCAGGCCGAAGAGGTCCAGCATCCACCGACCCGCGATCCGCTCCATGGCGACCGTGGCAGGTGCCAGCGCCGAGGAGCCGGAATTCTGGTCCCACGTCGAGACGAGCCAATCGGCGGCGAGGGCGGCGGGATGCGTGCCGCCGATCACGAAGCCGAAGAATCGACCACCCGGGATCGCGACGAGACCCGGGTCGGCGCGGGTCGCGATCTCGTCGACGACCTGCGCCGGATCGGTGCCGTCTGCCGGAAGAGGTCCGCCGAAGACATCCAGCATCTCCTCGAGGCCCGCACGCGGCCACACCGGTCGGTCGTCCAGGTCCTCCAGGAACTCGGTCGCACGGCGGTGTGCGGTGTCGAGGGCACGCGTTCTGTCGTCGAAGCCACTCTGGTCCATGGGTCAGGACTACACCCGCGAGACGCTGTGCGCCAGACGGATCTGAACCGCCGGGCCGCGGGTCGGACCTTCCTCGCGGGTGTGCGTCGGCGGCGGATGCGACGGGTACGGTGGCGGGATGCGAACGCCACAGGGAACGACCGGAGTCAGCGCGAGCGGGGGCACGGTGGAACTGGTGGGCAGACGCGGTGCGGACTGGACTCGTATCGCCACCGCGAGTCGCCCGCTCGCTGAGGCGATCGCCGAGCTCGACACGCCGGACCAGTCCACCGCCCATGCCGATCCCGCCTACGAGCGGTCGGTCGCGTCGAGCAGTCCCTCCGCGCCGCGCTTCGAGGTCGGTCAGCAGATCCTCTGGCGCTACGGGCGGGTGATCGAGACGGCACGGGTCGTGCGCGATGACGACCGCGGACTCGTGGCATGGACGCCCTCGGGGTCGGCGCGTCTCGACGCCGTTCCCTCCGACGGTCGCCGTCCGCGCGAGGTTCCGCTCGAGGAGCGCTTCCTCGTGCCCTGGAGTGCCGTCGAACGCACGTGGACCGGGCCGGGCATCCTGCGAGTCGCGCCGACCGGAATGCCGTGGTCGGTGTGGTTCTTCCGGCGTGAAGACGGCACGCCCGACGGCGTCTACATCAACATCGAGCTTCCGCACCGACGCATCGGGGGCGAGGAGGCGGCCGTGTTCACCCGAGATCTCGTACTGGATCTGTGGATCGACGCCGAGCACCGCGGGGAGGAGGACATCTGGCTCAAGGACGAGGACGAACTCCTCGCCGCGGTCGACCAGGGCCGGTTCTCGCCGCGGCAGGCCGAGGCGGTGCGCATGCTCGCCGACCACGCGGGAGCGGATCTCATCATGGCTGCCGCCTGGCCGCTGGACGAGGGGTGGGAGGAGTGGACGCCCGACGAGCACACCGACCTTCCGCTCGTGCTGCCCGCGACGCCCTCGATGGCCGCCGCGCGTGCACGCTCCGGCGTGCGGAGCTCCCAGGGCTGAGCCGTCAGACGGGGCGTCAGCGGCCGTGCCGGGGGGAGAGCAGCCAGTCGTAGACCTCGGGGTTCTCGTACGTCTCGGTCCAGGAATCGTGGCCGACGCCCGCGTATCGCGTGAACCGCACGTCGGCGCCGACCGACCGCAGTTCGCTCACGATCTGCTCCGTGGCGGAGATCGGTACGACATCGTCGGCGTCTCCGTGGAACGTCCAGACGGGCACGCGTCGGAGAGGCGCAGCGCTCTGCAGCCACATCCCCCCGCAGATCGGTGCGATCGCGGCGAACCTGTCGGGGTAGCGCACCGCCAGGCTCCAGGTCCCATACCCGCCCATGCTGAGTCCGGTCACCGATACACGCGTCGGATCGATCCGATGCGTCGCCACGACCTCGTCGATCAGTCCCGACAGCGTGGAGAGCTCCGCGACCCACTGGCTCGACGCGGAGCACTGCGGCGTCACGAGCACGAAGGGGAATTCGTGACCGGCATCCGCGAGCTTCGGCGGGCCGTGCGTCGCGGCGAGATCGAGTTCGGAGCCGCGTTCTCCGGCGCCGTGCAGGAACAGCACGAGCGGCCAGCGTCTGCCGGGTCGGCGTCGTAGCCCTCCGGCAGGTGGATCAGGTACCGCAGCGTGTCGGCCGGTGTCGGCTCGCCGTCACGCACGTCGGATGAGCGGACGGCGGGGGTGATGTGTCGGGATCTGCGCATATCTCCATCCTGCGCCACTCGCGCAGTTCGTTAGAATAGACGATGCCCTGGGTGCGAGCTTCTGGGCGGATACGACGAGCGGAGACATATGTCCGGGCATTCCAAGTGGGCCACCACGAAGCACAAGAAGGCCATCATCGACTCCAGGCGCGCCAAGTCCTGGGCCAAGCTCATCAAGAACATCGAGGTCGCCGCCAAGCTCGGCGGGGCCGACCTGCAGGGCAACCCGACGCTGTTCGACGCCGTGCAGAAGGCGAAGAAGACGTCTGTCCCCAAGGACAACATCGACCGCGCGGTGAAGCGTGGAGCGGGCATCGGCGGCGAGGCCGTCGAGTACACCTCGATCATGTACGAGGGCTACGGACCCAATGGCGTCGCGCTGATGATCGAGTGTCTGACCGACAACAAGAACCGGGCGGCGGCCGAGGTGCGCACCGCACTCAGCCGCAATGGCGGCACGCTCGCCGACCCCGGCAGCGTCGCCTACAACTTCAGCCGCAAGGGCGTCATCGTGGTCGGCTCGGAGGGAACCACCGAGGATGACGTGATGATGGCGGCTCTCGAGGCCGGCGCCGAGGAGATCGAGCCGCACGCCGAGGGCTTCGAGATCGTCACCGAGGCGACCGACCTCGTCGCGGTCCGCAGCGCTCTGCAGGACGCAGGCATCGACTACGAATCGGCCGACATCGAGTTCGTGCCGAACCTCAAGGTCGAGATCGATGCCGACACCGCGCGCAAGATCTTCCGTCTGATCGATGCCCTGGAAGACAGCGAGGACGTGCAGAACGTCTTCACCAACTTCGACCTCACCGCCGAGGTGCAGTCCGAGCTCGAGAACGACGACGCCTAGGCGCGCCGGGGCGTTGGTGCGCGGAGCGACGAATAGCCTGGGGGAGTGACCTCCTCCTCGCTTCGAGTGCTCGGCATCGACCCCGGTCTGACCCGGTGCGGCGTCGGCGTCGTCGATGTCGATCGCGCGAGACGCGGCACTCTGGTGCATGTCGGGGTGATCCGCTCGGATCCCGATCTGCCGATCGGTGAGCGTCTCGCGCTCGTGGCAGCGGGCATCCGTGAGGTGATCGCCGCGCACAGCCCGGATGCCGTCGCCGTCGAGCGGGTGTTCGCACAGCAGAACACCCACACCGTGATGGGCACCGCGCAGGCCAGCGGTGTCGCACTGCTGCTCGCGGCAGAGGCCGGCCTGCCTGCGGCGACCCACACGCCGAGCGAGGTCAAGGCCGCCGTCACCGGGTACGGCGCCGCCGACAAGCGGCAGGTGCAGGCGATGATCGCCCGGATCCTCCGCCTCGACGCTCCACCGCAGCCGGCCGATGCCGCAGACGCCCTGGCCATCGCCCTCTGCCACGCCTGGCGCCGCGGCGCCGCAGGAGCTCCGGGCCAGGGGGCGCTCACACCGGCCCAGCGGGCATGGGCGGACGCGGAGCGTGTCGCTCGAACATATCTACGACCCGGTGCGTAGGCTGGAGCGATGATCTCCTCGCTGCACGGCGCCGTCCTCCATTCGACCGCCGATCAGGTCATCATCGATGTCGGTGGCGTGGGCTTCTCCGTCGCGGTGCCCGCGGACGTCGCGCACACCGCCACGGTGGGGGAGAGGCTGCTGCTGCACACCAGCCTGATCGTCCGTGAGGATGCGCTCTCCCTCTACGGATTCGCCGATCGCAGCGAGCTCGAGATCTTCGGTCTGCTGATCAGCGTGACCGGTGTGGGGCCGAAGTCGGCACTCGGCGTGCTCTCGCACCTCACCGTCGACCAGATCGCCGATGCGGTCACGGGGGAGGATGACGCGCCCTTCCGGCGCGTCTCGGGGATCGGCCCCAAGACCGCCAAGCTCATCGTGCTGCAGCTCGCCGGCAAGGTGCACCCGGTGAGCGCCGCGTCGACGAAGATCACGAACGCGCCCGTCGACGTCGTCGACCAGGTCGCCGCGGCGCTGGTCGGACTCGGGTGGTCGGAGAAGGTCGCCGCCGAGGCGGCGGCGCAGACCGCGGCCGAGGCGACCGACGCGGAACGCGACTCCGTGGCGCCGCTGCTGCGGCGCACGCTCGCGCTGCTGGGACCGGCCCGTGTCTGACGCCCGCGACGCCTCAGAGCCCTCGGACGACACCGAGCTCGCGATCGAGGGCGCGCTGCGCCCCACCAGTCTCGGTGAGTTCGTCGGCCAGCAGAAGGTACGCGGTCAGCTGCAGCTGCTGCTCGACGCCGCACGCATCCAGAATCGGCCGCCCGACCACATCCTCCTGGCGGGGCCGCCCGGGCTCGGCAAGACGACGCTCGCGATGATCGTCGCGCACGAGAGCGAGCGCCCGCTGCGGCTCTCCAGCGGGCCCGCCATCCAGCACGCCGGCGACCTGGCCGCACTCCTGTCGAGTCTGGTGCCCGGGGAGGTGCTCTTCATCGATGAGATCCATCGCATGGCGCGCTCCGCCGAGGAGATGCTGTACCTCGCGATGGAGGACTTCCGCATCGACATCATGGTGGGCAAGGGTGCAGGAGCGACGAGCATACCGCTGGACCTCGCGCCCTTCACCCTCGTCGGGGCGACCACCCGTTCGGGGCTGCTGCCCAATCCGCTGCGCGATCGCTTCGGTTTCACCGGCCACCTCGAGTTCTACGACGAGCCGGAGCTCGAGCGGGTCATCGGCCGGTCCGCTCTGATGCTCGGCGTCGATCTCCCGAACGATTCGCTCTCGGAGATCGCGCGACGCTCGCGCGGCACACCCCGCATCGCCAACCGCCTGCTGCGGCGCGTGCGCGACTATGCGCTCGTGCACGGCGGTGGGGCGGCGACACTCGAGGGCGTCCGCGCAGCGCTCGAGCTCTACGACGTCGACCCGATCGGGCTCGACAGGCTCGACAGGGCGGTTCTCGAGGCCCTCGTGCGACGCTTCCGCGGCGGCCCGGTCGGACTCAGCACCCTCGCCGTGGCGGTGGGAGAGGAGGCCGAGACGGTCGAGAGCGTCGTCGAGCCGTACCTGGTGCGCATCGGGTTCCTCGGCCGCACGCCGCGGGGTCGTGTGGCCATGGCGGAGGCGTACGCGCATCTCGGCGTGGCGCATCCGGACGGGGCGCTTCGCCTGGATGACCTATAATCGCTGGAGACTTCCCCGATAATCTGCGCGCCCGCTCTCTGGTGCGCGCACCTGAGAAAGGCCCACCCCCGCCATGCCTATGGAAATCCTGCTGTTCGGCCTTCTCGCCGTCCTCGTCGTGTTCATGTTCGTCAACGGCCGCAAGCGCCAGAAGCAGATGAAGGCGGAGCAGGAGGAGAAGGCGACGAAGACCGTTCCCGGCGTCAAGGTGCTCCTCCAGGGCGGTATCTACGGCACGATCGTCGCCTACGACCACGAGGACCTCGACTCGCCTGCTCTCGTCGAGATCGCCCCGGGCACCGTCATCGAGGTGCACAGCCAGGCGATCCTGCGCATCGTCGAGCCGAAGGACGACGTCGTGGTCGTCGATGACATGGACGCTCCCGCCGTGGTCCTCGACGCACCTGCCGTCGACGGCGCAGCCGCGGTCGAGACCCCCGAGGAGACCCGTCGTCGCCTCGAGCGCGACGCCGACGACAAGTAATCTCCGTTCCGCCGCACCACATCGACAGCCCGGCATCCTCGACCGGCATCCAAGAAAGCTGATCACACGTGGCCACTTCTTCCCCGGTCCGTCACGCCTGGCGGGTCCTTCTGGGCCTGCTCCTGGTGACGGGCGTCCTGTTCGGCATCAACGCGCTGGGCGTCTACGTCATGAAGGACGCCAACGGCGATCCGGCGAGTTCCTGGGCTCCTGAGCTCGCCCTCGACCTGCAGGGCGGCACGCAGATCGTCCTGAGCGCCGAGACCGAAGACGGCGCCGCACCGTCGAGCGAGCAGCTCGACCAGGCCGCGGCGATCATCCGCCAGCGCGTCGACGCGTCGGGAGTCGCGGAAGCGGACATCACGACCGAGGGCGGCCGCAACATCGTGGTGCAGATCCCCGGTGTCGCCGACCAGCAGACGCGCGACCGGATCCAGTCGAGCGCGCAGCTCGAGTTCCGCGCAGTGCTGTACACGGGCGCCGCCGCCACCTCGTTCGTGGGGGAGGACGGCACGGAGACTCCGTATCCCTCGCCGGACCCCAACCTCGCGGCCACGCCCACAGCGGAGCCCACCGACGGCAGCGACGTGTCGTGGATCACGCCGAAGCTCCAGGCGGAGTTCCTGGCCTACGACTGCACCGCTCCGGGGAACGACGCCTCGAAGGGCCCGCAGGATCAGCCGCTCATCGCGTGCGACCCCACCGGCACCGAAAAGTACATCCTCGGCCCGACAGAGCTCACCGGCACCGCGATCGACAACGCGGTCGCCGGCCGCGACCCGCAGTCCGGGGCCTGGACCGTGCAGCTGACGATGAACGCCGACGGAGCCGACGCGTTCGGAAAGGTCAGCACCCGTCTGAACCAGAACCGCATCGACGGGCTGACGCCGCGTGACCGGTTCGCCTTCGTCCTCGACGGATCGGTCATCTCGGCCCCGACGATGAACGGCCAGATCCTCGACGGCCGCCCGAGCATCTCGGGAAGCTTCACGCAGGAGACGGCCACGACGCTCGCCGATCAGCTCAAGTTCGGTGCGCTGCCGTTGAGCTTCGCCGTGCAGAGCGACGACACGGTGTCCGCGACACTGGGCACGCAGCAGCTGCAGGTCGGCCTCATCGCGGGTCTGATCGGACTCGCCCTCGTGGCGATCTACTCGCTCATCGTCTATCGCGCCCTCGGTTCCGTGATCATCGCCTCCATCGCGGTGATGGCGGTGCTGACCTACATCGTGATCAGCATCCTGGCGTGGCGCCTCGGCTTCCGGCTCTCGCTGGCCGGCGTCGCGGGTCTGATCGTGTCGATCGGATTCACCGCCGACTCGTTCATCGTCTACTTCGAGCGCATCCGAGACGAGCTCCGCGACGGCAAGTCGATCACGTCGGCGGTGGAGGACGGCTGGGGACGTGCCAAGCGCACCATCTACATCTCCAAGTCGATCAACGTCCTCGCTGCCGTGGTGCTGTACATCCTCGCCGATTCCACGGTGAAGGGCTTCGCGTTCACGCTGGGGCTCACGACCGTCATCGACGTCCTGATCTTCGTGATCTTCACGCACCCGGTGATGCAGCTGCTCGCTCGTACCCGGTTCTTCGGCGGCGGGCACAAGCTGTCCGGACTCGATCCGGAGGCACTGGGCGCCGTGTACCGCGGACGCGCGCAGTTCCGCTCGGTCGACACATCTGCGGGCCGTGCCGCCAAGAACTCCCGGGCCAGGGGCGAGGCCGAGCGTCGGCAGACGATCGCCGAGCGCAAGCGCGCTCAGGCCCTCGCCGGCGACAGACCCACGAACAGTGGAAGTGAGGGGGACGCGTGATGGCTTCCATGAACGAGTTCGGCAACAACCTGTACAGCGGGAAGACCTCGTTCCCGTTCGTCGGGAAGCGGCGCCTGTGGTTCATCATCGCGATCGCCCTCGTGGTCGGCTCGGCGCTCGTGCCGCTGATCCGCCCGATCCAGTTCTCGATCGAGTTCACCGGCGGCTCGCAGTTCACGGTGCAGGCTCCGGACAGCACCGACCAGGACACCGCGGCGGAGGCTGTCCGCTCGGTCGTCCCCGGCGCCGCTGCGAAGGTCGCCATCGTCAGCAGCACCGACGTCCGCGTGCAGACCGACCAGATGAGCTCCGCTGAGACCCAGCAGGTCGCGAACGCCCTCGCCGAGGCGTACAAGGTCGACCCGGCAGAGGTCACGTCGTCGTTCATCGGTCCGGCCTGGGGTGAGAACGTCACCAAGCAGTCCCTGTGGGGGCTCGCGATCTTCCTCGCCCTGACCTTCCTGATCCTCGCGATCTACTTCCGCACCTGGAAGATGTCGGCCGCGGCGATCCTCGGCCTGCTCGATGTGCTCGTCATCACGGTGGGCGTCTACGCCCTCGCGGGTTTCGAGATCTCTCCGGCCGCGGTGATCGGATTCCTCACGATCCTCGCGTACTCGCTCTACGACACGACGGTCGTGTTCGACAAGATCCGAGAGAACACCACGGAGGACGGCGAGAACTCCTCCCGCCTCTTCGGCGAATCCGTCAACCTGGCCGTCAACCAGACGCTCGTCCGCTCCATCAACACCTCGGTCGTCGCGGCGCTGCCCGTCGGAGCGGTGCTCTTCATCGGAGCCTTCTGGCTCGGAGCCGAGTCGCTCACCGACATCTCGCTGTCGATCTTCGTCGGCATCCTGGTGGCGACATACTCGACGCTGTTCGTCGCGGCTCCGCTGTACTCGCTGTTCCGCGAGAACGAGCCGCAGATCACGGCGCGCGACTCCCGGGTCCGTGAATCCCGCGAGAAGGCCGCTGTCGAGGTCTGACCGTTCCCGCCCGGCGGGGCCGCACCCCGCAGGGCACGCGTAAGCTGTTGTGATTCGGAGGTGAGCGGATGGCGGAACCGCAGACGTCGTCGCAGGGATCGAGCCTGAGACGACTGGTTCCCCGCATCTTCTCGCGCGCCCCACGGGTCAACGACCTCGACAACCTGACACGCACCGTCCGGGCGAACCACCCCAAGGGCGATCTGGCCGTCATCGAGCGTGCGTACGCCGTCGCCAAGGAGAAGCACACCGGGCAGCAGCGTCAGAGCGGCGAGCCGTACATCACGCATCCGCTCGCCGTCGCGCAGATCCTCGCCGAGATGGGCCTCGGGCCGCGGGCGATCGCAGCCGCACTGCTGCACGACACGGTGGAGGACACGGGCTACGCCCTCACCGACCTCACCGCCGAGTTCGGTGACGAGGTCGCCATGCTCGTCGACGGCGTCACCAAGCTCGACAAGGTCAAGTACGGCGAGAGCGCGCAGGCCGAGACCGTCCGCAAGATGATCGTGGCGATGTCGAAGGACATCAGGGTGCTGCTCATCAAGCTCGCGGACCGCCTGCACAATGCCCGCACCTGGGGTTTCGTCCCGCCCGAGAAGGCGGCGAAGAAGGCCAAGGAGACGCTCGAGATCTACGCGCCCCTCGCCAACAGGCTCGGCATCCAGGCGATCAAGTCCGAGCTCGAGGACCTCTCGTTCGCCGTCCTGCATCCGAAGATCTACAACGAGATCCACAACCTGATCGCGCAGCGCACCCCGCAGCGCGAGAAGTACCTCGCCCAGGTGGTCGAGGAGATCGACGTGGACCTGCGCGATCTGCGCATCCGCGGCAAGGTCGTGGGCCGCCCGAAGCAGCTGTACTCCGTGTACCAGAAGATGGTGGTGCGCGGGCGTGAGTTCGACGACATCTACGACCTCATCGGCATCCGCGTGCTGGTGGCATCGGTGCGGGACTGCTACGCCGTGCTCGGCGCCATCCACGCCCGATGGACCCCACTGCCCGGCCGGTTCAAGGACTACATCGCGACGCCGAAGTTCAACCTGTACCAGTCGCTGCACACGACCGTGATCGGCCCGTCGGGGCGCACCGTCGAGATCCAGATCCGCACGCACGAGATGCATCAGCAGGCGGAGTACGGTGTCGCCGCGCACTGGATGTACAAGGAGCGGATGAACGGCGGCAAGACCGAGGTCAGGGCCGCCGACAACGACATGGCCTGGCTCGCGCACATCTCGGACTGGCAGGCCGAGACCGCCGACCCCGGCGAGTTCCTCGATTCCCTGCGGTTCGAGATCGGCGCGAAGGAGGTCTACGTCTTCACGCCCAAGGGGCGGGTGATCGGGCTCCCGGCCGGCGCGACACCGGTGGACTTCGCCTACGCCGTGCACACCGAGATCGGTCACCGCACGATGGGCTCGAAGGTCAACGGGCGTCTGGTGCCGTTGGAGTCCGAGCTCAAGAGCGGCGATGTGGTCGAGGTCTTCACCTCGAAGAACCCCGACGCCGGTCCGAGTCAGGACTGGCTCGGCTTCGTCAAGAGCACCCGGGCTCGCAACAAGATCCGCGGGTGGTTCACGAAGGAGCGTCGCGAAGAGGCGATCGAGCAGGGCAAAGAGGCGATCGCGCGGGCGATGCGCCGCCAGAACATGCCTCTGCAGCGTCTGATGAGCCAGGACTCCTTCGCCGAGGTCGCCCATCAGCTGCGGTACGAAGACGTCTCCGCGCTGTACGCGGCCGTCGGCGAGGGTCACGTCTCGACGCAGTCCGTGCTCGAGAAGGTCACCGCGCTCGTCGCCGCGACCGATCCGGTCACCGGGCCCATCGACCTGCCTGGCAGCATGCCGTCGCGGGAGCCGCGCTCCGGCGACTCGGGTGTGCTCGTGCGCGGAGCATCCGACATCCTCGTGAAAGTCGCGAAGTGCTGCACCCCGGTGCCGGGCGATGAGATCGTCGGCTTCGTCACGCGAGGCAGCGGAGTGTCGGTCCACCGCACCGACTGCCCCAACGTCAAAGCGCTCTCGGGCGAGGAGGACCGCTTCGTCGAGGTGTCGTGGGCGCCCACGACGAAGAGCGTCTTCCGCGTGCAGATCCAGGTCGAGGCACTCGACCGCTCCGGGCTGCTGTCGGATGTGACGCGCGTCCTCAGCGAGCATCACGTCAACATCCTCTCGGCGACCGTCAGCACCACGGACGAACGCCTTGCGATCAGCCGCTTCGTGTTCGAGATGGGCGACGCCGTGCACCTGGACCGGATCCTGAACGCCGTGCGCCGCATCGATGCCGTGTACGACGTCTATCGCGTCACCTCGTCGTGAGCGGGAGCCGGTCGAGCGTGCCCCTACCGGCTCTCTTGCCGGGTACGCGTCCCATCGTCTCGAGGGCGGAGATCGCCTCCGGCACGAGGCGCGGATCCGTCTGAGCGAGCAGCAGCACCCACCGGCGCAGGGATTCGTCGCGGTGCACGCTCAACGCGAGGTCGACCATCGTGCGCACGGGCGTCATCACCGTCACGCCGCCGATCACGAGCACATCCGTCGGCTGCAGAGAGGTGTCGTGCAGGGCGATCCGGGCGGTCGACATCGCCCGGATCCGGCGCTGCACCGCCCGCCGCACGTGGTGGCGTGCGGGCGGCGTATCGCCCGCACCGTGGATCCACGCGGCCGTCGGACCTGACGCCGCGGTGTCGGCCGGCACGAGATCCGCGATCGATGCGGCCCTCGTGCTGGAGTCCTCGACCAGGTCTGCCGGAATGTAGCCTTCGCCGAGCTCGACCACGTGACCGTCGAGCCGCGCCGCGCTGAGCTCGGGGATCGTGAGACGGTCGCCGGGCAGATACAGGAACGCGGGATGCATCACGCCAGTCTGGCGCGGTGCATCCCGCGTATCCGCTCGCGCGGACGATCTGTGGAGAGGTCAGCCCCCGAGGGCGTTGAGCCAGGTGCGACGAGCCTCGAGGGCATCCGCCGCGGCCTTGGCCGCCTTCTTGTCTCCGGACTTCTCGGCGGCCGCGAGCTCTGCCTCGAGCTTCTCGATCGCCTCGAGCAGCTGCGAGCTCATGTCGTTCGCTCGCGCCTTGGTCTCGGGGTTGTTCTTCTTCCAGTCGACCTCTTCGCGAGCCTTGAGCGCCTGCTCGATGACGCGAAGGCGGTCGTCGAGCGCACGCTCCTTCTCACGGGGGAAGATGCGTCCGATCTCGTCCCACTGGCGCTGGATGCGAGTGAGCATCGCACGGGCGCTCTTGATGTTGGACTCATCGGCGACGGCCTTGGCCTCTTCGAGGAGAGCCTGACGCGCCTCGATCTTCGGACCCGACGCGGCCTCCTCGGCAGCGCTCTGCTCGGCGCGGGCCGAATACAGCGCGTCGCCGGCGGCCTTGAACCGGGCCCAGAGCGCATCGTCGGCCTTGCGACCGGCGCGACCGGCGGCCTTCCACTCATCGAGGAGGTTGCGGTACGACGCGATGCCGTCGACGCCGCGCGGAGCCAGCGCCTCGGCGCGCTCCACCAGACGTGTCTTGGCATCGCGAGCGGTCTTGTGCGTGTCATCGAGCTCGGAGTAGAACGCGCGCCGCGCCTTGTCGACGGTGCCGCGAGCGTCGCGGAACCGCTTCCAGAGCTGCTGCGAGACGCCCTTCGACAGACGAGGGCCGTTCTGCTGCTGCGCCTGCCAGGCGTCGAAGAGCTCGCCGAGCTCGGCGGTGACCTGCTTCCACTGCACCTTCGAGAGATCGCGGGACGCGATCTCCTCTGCCCGCTCGACCAGAGCGGTGCGCTCGGCGATCGCCTGGTCGACGAGGACCTTCGCCTGAGCCGCCTCCTGAGCGGTGGCCTCGGACAGCGATGCGGTGAGCGCGTTCAGGCGCTCGCGAAGGCCGGCGAGGTCGCCGACGGCTGCGGCATCGGTCGCCTCGGCGAGCACGTGACCGGCCTGCTTGACCAGGTCGCTCGCTGCAGCTCCGCCGGCCTGATGGCGCTGTTCGAGCGCGCGCACCTTGAAGGCGATGTCGTCATACTTGCGCACGAAGTAGGCGAGCGCCTCTTCGGGGGTTCCGTCGGGGTACTGACCGACCACGCGCCAGGCGTCGCCCTCGCGCACCTCGACGGTGCCGTCTTCACTGACGCGGCCCCATTCGGTGCCGTCGCTCGAGGGAGCAGCGGCGGGGGCTGCGGGAGCGGCAGCCGGCGTGGGAACGCGCGGCGGTGCCGGAAGACGCGGCGGACCGGGTACGGGCGGACCCGGTACGGGTGGAGTCGGCTTCGTTGGTTCGGTGGCAGACAAGAGTGCTCTCCTTGCGCGGTCATCCCGCGGGAGGGGGGAAGGGACGGGGTTCAGCCTAGTACGCGCACGGATGCCCTGCCGGGATGCACCGGTCGGCTCACATCGGCGTTATCCAGATGTGAGCAGAACTTTCGCTCGGCGTAACAGCGCCCGGACGCTGCCCGAAACACCGGATGCCTAACGTCGGCTCCACGGACAGAGGAGGGCTCGTGATCGTTCGAGACAGCACAGCGGCGGATGTCGTGGTGGTCGGCGCGGGGATGGTGGCGCACCGATTCGTCGAGAGTCTGCTCCGCTCGGAGGACGACGCGCTCACCGTGACGATCGTCGGAGAGGAAGCCCGCACGCCCTACGACCGGGTGGGCCTCACCTCGTATTTCTCGGGCGCGCGGGCCGAGGACCTGGAGCTGCACACCGGGATCCTCGCAGATCCGCGCATCCGATTCATCGGCGATGATCGGGTCACGGGGATCGATCGGGTCGCGCGCCGCGTGCGCACACGGTCAGGGGCACGGCACTCCTACGGCACGCTCGTCCTGGCGACGGGCTCGTACGCGCTGCGGCCCGCAATCGACGGCGCCGAGCTCCCCGGCTGCTTCGTGTATCGGACGCTCGATGATGTCGAGGCGATCAGCCGGTTCGTCGAGCACCGGCAGGCGCAGCTCGGACGTCAGCTGCGCGGCACGGTGATCGGCGGCGGCCTGCTCGGGCTGGAAGCGGCCGGTGCGCTGCAGGGGCTGCAGGTCGGATGCACGGTGGTGCAGTCATCCGATCGACTCATGTCGGCCCAGCTCGACCTGGCGGGCGGGACGATCCTTCGCCGCCTGATCGAGGCGAAGGGCATCGAGGTGCGGACCGGCACGCGGACCACGCGCCTCGACCCCGATGCATCGGGTGCGGTCGCCGCACTGCAGTTCCAGGACGGCAGCATGCACGAGGCGGACATCGTGATCTTCACCGTCGGCGTGCGCCCGCAGGATTCGCTCGCGCGGCTGGCGCAGCTCGACGTGCATCCGGCCGGGGGCGTGCTGATCGACTCGCGCTGCCGGACCGCCGATGAGCACATCCTCGCGATCGGCGAGGTCGCGAACTACGACGGCCGGTCGGTCGGACTCGTCGCCCCCGGCTACGCGATGGCGGAGGTCGCGGCGACGCGCCTGTTGGGCGCAGACGCGACCTTCCCCGGCTACGACGACTCGGCGAAGCTCAAGCTCTCCGGCGTCGACGTCGCGAGCTTCGGCGACGCGATGGCCGACACGCCGAACGCCCTCGACGTGGTCTACACAGACCCCGTGCGCGGCGTGTACAAGAAGCTCGTGCTCTCCGACGACGCGAAGACGCTGCTCGGCGGCATCCTCGTCGGCGACGCCTCGGCGTACAGCTCGCTGCGTCCGCTGGTGGGCGCGCCGCTCGGTGCGGATCCGGCCGCGTACCTGCTGCCCGAGGGCGGCACAGGAATCCCCGACGACGAGCTGCCGGAATCCGCCGTCATCTGCTCGTGCTCGAATGTGACGGCCGGCCGCATCCGCGAGGCCGTCCACTCCGACGGCTGCGCTGACGTGGCAGCGGTCAAAGCGTGCACGAAGGCCGGAGCCACCTGCGGATCGTGCCTCTTCGCCGTGAAGAAGATCGTCGGACAGGAGTTGACGAAGCTCGGACAGGCGACCTCCGACGCCCTCTGCGAGCACTTCGCGATGTCGCGCAGACAGCTCTTCGACGCGGTGCGAGTATCGGAGATGTCGACGTTCAGCGCCATCATCGGGCGTTTCGGCACCGGCCGCGGCTGCGACATCTGCAAGCCGGCCCTCGCCAGCATCCTCGCGGTGCTGGTCGGCTCGCACGTGCTCGACGGCGAGAACGCCTCGCTGCAGGACACCAACGACCATGTGATGGCCAACATGCAGAAGGACGGCACCTACTCGGTGGTGCCGCGGATGCCCGGTGGCGAGGTCACGCCGGCAGGACTCATCGCGATCGGCAGCATCGCGGAGTCGTACGGCCTGTACACCAAGATCACGGGCGGCCAGCGGATCGACATGTTCGGTGCGCGACTCGAGCAGCTGCCGCAGATCTGGCAGCGGCTGGTCGACGCCGGCTTCGAATCCGGCCAGGCCTACGGCAAGGCCCTCCGCACCGTGAAGTCGTGCGTGGGGTCGACCTGGTGCCGCTACGGCGTGCTCGACGCGGTCGGCATGGCGGTGCGTCTGGAGCTCCGGTACCGGGGGCTGCGCGCCCCGCACAAGCTCAAGGTCGGGGTCTCCGGGTGCGCGCGTGAGTGCGCCGAGGCCCGGTCGAAGGACGTCGGCGTGATCGCGACCGAGAGCGGCTGGAACATGTACGTCGGCGGGAACGGCGGATTCTCCCCGCGGCACGCCGAGCTGCTGGCATCCGATCTCGACGATGAGGGCCTCATCCGCGCGATCGACCGCTTCTTCATGTACTACATCCGCACCGCGGACCGACTGCAGCGGACCGCCGGATGGTGCACCGAGCTCGACGGCGGTCTCGAAGGCCTCCGTGCCGTGATCTTCGACGACAGTCTCGGCATATGCGACGACCTCGACGTGGCCATGGCCGTGCACGTGGATCGCTACGAGGACGAGTGGGCGGCCACCCTGCGCGACCCGGTGAAGCTGCGGCGGTTCGAGTCGTTCGTGAACGCGACCGACACCCCCGATCCCTCGCTCGCCTACGTGCCGGAGCGGGGTCAGGCGCGTCCCGCCACCGCGCAGGAGCGCAGCGACGCTGCGGTGCTCATCGCCGGCACGACGCTGGAGGTGCGACGATGACGCTCACCGGTCCCTCCGCCGGCAGCCGCGTGCGGGTCTGCGCCGTGCAGGATCTCGAGGTGGAGCGTGGACGGGCGGCACTGTTCGGAACGGTCCAGATCGCACTGTTCCTCCTCGCCGACGGATCCGTGCACGCCGTGTCGAATCTCGACCCGTACAGCGGCGCGAACGTGATGTCCCGCGGCATCGTCGGCAGCAGGGGCGAGACGCCGACCCTCGCCTCGCCGATGCACAAGCAGATCTTCGACCTGCGCACCGGGGCCTGCATCGAGACCCAGGGCAGGGAGCCGGCGTCGCTGCGCGTCTGGCAGGTGAGCGTGGTCGACGGTCACGTGGAGTTCGACATCGAGGAGATCCGATGACACTGATGCTGGGCGTCACCCTGGCGGGACGCGACGTGCTGCTGGTCGGCGGAGGCCCTGTGGCTGCGAAGCGGCTCCGACGGTTCCTCGCGGAGGGGGCGAGACCGCGCATCGTCGCGCCGGTGCTGCATGCCGAGAGCGCGCGGCTCGTGGAGCATCACGGTGTCGCCTGGGAGCCGCGGGAGTTCTGTCCGACGGATCTCGACGGGGCCTGGCTCGTGCACACGGCGACCGGGGATCCGCACGTCGACCGCCTGGTCGCCGAGCAGTGCGAATCGCAGCGCGTGCTCTGCATCAACGCCTCGGATGGCGAGCGCGGCTCGGCCAGGCTCACGGCGCAGGCGGAGATCGGCGACGTCACCGTCGGCGTCACCAGCACTGTCGGCGCGGACCCGCGCCGTTCCGTCGCGGTGCGCGATGCCGTCGTCGACCTGGTCGCCGACGGCCGACTGCCGCTGAGGCGCCGCCGCACGGCCCGCAGCGGCAGGGTCGACCTGGTCGGTGGAGGCCCTGGCCCGGCTGATCTCATGACGGTGCGCGCGCGACGCCTGATCGCAGAGGCCGATGTGCTCGTCATCGACCGTCTCGGGCCCGCGGCCGAGATCACGCAGGGGCTCGACCCGGATGTCATGGTGATCGACGTGGGCAAGCGACCCGGTCGTCACCCCGTCCCGCAGGACGAGATCAACCGAATCATCGTCGAGCACGCCGCGGCGGGGCACCGGGTCGTCCGACTGAAGGGCGGCGATCCTTTCGTCTTCGGGCGCGGCGGCGAGGAGATGCTCGCCTGTCTCGCCGCCGGTGTCCCGGTGGATGTGACGCCGGGGATATCGAGCGCCATCGCCGTTCCCCAGTCGGCCGGCATCCCTGTCACGCACCGGGGCACGGCAGCCGCCTTCCATGTCGTGAACGGTCAGGGCGGCTTCGGGCCGGGTACCCTCGAAGCCATGGCTGATGCGACGGTGACGACGGTCGTGCTGATGGGTGTCGCCGCTCTCGGACGACTGGTCGATTCCGCGCTCGCTCACGGCGTGCCGAAGGACCGTCCTGTCGCGTTCGTCGAGAGCGGGCACACCCCGCAGCAGCGCACGACGCGCACGACCCTCGGGCGCGCGGTCGGGGATGCGCGAGCGGTCGGACTCCGCAATCCCGCCGTGATCGTGATCGGTGAAGTCGCGAGCGAACACCTGCTGCTGCCGACCCCTGTCGCGAGCGGGGCTGCTCGGGCGTGACGACCCATGCCCCCCTTCCGCCGGCTCTCGCCGGATGCACCATCGTCGTCGCCGCGGACAGGCGCGGGGGCGACCTCGCCTCGGCGCTCGAGCGCCGAGGCGGGCACGTCTACCGCGCACCTGCGCTGAGCATCATCCCGAACGAGGACGACGAGGACCTCCTCACGCGCACCCGCGACCTGATCGCCGACCCGCCGGACATCGTGATCGTGACGACGGGCGTCGGCTTCCGAGGGTGGATCGACGCCGCGCACGAGAACGATCTGGCGGAGGACCTCGCTGCCGCGTTGTCGGAAGCGCAGTTCGTCGCACGCGGACCCAAGGCGCACGGCGCGATTCAGCAGGCCGGTTTCACCGCCGACTGGGTGGCCGAGTCCGAGACCTCCGCGGAGGTGGGGGAGTACCTCACGGCCGAAGGCGTCGCCGGTCGGCGCATCGCGATTCAGCACCACGGTGCGGGGGCGGATGGCCTCGATGCGCTGCTCGGAGGCCTCGGTGCCGAGGTCGTGAGCATCACGGTGTACCGGTGGGGGCCGCCGCCCGACCCGACGATCGTGCACCGCTCCGTCGTGCAGGCGGGCGCGGGCGAGGTGGACGCGGTGCTCTTCACCTCCGCACCCGGCGCCGCGGAATGGGTCAGGGCCGCGGCTCGCGCGGACACCCTCGACGCGATCCGCCGCCGCGCCGCCGGCGGGCGGCTCCTGCTCGCGGCCGTGGGCCCGATCACCGCGGCACCGCTCCATGACGCCGACCTGCACACCACGATCGCGGCTCGCGGACGTCTCGGCTCTCTGGTCCGATGCGTCGTCGATCACTTCGCCTCGGGCGCGGCGCCTCGGGTGCGTACCACGGCCGGTGTGCTGGAGGTGCGCAGCGGCGGTGTGCTGCTCGACGGTCGCTTCGTACCGCTGTCCCGCGCGGGCACCAGCATCCTGAGTGAACTCTTCGACGCCGCCGGGCGGGTGCTCTCCAGGGAGCAGCTCGGACTCGCGCTGCCGCGTGGGGGCGAGAGCGCTCATGCCGTCGAGATGGCGATCGCACGACTCCGCGAGGCGCTCGGTGGCGCGAGCGTGATCCAGACGATCGTGAAGCGCGGCTATCGACTCACGGTGGAGGATCCGGAATGACGACGCTCATCGCCTGCTCCCACGGCACCGACTCGCCGGAGGGTCGGAGGACCGTCGAGGACCTCGTGGATCTCGTGCGGCAGCGGATGCCGGGCACACGAGTCGTGCAGGCATTCGTCGACGTGCAGGAGCCGACGGTGGTCGACGTGATCGAGCGCGAGCGGCGCCTCGACGACGTCGTGGTGGCGCCCCTGCTGCTCTCCGTCGGCTTTCACACAGCCGTCGACATCGCAGATGCGGTGCGTCCGCACGAGAACGTGCGGCAGGGTGAGCCCCTCGGCACGCATCCGCTGATCGCCGAGGTTCTGGCAGCCCGACTGCGCACGGCGATCGCGGGCACCTGGCTCCCGGGCGACCATGTCGTACTCGCCGCAGCGGGGTCGAGCAATCCCGCCGCGGTCGCCGATGTCGCCGCGGCGGCCGAGCACCTGGCCCGCCTCATCCCGGCCCCGATCACCATCGGGTACGCCTCGGCCATCGAACCCCGGATCGGGGCGGCGGTGGCATCCGCTCGACGCGACGGTGCCGCTCGAGTGATCGCCGCGAGCCACGTGCTCGCTCCCGGGTATTTCGCCGGGCTGGTCCGGAAGTCCGGAGCCGACCTGGTGTCTGCGCCACTCGGCGTCGACGTGCGGATCGCCGAAGTCGTCGTCGACAGGTTCGGCGCCGCCTGACCATGCTTCCGGGTGCGACTCCCGCCCACGCACGAAACGGGGGCGGATGCCGACGCATCCGCCCCCGTTCTGCGACTCAGACCCGCGTCGGCTCGAGCTCGGCAGCGGTCGTCTCCCGGTCGGCCACCGAGGTGCCGGATGTCGACGCAGCGGTGGTGACGAGACGCGCTCGTCGTCGCATCGCACGCGCGTCACGGGCGACGCGAGCCTTCGGGCGCCCGTGGGTGAAGTAGATGGGCAGCCCGACGAAGAGGAGACCGCCGACGAGGTTTCCGACGACCGTCGGCAGCTCGTTCCACACCAGGTAGTCCCACACGGTGAAGTCGGCGCCCATCAGAAGTCCGGACGGGAACAGGAACATGTTCACGATCGAATGCTCGAACCCCATGTAGAAGAACAGCATGATCGGGAGCCACATCGCGACGATCTTGCCGATCGTGCTGTCCGACACCATCGCCAGCACGACGCCCGTCGACACCATCCAGTTGCACAGCACTCCGCGGATGAACAACGTCAGCATGCCTGCCGCACCGTGATCGGCATAGCCGACCGTCCGACCGTGTCCGATCTCGCTGATCGCCTCGCCGACTGCGCTGGGCGCGGTCGAGAAGCCGTATGTGAAGTAGACGGCCATGAGGATCGCCACCAGGAATGCACCGCCGAAGTTGCCGAGGAAGACGAGTCCCCAGTTGCGCATCAACGATCCGAACGTCGCGCCGGGACGGCGGTCGAGCACCGCGAGCGGTCCGAGGGTGAACACCCCGGTCAGCAGGTCGTACCCGAGCAGGTAGAGCATCACGAAGCCCACCGGGAACAGGACGGCGCCGAGGAGCGGCTGACCGGTCTGCGTCGACACCGTCACCGCGAACGCGGCGGCGATCGTGAGCAGAGCCGCGCCCATGAACGCGCGGATGAGCGTATCGCGGGTGGACAGCTGCAGTTTGTATGCACCGGCGTCGACCATGCGGGTGGCGAGCTCGGCGGGCTTGATGTAGGACACATGACCTCCACGGGACGAGAGCGGGATGCTCAGCTGGATCGAGCATGGACGAACGGCGTTTCGCGCGACGACGTGCGACGTTACGTCTGTGGAGCGAACAGCTCACTTCGCGGCGTCAGCGGTGTGAGAACCGCGCGGAGTGGGATCGTTACCGATCTGTGAGGAGAACGTTCGACGCAGGAAACATCGCCCGTCACATTCGAGAAACACCGGCCTCCTATCGTCGCCAGCAGGGATCCATCGAACGGAGCAGCATGTACGACACCATCGTCACTCCTGCCGAGATCGTGGTGGTCGGCGCGGGGATGGTGGCGCACCGTTTCGTCGAGAGTCTGCTCAGCCGTGCGCAGACACCGCTGCATGTGACGGTGATCGGCGACGAGGGACGTCGGCCGTACGACCGCATCGGCCTCCCGCGCATCGCATCCGGAGGCGCGGCGGAGGATCTCGAGCTGGACCGTTCGGTGTTCGAGGACTTCCGAGTGCGGTTCCTGGACGACGATCGCGCTCTGCGGATCGATCGGGCTGCGCGCACGGTGATGACCCGGTCACGCGTCGTCGTGCCCTACGACACCCTGGTGCTCGCCACCGGCTCGTACACACCGATATTCGCGGTCGAGGGCGCGGATCTGCCGGGGTGCTTCTCCGACCGGACGATCGACGACGTCGAGGCGCTCGCGCAGTTCGCGGCAGGCCGACGGCGTTCGCTGGGCCGTCGCCTGCGCGCGGCCGTGGTCGGCCGTGGATCCCACGGCGCAGAGCTCGCCGCCGCGCTGCACGACATCGACGTCGTCTCCACCCTGGTGGAGCACTCGGAATCGCGCATTTCCCATCTGGTCCCCGAGGAGTCCGGTGCGGTCGGTGCTGTGCGATTCGACGACGGGGAGACCGAGGCCGTCGACCTCGTCGTGCTCTCCGTGCACCCGCGACCCCGCGACGAGCTGGCCCGCAATGCGAACCTGCAGGTCGCCGAGCGCGGAGGCGTGGTGATCGACGACCGCTGCACCACCTCCGATCCGCACATCCTCGCGATCGGCGAGGTCGCCCGCTTCGACGGTCGCTGCGTCCCGCGCGTCGCGCCCGGCTACGCGATGGCCGAGGTCGCCGCGAGCCGTATTCTCGGGGGCGACGCCGTCTTCCTCGGCTTCGATCAGCCGTTCTCGGGCAGCAGGACACCGGGTCACGACGACCCCACGGCGGGGGAGGAGAGCACCGCGGTCATCGTGATCGGGGAGCTCGCCGAATCCGGGATGCTGCGGCTCGCATCGAGCCGCATAGCGAAGGGCGTCGGGTGAGCACCGCGCGCACACGGGAGTCCGCGCTGGCCGGCTGCACGATCGTGGTCGCCGCGGATCGGCGTGCCGTCGAGGTCGCGGACGATCTCGAGCGCCGGGGCGCGGTGGTGCATCGAACGCCCGTGCCTCGTCTCGATGACCGGGAGAACAGCGCCGAGCTCCGCAGCATGACCGAGCAGGTGATCTCGGAGCCTCCCGACCTGGTGGTGGTGACGACGGGCTCGGGGTTCCGCGACTGGTTCGAGGCCGCACGCGAACAAGGACGCGCCGCGGCGCTCGAGGCAGCGCTGCGCGAGGCCCGCCTCGTGGCGACGGGGTCGAGAGCGCACGCCGCGATCCTGCGGTCGGGGCTCGTCGCGGAGTGGGTCGCCGAGACGGGCACGTCCGCCGAGGTCGGCGCGCACCTGCGGATCGCGGGGGTGCGCGACCGTCGCGTGGTCGTCCAGCGTCACGACGATCTCGACGACGGCCTCGAAGCGCTGCTGCGGGAGGCGGGCGCCGATGTCCAGGGGCTGATCGTGCGCCGCTGGGGATCGTCGCCGCGAACCGAGGCGATGCGAAGGACGGTGCTGCAGGCGGCGAACGGAGACGCGGATGCCGTGGTGTTCGCCTCCGCTTCCGCCGCAGCGGCGTGGCTCGCGATCGCGGAACTGTCGGACACCCTCGATCGCGTGAGGCGGCGGTCCGAGACGGGGCGGCTGCTGCTGGCCTCCGCGGGTCGGGCGGCCACCGCCCTCCTGCACGACGCCGACCTGCACCCCTCGATCGATCAGGGCGATGCGCACGGATCGCTCGCGAATGCGGTGTTCGCGCACTTCGGCGACGGCGGAGCACCGTCGCTGCTCACGGATGCCGGTCGGGTGCAGGTGCGCAGCGGAGGCGTGCTCGTCGACGACCGTTTCGTCCCCCTGTCACGGTCGTCGGCCGCACTGCTCGACGCCCTCGCCGCCGCGGGCGGCAGGGTGCTCACCCGCACACAGCTCAGCGCCGTGCTGGGCGCCGAGCGCAGCGCCCACGCGGTCGAGGCGGCCGTCGCGCGACTGCGCGTGGCGCTGGGTGGGATCGAACTCATCCACACCGTGGTCAAACGAGGCTACCGGCTCGCGGTCATCGAGGACTGAGCCGTGATCCGCGTCGCCACGCCGTGACGGCCGCGGCGCCCACGGTCAGCGGGCGCGCGTGATCACTCGACGGGAGCGTCCGACGGCGCATCCGACGGCGCATCCGACGGCGCATCCTCGGGGACGAGGGGATCGCCCGGGAGCGGCGACTCGACGGGGGAGACCGAGGGGGAGGGCGAGGGTGTCGGTGGATTCACCTGCGCGTGCACGACCTGGCTGGCGATGGCTCCGGCGATGACCAGCACGCCGACGACGATCGCGACCGCGTTGTCCCTGGTGCGGCGGCGGATGCGGCCGTCGTGCCAGGCCCGGCGGGCCGCGTGGAGGCGTGCGCGCTCCGACTCGGTCCGCGACTGCCGCGTGCTCTTGCCGCGTCCGGCCATTGCGTACTCCCTCGGTCGACGTGCCGTGCACATGGACGTGATGTGCACCGTCGCCTCAGAGCCTACCGGCGCCGCCCCATCGCCATGATCACGTCCGCGGTGTCCCCGGCCCGCGTTAGCCTGGAGAGATGACCTCCGCCGCACTGCTCTCCGGGCAGACGCCCCTCGCCGTGCGCATGCGTCCCGTCTCTCTCGACGAGGTGGCGGGGCAGAAGCACCTGCTGCGGGCGGGGTCACCCATCGTCGCTCTCGCCGATCCCGCCGCGACCTCGCCCGGTGCCGTCTCCATCATCCTGTGGGGCCCTCCCGGCACGGGCAAGACCACGCTGGCTCAGGCGATCGCCCGCTCCTCCGGGCGTCGCTTCGTCGAGCTGTCGGCGATCACGGCCGGGGTCAAGGACGTCCGCGAGGTCATGCAGGAGGCGATCACTCAGCGCGACCTGTACGGCCAGACGACCATCCTGTTCCTCGACGAGATCCACAGGTTCACCAAGGCCCAGCAAGATGCCCTTCTGCCCGGGGTCGAGAACGGCTGGGTACTGCTGATCGCGGCGACCACCGAGAACCCGTCGTTCTCGGTGATCTCGCCGTTGCTCTCGCGGTCGCTGCTGCTGACACTCCAGCCCCTCACCGACGACGACATCGGACTCCTCGTCGACCGCGCGGTGACCGACGCGCGCGGTCTGAACGGTGCGGTGACCCTGGCCGACGACGCGCGTGCCGCGCTCATCCGGCTCGCATCCGGCGATGCACGCCGCGCGCTCACCGGTCTCGAGGCCGCGGCGGCCGTCGCCCTCTCGAACGGCGAAGACGGCGTGGTCCCCGCGGCCACGGCCGACGACGTCGCCCAGGCCGTCGACAAGGCGCTCTTGCGATACGACCGCCAGGGTGACGAGCACTACGACGTCATCAGCGCCTTCATCAAGTCGATCCGCGGCTCCGACCCCGACGCGGCCCTGCACTACCTCGCGCGGATGATCGAGGCGGGGGAGGACCCGCGGTTCATCGCGCGCCGACTGGTGATCTCGGCGTCGGAAGACGTGGGGCTGGCCGATCCGCAGGCGCTCACGATCGCGGTAGCGGCGGCGGATGCGGTCGCGTTCATCGGCATGCCGGAGGGGCGCATCCCGCTCGCGGAGGCGACGGTGTATCTCGCGACCACCGCGAAGTCGAACGCCGCCTACGTCGGCATCGACGCGGCGATCGCCGACATCCGCTCGGGCGGCTTCGGACGGGTGCCGCTGCATCTCCGCGACGCGCACTACCCGGGCGCGCGGCGCCTCGGTCACGGCCGCGGCTACGTGTATCCGCACGACAGCGAGTTCGGCATCCTCCCGCAGCAGTACCTGCCCGACGAGCTGCAGGGCAAGAGGTACTACGAGCCGAAGAACCTGGGCGCCGAGCGCGACATCTCGGCACGTCTCGAGCGCATCCGACGCATCCTCGACGGGCGATGACCTCGATCTGTTAGACTGGATCGGCTCGAAACACAGTTTTCGGGCATCTCCTCGTTCACACCCCACCTTGATGGCGCCCCGGCGTGCGCTCCAAGGCAGAACGCGGGTGATACGTCCGCGAGTCGCGAAAGACGCGACCGCGTCATCGGAAGGATAGCTTCGTGACCACGAAGTCCCAGGACCGTCGCAAGGTGCGTCTCAGCCGCGCACTCGGCATCCCGCTCACCCCGAAGGCCGCCCGCTACCTCGAGAAGCGTCCCTACGCTCCCGGCGAGCACGGTCGCACCAAGCGCAAGGCCGACAGCGACTACGCCGTCCGTCTGCGCGAGAAGCAGCGTCTTCGCGAGCAGTACGGCATCCGCGAGAAGCAGATGCGCAACACGTTCAACGAGGCTCGCCGTCAGGACGGCCTGACCGGTGAGAACCTGGTCGAGCTGCTCGAGATGCGTCTCGACGCCCTCGTCGTGCGTTCGGGCTTCGCCCGCACCACCGCGCAGGCTCGCCAGCTCGTCGTGCACCGTCACATCCTGGTCGACGGCCAGCTCGTCGACCGCCCGTCGTTCCGCGTGAAGCCGGGTCAGCTCATCCACGTCAAGGCCAAGAGCGAGGGCACCGAGCCCTTCCAGGTCGCAGCCGCCGGCGGTCACGCCGAGGTCCTGCCTCCCGTTCCCGGCTACCTCGAGGTCGAGCTCGACAAGCTCCAGGCTCGCCTGGTCCGTCGTCCGAAGCGCGCCGAGGTCCCCGTGACCTGTGAAGTGCAGCTCGTCGTCGAGTACTACGCAGCTCGCTGAGTTCTCTCAGTTCGGCAGAAGGCGTCGGGTCTCACCCGACGCCTTCTGTCGTTTCCGCATACGATGGTTGCACCCGCCTCCGCGGGTCGAGGGCAAGGATGGCGACATGAAGAAAGTGCTGTGGTTCCTGATCGGTGTGATCGGCGGCTTCGTCGCGGCGCACTTCACGAACAAGGACCCGCGAGGTCGCGACATCCTCGCCGAGGTCGACGCTCGATTCAACGAGTTCACCGGGATCATCGGCGAGGCCTACCGCGAAGAGCGGGCGCGCCTCACGGATCCTGCGAGCGACTGACCTCCGCAGCCCCCTCGGGCGCGGCTCCCACGGAGTCGCCCCTCCACCCCCGCACGCAAGGACACCCGGCACAGCTATGAACACTGCGGAGATCGCGCAGCGCTACCTCGACTTCTTCGAGAAGAACGACCACCTCATCGTCCCGTCGGCCTCGCTGGTCAGCGATGACCCGTCGCTGCTCTTCACGGTCGCCGGCATGGTCCCGATGATCCCGTACCTCACCGGGGTGGTTCCGGCGCCGCATCCGCGCATCGCCGATCTGCAGAAGTGCATCCGCACGAACGACATCGAAGAGGTGGGCCGGACGGCTCGCCACGGGACGTTCTTCCAGATGCTGGGCAACTGGTCGTTCGGCGACTACTTCAAAGAGGGCGCGATCCGCTACGCGTGGGAGCTGCTGACGAGCTCGGAGGCCGACGGCGGCTTCGCGTTCGACGAGAAGGACCTGTGGGTCACGGTGTATGAGACCGATGACGAGGCGGAGTCCATCTGGCGCGACGTCATCGGGCTGAAGCCCGAGCGCATCCAGCGCCTCGGACGTGCCGACAACTACTGGAACACGGGACAGCCGGGCCCCGGCGGCCCCGACTCGGAGATCTTCTTCGACCGCGGTCCCGAATACGGCGAGGACGGCGGTCCGGCCGTCGACGACTCGAGGTTCCTGGAGATCTGGAACCTCGTGTTCATGCAGGACTTCATCGAGAACATCCGCGGCAAGACGGAGTTCGACATCGTCGGCGAGCTGCCGATGAAGAACATCGACACCGGCATGGGGCTCGAGCGCGTCGCGTTCCTCAAGCAGGGCGTCGAGAACATGTACGAGACCGATCAGGTGCGTCCGGTCCTCGACCGTGCCGTCGAGCTCTCGGGACGTCGCTACGGAGCCGTGCACGAAGACGACGTGCGATTCCGCGTGGTCGCAGACCACGTGCGGTCGTCGCTCATGCTGCTGTCCGATGGCGTGCGGCCCTCCAACGAGGGACGCGGATACATCCTGCGCCGACTCATGCGCCGCACCGTGCGGTCGATGCGTCTGCTCGGCGTCGACGAGCCGGCCTTCCCCGAGCTCTTCGCCGCGTCGCGTGATGCGATGAAGGCCACCTACCCGGTGCTCGAGAAGGAGTGGGCGACGCTGTCCTCCTCCGCCTTCGCCGAGGAGGAGACGTTCCGTCGCACGCTCGCAGCGGGCTCCACGATCCTCGACCTCGCGCTCGACGAGACCAAGAAGGGTGGCGGGGCGACGCTCAGCGGCCCCGAGGCGTTCCTGCTGCACGACACGTACGGCTTCCCGATCGATCTGACCCTCGAGGTGGCCGAGGAGGCCGGGCTCGACGTCGATCGAGCGGCATTCGACACCCTGATGCAGGAGCAGCGGTCACGCGCCAAGGCCGACGCCCGCAACCGCAAGCGTCAGCTCGCCGACGTCTCGGTCTACCGCGAGCTGCGCGCGCTGGGAGAGACCGGCTTCGACGGCTACTCCGAGCTCGAGGTCGATTCGCGGATCCTCGGGATCCTCATCGACGGCCAGACCGCTCGCACCGCGTCGGAGGGGCAGATCGCCGAGGTCGTGCTCGCCGAGACCACCCTCTACGCCGAGTCCGGCGGCCAGGTCGCCGACAAGGGCGTCATCGTCGGTCCCGGTTATGAGCTCGAGGTGCTCGACGTGCAGCGTCCTGTGCCCGGGCTGATCAGCCACACGGTCGAGGTGACCCGAGGCGTCGTCTCGATCGACGACGCCGCCACGACGATCGTCGATGCGGCGAACCGTCGCGCCGCACGCCAGGCGCACTCCGCGACGCACCTGGTGCACGCGGCGCTGCGCGACACGCTCGGGCCGACCGCGACGCAGTCGGGTTCGCTCAACCGCGCCGGATACATGCGGTTCGACTTCTCGTGGTCGCAGGCGCTGTCGACCGCGACCCGCACCGAGATCGAGGAGATCACCAACAGGGCCGTCAACGACGCCCTCGAGGTCACCACCCGGATCCTCACGCTCGACGAGGCGAAGGAAGCCGGCGCCATGGCGCTGTTCGGCGAGAAGTACGGCGATGTCGTGCGCATGGTCGACATCGGCGGTCCCTGGTCGCGAGAGCTCTGCGCGGGCACGCACGTCAGCACGAGCGCCGAGATCGGCCTCGTCAGCGTCGTCGGCGAATCCTCGGTCGGCGCCTCCAACCGCCGCATCGAGGCTCTGGTCGGGCAGGACGCGTTCCGCGAGCTCGCAGCGGAGCGCGCGCTCGTGTCGCAGCTGACCAGCTCGCTCAAGACGCCGCGCGATCAGCTCGCCGAGCGCATCGCCGATCTCTCCGCGAGCCTGAAGGCCGCAGAGAAGCGCATCGCGCAGTTCGAGTCGAAGGAGCGTGCCGGCCGGGTTCCTGCCATCGCCGACGCCGCCTCCCGTGCGGGTTCGTTCCGGCTGGCCGCGCAGTCGCTCGGCGAGGTCGACTCGGCCGACGATGTGCGCGAGCTGGTACTCGGCGTGCGCGAGCGACTCGGCTCCGAACCTGCCGTCGTCGCCCTGGGTGCCGTGGTGAACGGCCGACCTGTGGTGGTCGTCGCCACGAACGACGCCGCGCGCGCGGCCGGTGCGAAGGCCGGTGCGCTCGCGAAGCGCGCGGCCTCTGTGCTCGGTGGCGGAGGCGGCGGTCGTGACGACGTCGCCCAGGGCGGTGGAACGGATGCCGCAGCTCTGCCTGCGGCGCTGGACGCCGTCGCACAGGAGCTGCAGACAGCGTGAGCGGCTTCCGCCGCGGCGCGCGGCTCGGGATCGATGTCGGGCGCGCCCGTGTCGGGGTCGCACGGTGCGATCCCGACGGGATGCTCGCGGTTCCCGTCGAGACCGTGCGTCGCGACGACGCGGCCATCGAGCGGATCGCCGTCATCGCTCAGGAGTACGAGCCGCTGGAGTTCGTGGTGGGTCTCCCCGTGAACCTCCGGGGCGACGACACGGCATCGACGACGGATTCGCGCGAATTCGCCGCCGCCCTGCAGGCGCGGACCGGGGTGCCGGCGCGCCTGGTCGATGAACGTCTGAGCACCGTCACCGCACACGCCGCGCTGAGATCTTCGGGCAGAACACAGAAGAACTCTCGTAGCATTGTGGATCAGGTCGCCGCTGTGGTCCTGCTGCAGCAGGCGATCGACACGGAGAAGAGCACCGGTAACCCGCCCGGAGTCACGATTCCGCTCGACGAGGAGTCCCCCTGAACATGCCCGAACGCGAGAGTGCTTCCCCCCAGCACGATCCGGACGCCCGGCTGGGCGACCTGTTCGAGAACCTTCCCGACCCGACACCGCAGATCCCGACGGTCGACAACACGCCGCCGCCCCCGGGCTCACGCAGAGCAGCGCGCGAAGCGGCCACGAACGGCGCGACCCTCCCGGCCGACGACTCGTCGGGGGAGTCGCAGGGCGGGCCCTCCGCCGAGGACACCGCCACTCGGGCGTTCCCGATCACGGGCGGTGCCGCAGGGGCGGATGCCGCACCCACCGGTGCCGCGACCGACCCCGACGCCGCGCGTGAGGCATCCGCCGGTGCGGGGACGACCGGCGAGGCGGCCTCCTCGTCCACGGCATCGCGCGGTGACGGCGTGTCCGACCCCGCGGTGGCGGCGGCGTCGACAGCCGTGCCCGGCGCGCGCCTCGAGGACCTGTTCCACGCACCCCCGGAGGATGACGCCGGCAGTCGCCCGCCGAAGAAGAAGCGTCGCAAGGGATGTCTTGTCGCACTGATCATCGTTCTGGCAGTTCTCGGCGGCATCGCCGCCGGGGGCGTCTGGGCATTGAACACGTTCGGCGACAAGATCAGCGACGCCCTCGGCTGGGGCGAACCCGCGGACTGGGAGGCCGGTCAGGCTACCGGCGAGGTGCTGGTCACCATCAAAGAGGGCGACACCGGGGCTCCTGTGTCCACCGCGCTCCACGAGGCCGGTGTCACGCGCACCGATGAGGTCTTCTACGACTACCTCGTCAAGGAGAACGTCGCCGTCACCTTCTACCCCGGCATCTACCGGCTGCAGGAGAAGATGACGGCCGCGGCCGCGCTGGAGGCCATCCAGGATCCCGACAACAAGCTCGAGCATTCGGCGAGCATCGGCGAGGGAGCGACGATCGAGTCCTCCCTGCCCGGCATGGCCGAGTCTCTCGGCATGCCGATCGAGGATCTGCAGGCCGCCGTCGATGCCGACCCTGCGAGCTACGGCGTCAACGCGCCGAGTCTCGAGGGCTGGCTGTTCCCCGCCGTCTACACGTTCGACCCCGACGTGACGGCGACCCAGGTCATCCAGCGCATGGTCGATCGCACCAACGAATCGCTGAACGCGGCGGGTGTCCCCGCCGAGGACGCGGAGCGCATCCTCACCATCGCGTCGATCATCCAGCGCGAGGGCCGGACGGCGGACTTCGCGAAGGTGTCGAGGGTCATCCAGAACCGTCTCGACATCGACATGAAGCTCCAGATGGACTCGACGGCGCAGTACGGTTACGGCTCTCTGCACGAGGGTGTCGTCTCGAGCTCGGCCGAGGCGCTCGAAGACCCGAACGACTGGAACACCTACGTGCACACGGGGCTGCCGGTCACTCCGATCGCGAGCCCCAGCGACGCCGCGATCAAGGCGGCGATGAACCCGGAGGACGGCCCGTGGCTGTACTTCGTCACGATCAACCTCGCGACCGGTGAGACGCAGTTCTCCGAGACGTACGAGGAGCACCTGCAGGGCGTGGCGAAGTGGGAGCAGTGGTGCCAGGAGAACCCCGACGGCGGGTGCTCGGCCGGATGACCCGGCGGCAGCTCGCGGTCTGGGGAGACCCGATCGCGCACTCGCGGTCGCCCCAGCTGCACGCCGCGGCCTATGCGGTGCTCGGTCTCGACTGGGAGTACACGAGACGTCGCGTCGACGAGCACGGATTCTCCGGTGCCCTCGATTCCCTCGACGGATCCTGGCTCGGGCTCTCGCTGACGATGCCGCTCAAGGAGCGGGCCCATGGCGCGGCGCACGTGCCGGATCGGGCAGCCCGGCTGACCGGTGCCGTCAACACCCTGGTGCTGGACGGGACGCGTCGCGGATTCAACACCGACGTCGGCGGGATCGTCGATGCGCTGGGAGAACAGCGACTGCACGGCCTCGACCGCGTGCGCATCCTCGGGGCGGGCGCGACGGCCGCATCGGCGCTGGTTGCGCTCGTCGAGGCCGGTGCGCAGACCGTCGAGGTGCGGGCTCGTCGGCCCGCGCGTGCGGCCGATCTGGTCGCGCTCGGTGAGCGCCTGGAGGTCGTCGTGACCGCGGCCGGCTTCGACGATGCCGCATCTCCGGTCGATCTCACGCTGGCGACCCTGCCCGGCGGCGCCGCGCTCGACGCCGACACGACCGCGAGGCTGGGCGACACCGGGGGTGCGCTCTTCGACGTGGCGTACGCACCGTGGCCCTCCGCGCTCGCGTCCGCATGGACCGGAGGCGCGACGATCTCGGGTGAGGGCATGCTGCTGCACCAGGCCGTGCGTCAGATCCGTCTCTTCCACCACGGTGATCAGCACGTCGCGCTGCCGTCGGAGACGGCGGTCGTCGACGCCATGCGGGCTGCCCTGCGGCGTTAGTGCGACACGCGGCGCGAACCGGGGCGGAACGCGTGGGAGACTGGAGCAATGCTCCGCGTGCTCACGGCCGGCGAATCGCACGGCCCAGAACTCATTGCCGTCATGGAAGGACTGCCCTCGGGCGTCCCCGTCTCCTCCGAGGCGATCCAGGCCGACCTCGCGCGTCGCAAGCTCGGCTACGGTCGCGGCTCGCGGATGAAGTTCGAACAGGACGAGCTGACGCTCTCCGGCGGCGTGCGACACGGGAAGAGCCTCGGCAGCCCGATCGCGCTGCGCATCGGCAACACCGAGTGGCCGAAGTGGATCGAGGTCATGAACCCCGAGCCGGTCGAACTCACCGACAGGTCCCGCGGTCGGGGCGCGCCGCTGACGCGCCCCCGCCCCGGGCATGCCGACCTCGTCGGCATGCAGAAGTACGACTTCGACGAGGCGCGCCCGATCCTCGAGCGGGCGAGTGCGCGCGAGACCGCGGCGCGGGTCGCGCTCGGTGCGATCGCACGCTCGTTCCTCGGTGAGCTCGGCATCAGGCTCGTCAGTCACACGCTCTCGATCGGGCCGGTCCGGGTGCCCGAAGGATCTGCGCTGCCGACGCCCGACGACGTCGACGCACTGGACGCGGATCCGCTGCGCTGCTTCGACGCCGCCACGTCGGCGCTGATGGTCGCAGAGGTCGATGACGCGAAGAAGGACGGCGACACGCTCGGCGGCATCGTCGAGGTGCTCGCCTACGGCCTGCCCCCGGGACTCGGATCGCACGTGCACTGGGACCGCCGTCTCGATGCCCGCCTCGCCCAAGCCCTGATGAGCATCCAGGCGATCAAGGGCGTCGAGGTCGGCGACGGCTTCGAGACCACGCGACGCCGAGGGTCTGCCGCGCACGACGAGCTGTTCGCGACCGCCGACGGCATCTCGCGAGGGTCCGATCGCGCCGGCGGCACCGAGGGCGGGATGTCCACCGGTACCGTGCTGCGTGTGCGCGCGGGCATGAAGCCGATCGCCACGGTGCCGCACGCTCTGCGCACCATCGACGTCGCGTCCGGTGAGGACGCCACGGCGCACCACCAGCGCTCCGACGTCTGTGCGGTGCCCGCGGCCGGCGTCGTGGCCGAGGCCATGGTCGCGGTGGAGCTCGCCAACGCCGTGCTCGAGAAGTTCGGCGGCGACAGCATCCGCGAGACCCGCCGCAACCTCGAGGGGTACCTCGAGGGGATTCCGGCGGAGCTGCGCACGACGCCCGCATCCGAGGCGGCGCTCATCGCCCATGACGAGCGCGGCTGACCCGCTGACGCTGGTGCTGGTCGGCCCGATGGCCGCCGGCAAGACCAGTGTCGGTCGTCGCGTCGCGCGCACTCTGTCGGTGCCCTTCGTCGACACCGACAAGCGCGTCGCGTCGGCGCACGGACCGATCCCGGCGATCTTCGCCGAGCATGGCGAAGACCACTTCCGGGCTCTGGAGCGGGCGGAGGTCGCGGCGGCCCTCGACGCGCCGGCCGGCGGGGTGATCTCGCTCGGCGGCGGCGCGGTCACCGATGCCGGCACGCGAGCCCTGCTCCGTGAGCGGCCCGTCGTGTTCCTCACGGTGACTCCGGAGGCGGTGGCCGCCCGGATCCGCAGCGGGGGTCGACCGCTGCTGGAGGGCGACGACCCCGTCGGGCGCTGGACGCAGATCTTCGAAGAACGACGGAACTGGTACGACGAGGTGGCGTCGGTGACGTTCGACACGTCGCGCCGCCCCATGCATCGCATCGCCGCGGACATCGCGGCCTGGAGGAGAGAACTGAGATGACGACGACGACCATCAGCGTGACGGGCGAGAGCCCGTACGACATCGCGATCGGCCGGGGGATCCTCGACCGCGTCTCCGCGGCCCTGGACCCGGCGGTGCGCAAGGTCCTGGTGGTGCATCCGCCGACTCTGGCGGCCAGGGCCGCGGAGCTGCGCGACCGTCTGCTCGCCGACACCGAGAACGGTCAGCGCGAGGTGCTGCTCGCCGAAGTGCCCGATGCCGAGCAGGGCAAGCGTATCGAGGTCGCGGCCTTCTGCTGGCAGGTGATGGGGCAGGCGGACTTCACCCGCTCGGATGCCGTCGTCGGATACGGCGGCGGCGCGGTCACGGATCTCGCAGGCTTCGTCGCGGCGACATGGTCGCGCGGCGTGCAGCTGGTGCAGGTGCCCACCACGGTGCTGGGACTCGTCGACGCGTCCGTGGGGGGCAAGACGGGCATCAACACCGCCGAGGGCAAGAACCTCGTCGGTGCGTTCTGGGCGCCGCGCGCGGTGATCGGCGATCTCGACGAGCTGGCGAGCCTCAGTCCGAACGAGGCGACCGCAGGGTTCGCCGAGGTGGTGAAGGCGGGGTTCATCTGGGCGCCGGAGATCCTCGACATCATCGAGGCGGACCCGGCGCGCGCCGTCGACACGACCACACCGGAGTTCCGTCGTGCCGTGGAGCTCGCGATCGACATGAAGGCGAAGGTCGTCTCCGACGACTTCCGTGAGGCCGGTCAGCGCGAGATCCTCAACTACGGGCACACGCTCGGCCACGCCATCGAGCACGCCGAGCGCTATCGCTGGCGACATGGCGCGGCGGTCTCGATCGGCATGCTCTACGCCGCGGAGCTGTCGCGTCTCGCCGGGCGTCTCTCGGACTCCGCGGCCGAACGGCATCGTACGATCCTCGATTCGCTCGGTCTGCCCACCGGCTACCGCGCCGGTGCATGGCCGCAGCTGCTGGCGACCATGCAGCGCGACAAGAAGAGCCGTGGCGGCATGCTGCGGTTCATCCTGCTCGACGACATCGCCAAGCCCACCGTGCTGCAGGCCCCCGACGAGTCGCTGCTGTTCGCCGCCTACCAGGAGATCGGCGAATGACCAGGCGGATTCTGCTCGTCAACGGGCCGAATCTCAACCTCCTCGGCAGCCGCGAACCCGAGGTCTACGGCACGGCCACGCTGCAGGACGTCGAGAAGCTGACCGCCGACGCGGCGTCCGCCGAGGGCTTCGAGCTGCGCGCGGTGCAGAGCAACCATGAGGGCGTGCTGATCGATGCAATCCACGCCGCTCGCGAGGACTGTGCGGCGATCGTCATCAACCCCGGCGGTCTCACGCACACCTCGGTGTCGCTGCGCGATGCGCTCACGGGCATCGCCCTGCCGTTCGCCGAGGTGCACATCTCCGACGTGTACGCCCGCGAGGAGTTCCGCCATCATTCCTACCTGCACGACGTGGCCGCGGTGCGTGTGATCGGCGAGGGTGTCGGGGGGTACGCGAGCGCGGTGCGGCAGCTCGCAGCGCTCATCCCGTAGAATCGACTGTCGGCCCACCAGTCCATCCGGATGTGAGCGGCCCCCAGACTCGAGAAACGGAAAGCCCAGCGCATGGCATCTACCGCAGACATCAAGAACGGCGTCGTCCTCAGCATCGATGGGCAGCTCTGGAGCGTCATCGAGTTCCAGCACGTCAAGCCGGGCAAGGGCGGGGCGTTCGTCCGCACCAAGCTGAAGAACGTCGTCTCGGGCAAGGTCGTCGACCGCACCTACAACGCCGGTGCCAAGATCGAGATCGAGAACGTCGATCGCCGCGACTTCACGTACCTGTACACCGATGGAGACGGCTACGTCTTCATGGACCAGAGCGACTTCGACCAGATCACGGTTCCGGCCGCCACGGTCGGCGACGCCAAGAACTTCCTCCTCGAGAACCAGCAGGTCACGATCGCGCTGAACAACGGCAACCCGCTGTACATCGATCTGCCGGCATCCGTGGTGCTCGAGATCACGTACACCGAGCCGGGCCTGCAGGGCGACCGCTCGTCGGCCGGCACCAAGCCCGCCACGCTCGAGACCGGATACGAGATCCAGGTCCCGCTGTTCGTCGAGGCCGGCACCAAGGTCAAGGTCGACACGCGCACCAGCGACTACCTCGGTCGCGAGAAGTAAGGCGTGAGCGCACGCACGAAGGCGCGCAAGCGCGCGCTCGACATCCTCTTCTCCGCCGATGTCCGCGGCGACGAGCTCTCGGTCACCCTGGCCGCCGAGGCCCGACGCGCGGCGAGCGAACCCGCTCGGGAGGCTTCCTGGCTCTACGCCCGCGAGATCGTCGATGGGATCATCGATCACGGTGACGAGATCGATGAGCAGATCACGACGCACAGCCGCGACTGGAAGCTGGAGCGGATGCCCGCCGTCGATCGCGCTCTGCTGCGCATCGGCGTCTGGGAGATCCTCTTCAACGACCAGGTGCCCACAGCGGTCGCGATCGACGAGGCCGTGGAACTGGCCAAGGAGTTCTCGACCGACGATTCCGGCGCGTTCGTGCACGGCGTGCTCGCCCGCGTCTTCCGCGCCGCCTGAGCACCGACGGCCACCCCGGCATCCCCGATGTCGGGGGTCGCGGGAAGGATGGGACAATGTCCGCGCCACACGTCGATCTGCGTGATCTCATGCACATCACGGACGTCGGCGGCTACCAGCGCGGGCTCGCGTACTTCCGGGCCGGCAACGTGCTCGACGTGGTCTGGCACGAGGATCTGCTCGAGCTCGAGGGGCACGTGCGCGGCAGCGATGACGCTCAGTACGTGACCGGGATCGCGTTCGGCTCGTCGAACGGCACCCGGCGGATGCGCACGACGAGGTGCACCTGCCCGGTGCGCACCGGATGCAAGCACGTCGTCGCGACCGTGCTCGCCTCGAACGTGCACGAGTACTCCCAGCAGTCCGCCGCGCTGCAGGTGCCGAACCCGGCACCGGCGACACCGTCGCGTGCGCCGGCTCCCGCCTCGTGGCGGAGTCTGCTGGGCGCCTCGGTCGAGCGGCTGCCGCAGCAGCTGGCGCTGGGGGTCGAGCTGCGCCACCGTGAGTCCCGCGCCGAGAACCACTGGGGGCCGCGGCCCGTGCGCGCGGCCGTGCCGCGGGACCTCGCTCGCCACGAGGGCGAACTGCTCCTGGCGATCCGACCGCTCATGCGCAGCGCGCAGACCGGGTCATGGATCCAGGGCGGCGCGGGGTGGGATGCCGTTCGTCGCGACGCCGCGCAGTTCGGGCGCGAGCAGAACCGCTGGTTCAGCGACCTGCTCAGCATCTCCCGTGACTCGCTCCTCTCCGGGAACGCAGGGGAGTGGCTGGTGCTCGACCAGGTCGAGTCCCCGCTGCTGTGGGGCCAGCTGCGCTCGGGCGCCGAGGTCGGCATCCCGCTGGTGGCGAGTCAGAAGAGCATCTCGGTGCGGATGGCGACATCCGCCGACGTGTCGGCGCGGATCACTCGCGGCGACGACGGGGCGCTGACCGTGGCCGCCGAGGTGCGGGTCGATGACGCCGAGGTCCCGGCGGCGGAGTCGCACCCGATCGGACGAACGGGTCTGTACACGGCTCGACTGGTCGGCGCTCGGATCGAGATCGTGCTCGCCGAGACCGCACTCAGTGAGCAGACCAGGGCACTGCTCGCGACGGCGGCGCCGATCGTCGTGCCCGCGGCCGACGAGCAGGCGTTCCTGAACGATGCGTATCCGCTTCTGGCGCGGCGCAGCGCGGTGCGCACCGCGGGCGACCTCTCCCTTCCCGAGGTGCCGGCGCCGGAGCCTGCGCTGACGCTCACCTACGAACGGGGCGATGTGGTCGACTACTCGTTCGAATGGTCGTACGGGCGCTTCGGCCGCGTGCCCTTCGCCTGGAACGGCGCGGGCGTGCGCGATGCCGAGGCCGAGTCCGGGATCCGCGCGGGCATCGAGAGCGTCTGGCAGGAGTTCCGCACCACCAGCTTCCGCCCCGCCGGATCGCTGCACGACATCGACGCCGCCGCCTTCGTCGCGGAGTGCGTGCCCGCTCTCGAGGCGATCGGCGTCTCGGTCACCTCGAAGGGGACGCGCAAGGAGTACCGCGAGCTGACGGGCGACCCGCAGGTGAAGGTCACGACCGTCGAGACGACCGATTCCGACTGGTTCGATCTCGGCATCCTCGTGACGATCGACGGCAGACGCATCCCCTTCGGCCCGCTGTTCACGGCGCTGAGCCGGGGGCGCAAGAAGCTGCTGCTCTCGGACGGCGGGTACTTCTCGCTCAGCCATCCTGCGCTCGATCGTCTCCGCGACCTGATCGAGGAGGCGGGCGAGCTCGACGAGTGGGAGACGGGTCCGCGCATCAGTCGCTATCAGATCGACCTCTGGGAGGAGTTCGAGGATCTCGCCGACGAGGCCGAGCCGGCGGTGAGCTGGCGCGCCACGGCCGACGGGCTCCGCCAGGCCACGGGCGTGCCCGAGACGGCCGTGCCGGCCGGTCTGGTCGCCGAGCTGCGCCCGTATCAGAAGTCCGGCTTCGACTGGCTCGCCTTCCTCTGGCGTCATCGGCTCGGCGGGATCCTCGCCGACGACATGGGGCTGGGCAAGACCCTCCAGCTGCTGACCTTCATCCAGCACACGCGCGAACAGGGCGAGACGCGGCCGTTCCTGGTGCTCGCCCCGACCTCGGTGCTGGGTACCTGGCGCTCGGAGGCCGCCCGCTTCACTCCGGGGCTGCGCGTCGTCGTCGTCGACAGCACCAGCGGCAAGCGCGCGGGGGTGCTTCGGGCCGCGGCGGCATCCGCCGACCTGGTGGTGAGCTCGTACACGGTCGCTCGGCTCGACGAGGAGGAGTTCCGCTCGATCGGATGGGCCGCGCTCATCCTCGACGAGGCCCAGTTCGTCAAGAATCCGAAGACCAGGCTGCACCGCGCGATCTCGTCGTTCTCGGCCGAGGTGACGTACGCCGTCACCGGCACGCCGATGGAGAACAGCCTCTCGGAGCTCTGGTCGCTGCTCAAGCTCGCCGCGCCCGGCCTGTTCCCGTCGGCGCGCAAGTTCAAGGACCGCTACATCCAGCCGATCGAGAAGGGCAAGGTGCCCGAGAACGCCGAGGGCGGGGAGTACCGCGCCCGCCGCCTCGCCCAGCTGCGCAGACGTGTGCGACCGCTCATGCTGCGCCGCACGAAGGAGCTGGTGGCGCCCGACCTCCCCGCCAAGCAGGAGCAGCTGCTCGAGGTCGAGTTGAGTCCCGATCACCGCGCCCTCTACGACGTCGTGCTGCAGAGGGAACGGCAGAAGGTGCTCGGTCTGCTCGACGACCTCGACCGCCACCGCTTCATCGTCTTCCGCTCCCTCACGCTGCTGCGGATGCTGAGTCTCGCGCCGGCGCTGATCGACGAGGCTCATGCCGAGATCGGCTCGAGCAAGCTCGACACGCTGCTCGAGCGGGTGCGCGAGCTGCAGGCCGAGGGGCACCGGGCGCTGGTGTTCAGCCAGTTCACCTCCTTCCTCGATCTCGCCGCCGCGAGACTCGAGGAGGCGGGCATCCCCTATGCCCACCTCGACGGATCGACCAGGCACCGTGAGCGGGTGATCGACGGATTCAAGGCGGGTCAGCAGCCGGTGTTCCTCATCAGCCTCAAGGCCGGCGGGTTCGGGCTGACCCTGACGGAGGCCGACTACGTCTTCCTGCTCGACCCCTGGTGGAACCCCGCGGCGGAGGAGCAGGCCATCGACCGCACGCACCGGATCGGACAGACGAGCCAGGTGTTCGTCTACCGGATGATCGCGACGGGCACGATCGAGGAGAAGGTGCTCGAACTGCAGCGCCGCAAGGCCCGACTGTTCACCGCGGTGATGGACGACGACGAGCTGTTCGCCCAGTCGCTCACGTCGGACGACATCAAGGGCCTGTTCGACGACAACTGATTTCTCCCGGCCGGGTCACCGCACCCGCCCAGGAGCCCGCCGGTAGAATCGAACGTCGGACTTCAGGAGGAATGCATGCGGATCACGGGACTCGGCCACGCCGGGATGTTCATCGAGACGGTCGGCGGGAACATCATCTGCGACCCGGTCCTCGGCCCCTCGTTCTTCGGCTCCTGGTTCCCCTTCCCCGACAATCGGGGGCTCGACTGGGAGCGGTTCGGCCGCGAGGCGGACTTCCTCTACATCTCGCATCGACACCGCGACCACTTCGATCCTGCGCTGCTCGAGCGCTACATCCGCAAGGACATCGAGGTGCTGCTGCCGGAGTACCCGATCGACGATCTCGAACAGGACATCAGGGCGCTCGGCTACACGAACATCACGCATGCCCCGGCCGGGCAGATCATCGAGCGGGGCGACCTGAAGATCATGATCACCCCGCTGCGAGCCCCGAGCGACGGCCCGATCGGCGACTCGTCGCTCAGCGTCGACGACGGCACGGGCTCGGTGATCAACCAGAACGACTCGCACCCGCTCGACCTGGACACCCTTCTGCACTTCGGAAAGCCCGACGCCTACTTCACCCAGGTCTCGGGCGCCATCTGGTGGCCGATGGTCTACGACCTGCCGCTCGATGCGAAGCAGAACTTCGCGAAGCTCAAGCGCGATGCGCAGAACAAGCGCGCGATGTACTACATCGACAAGGTCGATGCCCCGCACGTGTTCCCGATGGCGGGACCGCCCATGTTCCTTCGCGACGACCTCTTCGACTTCAACGGCCTCGGACGCAACGGAGAGTCGATCTTCACCGACCAGAAGCAGTTCCTCGCGCACATGAAGGAGCTGTCGCCGCAGTACGACGGGCACCTGTTCGTGCCGGGCACGGTGGTCACCGTCGCCGGGGGAGAGGTCGCGACCGAGCAGACGCTGTACACCGACCAGGAGCTCTCGCACATCTTCGACGAGAAGTGGGACTACCTCGAGGAGCAGCGGGCGACCCGTCAGCAGGAGATCCGCGACGAAGAGTCCTCGCGCGCCGAGATCATCCCGCCGGCCGAGATGCTCGAGACGCTCAAGGGCTGGTGGGAGCCTCTGCTGAAGAAGTCGCGCACGATCCGTCTCGGCGTCGGCGGTGTCGTGCGCTTCCGCATCGGCGACCTCGACATGGTCGTCGACTTCCCGCGGGCCAAGGTGCGCGAGTACGCGGGCGAGGAGTGCATCTACTGGTACACGATCCCCGCCGACCTCGTGTCGACGAACATCCGCGATCACGAGATCGACTGGTCGAACTCGATCTTCCTGTCGATGCAGTTCCAGGTCGGACGCAGCGGCAAGTTCAACGAATTCCTCACGACCTTCCTCAAGTGCCTCTCGGTCGACCGCATCGAGTACGTCGAGAACTGGTACCAGGAGCAGACCGACCAGACCGAGGACGCCGAGATCGGCGACTGGGTCGTGCAGCGCCGTTGTCCGCATCTGCGCGCCGACCTGACGAAGACCGGCAAGGTCGACGACGACGGGATCCTCACCTGCAGCATGCACGACTGGAAGTGGGATCTGAAGACCGGTCGCTGCCTGTCGACGAGCGGGCACCCCATCCGCTCGACGAAGATCGACGAGGTCACCGACGCCGTGCTCAGCGAGGCCGGGTGACGGTGGCGCGCACCGCACACCGTGACGGCTCCGGGCGTCGCGCGCGTACGTCGCGGCTGGGTCGGCGGGGCACGCTGCGCGGAGCGCGCTGGATCGTCCGCTCGGACGCCTCCCGACTCGTCTCCATAGCGACCGAGTTCCTGGAGGCCGAGGGGTTCGAGCGTCGTGCCGACGGATTCGCGGACACGCTCGACTCGCAGGGGTCGGAGTGGAGCGCGGCGGCTCTGGAGATCGGTGACGAGGAGGGCTCGCGCCGCGGCATCTGGAGGAGCCTGTTCCTCGACGACCTGCCGATCCCGCTGCCGCGGGCGCTGCACCACGTCATCCCCCCGACGCTGGTGATCGTCGCCTCGCGTCACGTCGCGAAAGGGGTGGCCGAGCTCCTGGTCTTCCCGCACGCCTCGCGCCGCGGTGACTCGGACTACTCCTGGGCTGCGGGCCCTCGCATCGCGAGAGCACTCGAGGGGATCACCGCCGCGGCGGGGGCGGAGGGCGCCATGCTCTCCCATGAGTCCCTTCGATCGCTTCCCGACGACGGGTCGCCGGCGTCGCAGGCGGTCGTCCGCGACGTGCTGGGGTGGCGCTGAGGTCACGCTAGACTGGGGGCATCAAGCAACCTTTAACACCGTCCTGTGAGGCGGAGAAGGGAGCGGCTGATGAGTGCACGCACCGTCTTGCACGAAGCCGATATCTCGCGGGCTCTGACCCGTATCGCGCACGAGATCCTCGAATCCAACCGAGGGGCTGAGAACCTCGTCCTGCTGGGAATTCCGACCCGCGGCGTCACACTCGCCCACCGCCTCGCCGCCGCCATCGGCGAGATCGCGCAGACGACCGTGCCGGTCGGCGCGCTGGATGTGACGCTGTTCCGCGACGATCTCGCATCGCAGCCGACCAGATCGCCCCGTCCGACCGCGATCCCCGCCGGGGGCATCGACGGCAGGACCGTCGTGCTCGTGGACGACGTGCTGTTCTCCGGCCGCAGCATCCGCGCGGCCCTCGATGCGCTGCAGTCGATCGGACGCCCCGCCGCGGTGCGTCTCGCGATCCTCGTCGACCGAGGACACCGCGAGCTGCCGATCCGTCCGGATTTCGTCGGCAAGAACATCCCCTCGTCCCGGCAGGAGCGTGTCAACGTGCGCCTGGCCGAGGACGACGGGACCGAGGAGGTGACGATCGAGGCATGAGACACCTCCTCGACACCCGCACCCTCGACCGCGCGACCGCACTGCGCATCCTCGATGTCGCCGAGGACATGTCGGACACGCAGTCGCGCGAGGTCAAGAAGCTCCCGACGCTGCGCGGCAAGACCGTGGTGAACCTCTTCTTCGAGGACTCCACCCGCACGCGCATCTCGTTCGAGGCCGCCGCCAAGCGCCTCTCGGCCGATGTGATCAACTTCGCGGCCAAGGGCTCGAGCGTCTCCAAGGGCGAGAGCCTGAAGGACACCGCCCAGACCCTGCAGGCGATGGGCGCCGATGCCGTCGTGATCCGCCACCCCGCGTCCGGGGCTCCGCAGACCCTCGCCACCAGCGGTTGGATCTCGGCCGGGGTCGTCAACGCCGGAGACGGCACGCACGAGCATCCGACCCAGGCTCTGCTGGATGCCTTCACGATCCGCAAGCGCCGCTTCGGCGCGCAGAGCCGGGGGCGCGACCTCAGCGGTGTCCGGGTCGTGATCGTCGGCGACGTGCTGCACTCCCGTGTCGCCCGCTCGAACGTGTGGCTGCTCGCCACCCTCGGCGCGCAGGTCACGCTGGTGTCACCTCCCACGCTCGTGCCGCAGAACGTGTCGCTGTGGCCCGCGAAGGTCGTCTACGACCTCGACGAGGCCCTCGCCGAGTCGCCGGATGCGGTCATGATGCTGCGCATCCAGCTGGAGCGGATGAACGCCGCGTATTTCCCGACTGAGCGGGAGTATTCCCGGCGGTGGGGTCTCGACGCACGGCGAGTGGCCGGTCTGCCGGACGGTAGCATTGTGATGCACCCCGGACCCATGAACCGCGGGTTGGAGATCTCCTCGGAAGCCGCCGATTCGCCACGGTCCACCGTGCTCGAACAGGTGACGAACGGGGTGTCCGTCCGGATGGCGGTGCTGTACCTGCTTCTGGCAGGAGAACGAGACGACGAACGAGGGGGAGACCAGTGAACGAGACCCTCGTCATCACCGGCGCACGGCTTCTCGGCGCGGAGAGCGCCGACATCATCGTCGAGAACGGCGTGATCGCCGAGATCGGCACCTCGCTCTCGCGCTCCGGCGCTCGAGTCGTCGACGCTGCGGGGCTCATCGCGCTCCCCGGGCTGGTCGACCTGCACACGCATCTGCGCGAACCCGGATACGAGGCGTCCGAGACGATCCTCACCGGAACCCGCGCCGCCGCCTCCGGCGGCTTCACCGCGGTGTTCGCGATGCCGAACACCTCGCCGGTGGCCGACACGGCGGGCGTCGTCGAGCAGGAACTCGCCCTCGGCGAGGCCGCAGGCTATGCCACAGTCCAGCCGATCGGCGCCGTCACCGTGGGCCAGAAGGGCGAACGGCTCGCCGAGCTGGGCGCCATGGCCACCTCCCGCGCCCGAGTGCGGGTGTTCAGCGACGACGGGTTCTGCGTGTTCGACCCGCTCATCATGCGTCGCGCGCTGGAGTACGTGAAGTCGTTCGGCGGAGTCATCGCGCAGCACGCGCAGGATCCGCGTCTCACCGAGGGCGCCCAGATGAACGAGGGCACCGTATCGGCCGAACTGGGGCTCGCCGGCTGGCCGGCCGTCGCCGAGGAGTCGATCATCGCCCGCGACGTGCTGCTGGCGGAGCATGTCGGCTCGCGTCTGCACGTCTGCCATCTGTCGACCGCCGGATCCGTGGACATCATCCGCTGGGCCAAGAAGCGCGGCATCGACGTCACCGCCGAGGTCACCCCCCACCACCTGCTGCTGACCGACGAGCTGGTGCGCGGCTACGACGCGCGCTATAAGGTCAACCCGCCGCTGCGCCGCGAGGAGGATGTGCTCGCCGTGCGCGAGGGCCTCGCCGACGGCACGATCGACATCGTCGCGACGGACCACGCACCGCACCCCAGCGAGAGCAAGGCGTGCGAGTGGCAGGCGGCGGCGAACGGCATGGTGGGCCTCGAGAGCGCCCTGCGGGTCGTGCACCGGTCGATGGTCGAGACCGGGCTGATCGGCTGGGAGGACGTCGCGCGCGTGATGAGCGCGACCCCCGCCCGCATCGGCCGCCTCTCGGGCCACGGAACCCCCCTCGAGGTCGGCGCCCCGGCGCACATCGCTCTGTATGACGCATCCGTCGCCGGGGTCTTCACCGAGTCCGACCTCCACGGGCGCAGCGTGAACTCGCCGTACCTCGGTCGCGACCTGCCCGGTCGCGTCGAGTACACCGTGCACGGCGGACTGCTGACGGTCGACGGCGGGGCCGTGGTCGAGGAGCTGCGCGCATGATCCCCAGGGATCTCGCCATCGCGATCATGATCGGGCTGGCCGTCTTCGTCCTCGCCGCGATGTTCTTCGCGTGGCGACGACGACTCCGACGAGATTCGGGTCTCGCGGCGCCGCTCGGGGTTCCCGAGCACGCGGAGGTCCTCGACCGGCGCGAGGTGCTCTACGTCTCGACGACCCGGCACGAGCAGCCGCTGGAGAGACTGGCCGTCCGCCCGCTGACCTACCGGGCGCGGGGTGAGGCCGCGATCACCGACCGCGGCCTGGCCCTCTGCCTCGACGGAGCGCCGACGGTCTTCCTCGGTGCCTCGCGCCTCATCGGCGTCGACCGTGCGACCGTCACGATCGATCGCGTGGTCGAGCCCGGCGGCCTGGTGCGCGTCTCGTGGAACGCCGACGACGGCACACCCGTCGATTCCTACCTCCGTCTCACCGACGGGGATCCCCAGAACTTCATCGCAGAACTGCAGCGACTCGTCCCCGCCACGGACGACACCGCCGCCGACGACACAGGAGCAACGTCATGACAGCCCTCCCCGAACCCGCCGTCCTCGTCCTCGAAGACGGGACCCGCCACGTCGGACGCGCGTACGGCGCGCTCGGAACCACGCTCGGCGAGGTCGTCTTCGCCACCGGCATGTCCGGTTACCAGGAGACGCTCACCGACCCCTCGTACGCAGGCCAGATCGTGCTGCAGACGGCGCCTCACATCGGCAACACCGGCATGAACGACGAGGACACCGAGTCCCGGCGCATCTGGGTGGCCGGATACATCGTGCGCGATCCCTCACGGGTGGTGTCGAACTGGCGCGCGAACGCGTCGCTCGACGAGGTGCTCGTGCAGGACGCGATCGTCGGCATCAGCGGCATCGACACCAGGTCGGTCACCCGCCACATCCGCGCCGCGGGTTCGATGCGCGGCGGCATCTTCTCGGGAGACGCGGCGAAGACCGACGCCGAGGAGCAGCTGCGCATCGTGCGCGAAGCACCGCAGATGGCCGGCCGCAATCTCTCGGCGCAGGTCTCGGTCGAGGTCGCGGAGGTGACGCCGGCGGTGGGCGAGAAGGTCGGCAACCTCGCCGTGCTCGACCTCGGCGTCAAGCAGGCGACGATCGACAACCTCGCCGCCCGCGGTTTCGAGGTGCACGTGCTTCCTCAGGACGTCACGATCGACGGCATCCGCGCGATCGACCCCGTCGCGGTGTTCTACTCCAACGGCCCCGGAGATCCCGCGGCCTCGGGCGACCACGTCGAACTGCTGCGTGCGGTGCTCGATGACGGGCTGCCGTTCTTCGGCATCTGCTTCGGCAACCAGCTGCTCGGTCGTGCGCTCGGGCTCGGCACGTACAAGCTGCCGTTCGGGCACCGCGGCATCAACCAGCCCGTGCTCGACAAGTCGACAGGGCGGGTCGAGATCACCGCGCACAACCACGGCTTCGCCGTCGAGGCTCCGTTGGAGGGCTCCTTCGACAGCCCGAACGGCTACGGCAAGGTCGAGGTCAGCCATGTCGGTCTGAACGACCGCGTCGTCGAGGGTCTCCGCGCGCTCGACATCCCCGCGTTCTCCGTGCAGTACCACCCGGAGGCGGCCGCAGGCCCCCACGACGCCAACTACCTCTTCGACCGATTCCGCGACATGGTCGTCGACACCCAGAAGGACGCCAAGTAATGCCCAAGCGCGACGACATCAACTCCGTTCTCGTCATCGGCTCCGGCCCGATCGTCATCGGTCAGGCCTGCGAGTTCGACTACTCCGGCACCCAGGCGTGCCGCGTCCTCCGCGAGGAGGGCGTCAGGGTCATCCTGGTCAACTCCAACCCCGCCACGATCATGACCGATCCGGACTTCGCCGACGCGACCTACATCGAGCCGATCACCTGGCAGGTCATCGAGACCATCATCGCCAAGGAGCGTCCCGACGCGATCCTGCCGACCCTCGGCGGCCAGACCGCCCTGAACGCCGCGATCGAGCTGCACAACCACGGCATCCTCGAGAAGTACGACGTCGAGCTGATCGGTGCGAGCTTCGAGGCGATCAACAAGGGCGAGGACCGCCAGGTCTTCAAGCAGCTGGTGCTGGATGCCGGCGCCGACGTGGCGCGCAGCATCATCGCGCACACGATGGACGACCTGCTCGAGGGCGCCGCCGAGCTGGGTTACCCGCTCGTCGTCCGCCCCTCGTTCACCATGGGCGGTCTCGGCTCCGGCTTCGCCTACGACGAGCAGGACCTCCGTCGCATCGGCGGAGCGGGTCTGCGGGATTCCCCGACCACCGAGGTGCTCCTGGAGGAGTCCATCCTCGGCTGGAAGGAGTACGAGCTCGAGCTCATGCGCGACACCGCCGACAACACGGTCGTCGTCTGCTCGATCGAGAACGTGGATCCCGTGGGCGTGCACACCGGAGACTCGATCACGGTGGCACCGGCGCTCACCCTCACCGACCGCGAGTACCAGAACATGCGCGACATCGGCATCGACATCATCCGCGCGGTGGGCGTGGACACGGGAGGCTGCAACATCCAGTTCGCGGTCGATCCCAGCAACGGGCGCATCATCGTCATCGAGATGAACCCGCGCGTCTCGCGCTCCAGTGCGCTGGCCTCGAAGGCGACCGGATTCCCGATCGCGAAGCTCGCGGCGAAGCTCGCCCTCGGCTACCGGCTCGACGAGATCCCCAACGACATCACGGGTGTGACCCCGGCGAGCTTCGAGCCGACGCTCGACTACGTCGTGGTCAAGGTGCCGCGGTTCGCGTTCGAGAAGTTCCCCGCCGCCGACGCCACGCTCACCACGACCATGAAGTCGGTCGGAGAGGCCATGGCGATCGGACGCAACTACGCGACCGCGCTGCAGAAGGCGCTCCGGTCGCTCGAGAAGCGCGGCTCCAGCTTCCACTGGGGCATCGAGGAGCGCTCGGTCGACGAGCTGCTCGAGATCTCGAAGGTGCCGACCGACGGACGCATCGTCACCCTGCAGCAGGCGCTGCGCAAGGGCGCGACCGTCGAGCAGGCCTTCGAGGCCACGGCGATCGACCCGTGGTTCATCGACCAGATCGTGCTCATCAACGAGGTCGCGGAGATCGTCAGCACGGCCCCGGAGCTCGACGCCGCCACGCTGCGGTACGCCAAGGAGCACGGCTTCTCCGACGCGCAGATCGCGCAGCTGCGCGGCGACGACGAGGCCGAGATCCGCGGCGTGCGTCACGGCTTCGGCATCCGGCCCGTGTACAAGACGGTCGACACCTGCGCAGGCGAGTTTCCGGCTCTCACCCCGTATCACTACTCGAGCTACGACTTCGAGACCGAGGTGGCGCCGTCGGAGCGCACGAAGGTGGTGATCATCGGGTCGGGCCCCAACCGCATCGGTCAGGGCGTCGAGTTCGACTACTCCTGCGTGCACGCGTCGTTCGCTCTGTCGGATGCCGGGTTCGAGACCGTCATGGTCAACTGCAACCCCGAGACCGTCTCGACCGACTACGACACGTCCGACCGTCTCTACTTCGAGCCGCTCACGCTCGAGGACGTGCTCGAGGTGCTGGACGCGGAAGCCGCCAGCGGCACGATCCTCGGCGTCGTCTGCCAGCTCGGCGGTCAGACCCCGCTCGGGCTCGCGAAGGGCATCGAGGCCGCCGGGTACACGGTGCTCGGCACCAGCCCCGCGGCGATCGACATCGCGGAGGAGCGGGAGCTCTTCTCGCAGCTGCTCGATTCGGCGGGCCTCATCGCTCCGCGTCACGGCACCGCCGTCGACGCCGACGGTGCGGTCGCGGTCGCCGAGGAGATCGGCTACCCCGTGCTCGTGCGCCCGAGCTTCGTGCTCGGAGGTCGCGGCATGGAGATCGTCTACGACACCGCGTCGCTGCGCGACTACTTCGTGCGCACCGCCGACGAGGTCGTCATCGAGGAGGGCAAGCCGCTCCTGGTCGACCGCTTCCTCGATGACGCGATCGAGCTCGACGTCGATGCTCTCTACGACGGCACCGATCTGTTCATCGGCGGAGTCATGGAGCACCTCGAAGAGGCGGGCATCCACTCCGGCGACTCCAGCTGCACGCTGCCCCCGGTATCGCTCGGTCGCACCGATGTCGACCGCGTGCGCGAGGCCACGCTGGCGATCGCCGAGGGCGTCGGAGTGCGCGGCCTGCTGAACGTGCAGTTCGCGATCAGCGCCGGGGTGCTCTACGTCATCGAGGCCAATCCGCGCGCGAGCCGCACGGTGCCGTTCGTCTCCAAGGCGCTCGGCATCCCGATGGCCAAGGCCGCGAGCCGTGTGATGGCCGGATCGACCATCGCGGAGCTGCGCGCCGAGGGCATGCTGCCCGAGCAGGACGGTTCGCGGGTGCCGCTCGACGCACCGGTCTCGGTCAAGGAGGCCGTGCTGCCGTTCAAGCGGTTCCGCACCGCCGACGGCAAGACGGTCGACTCGATCCTCGGACCGGAGATGCGCTCGACGGGCGAGGTCATGGGCATCGACCGCGACTTCCCGACCGCGTTCGCCAAGAGCCAGGCCGCCGCGTACGGCGGGATGCCGACCTCCGGAACCGTGTTCATCTCGGTCGCCGACTCCGACAAGCGCGCGGTGATCCTGCCGGCGCACCGCCTGCAGCAGCTCGGGTTCACGATCGTGGCCACCGAGGGCACCGCCGAGATCCTCTCGCGCAACGGCATCGCCGTGACCGTGGTCGAGAAGTACAGCGAGACCCAGGAGTCGGGCGCGACCAACGTCGTCGACCTGATCAACGACGGCTCGATCGACATCGTCGTGAACACGCCCTCGGGCGGCGCGGCACGGGCCGACGGGTACGAGATCAGGGCCGCGGCGGTCGCGGCGGACAAGGCGCTGTTCACCACGATGGCCGTTCTCGGTGCCGCCGTGAGCGGCATGGACGCAGCGCACGAGGGCTTCCAGGTGAAGAGCCTGCAGGAGTACGCCCTCGACCGGAAGGCCGCGGTGTGAGCACCCGCTTCGGCGAACGCATCCGCACGACCCTCGCCGCGCGAGGACCGCTGTGCGTGGGCATCGACCCGCATGCAGCGCTCCTCGCGGCGTGGGGCCTCGCCGACGACGCCTCCGGCACGCGGGAGTTCGGGCTGAGGACCGTCGAGGCGGCGGCCGGCCGCGTCGGTGTCGTCAAGCCGCAGGTGTCGTTCTTCGAGCGCTTCGGCTCGGCGGGCTTCGCCGCGCTCGAGGAGGTGCTGGCCGCCGCACGTGCGGCGGGGCTGGTCGTGATCGCGGACGCGAAGCGCGGCGACATCGGCACCACCATGGACGCGTACGCCCAGGCCTGGCTGACGCCGGGCTCACCTCTCGAAGCGGACGCCCTCACGGTCAATCCGTTCCTCGGGGTCGGTGCCCTCGACGGCGCCTTCTCGCTCGCACAGGAGCACGGGAAGGGCCTGTTCGTGCTCGCCGCGACGAGCAATCCCGAAGCGGAGACGCTGCAGCGCTCGGTCTCGGAGACGGGTCGTGCGGTGTCCGCCGACATCGTCTCGGTCGTCTCCGCCCGCAACGCCGAGCACGCCGGCGCGGGGGAGTGGGGCAGCTTCGGCTTCGTGATCGGAGCCACGGTGGACTGGACGGATGCCGGCATCGCGGCGTTCGCCCCGTTCGCGCCGATCCTCGCTCCGGGCTTCGGCACGCAGGGGGCGACGCCGTCCGATCTGCATCGCCGTTTCGGGAGCATGAGCGGCGCGGTCCTCGCGAGTGAGAGTCGCAGCATCCTCTCGGCCGGGCCGTCGGGCCTCGCCGCAGCCATCGACGCGCGCGTCGCAGAATACAGGGAGGTCGGCCGTGGCTGAGTCTCGTCCGGTTCCCGAGGTCGACCGTGCGGCCGCCGCGCGCAAAGCGGTCGAGCGACGACGCGCCCGTGCATCGCTCAAACGCGACCTGACCACGCGGGTCGTCACGCCGCAGACCGTGCTGCGGCGTGCGACGGCGGATCCGGATTCCGTCGAGGGGTCCCTGCGGATCACCGACTTCCTGCTCGCCCTCCCGGCGATCGGCGCGGGTAAGCGCGATCGCATCCTCGACGAGCTGCACATCTCGTCGGTCAAGCGCCTCGGCGGCCTCGGCGTGCGTCAGCGCGCCGCGCTGACCGCATGGCTGGACACGCGCTTCCCCGTCACCGAGCCCCGGGGCGCGCGCAGTCGGCTGCTCGTGCTCGCCGGCCCCACCGCAGTCGGCAAGGGCACGGTCGCGGCCCACATCCGCGAGCACAACCCCGAGATCCACCTCTCCGTCTCGGCGACGACCAGGGCGCCGCGCCCGGGGGAGATCGACGGCGTGCACTACTACTTCGTGGACGACGCCGAGTTCGATCGGCTGATCGAGCAGGACGAGCTGCTCGAGTACGCCGTGGTGCACAACCGGTCGCGCTACGGCACGCCGCGTGCGCCGATCGACGCCGCTCTGGCCGAGGGCAGGACGGTGCTGCTCGAGATCGACCTGCAGGGCGCGCGCCAGGTCCGCCGTGCCGAACCGGCGGCGACGCTCATCTTCCTGCTGCCGCCGACCTGGGACGAACTCGTGCAGCGACTGGTCGGTCGCGGCACCGAGGGGGCCGAGGAACGGGCGCGTCGACTGCGCACGGCGAAGGTCGAATTGGCCGCGCAGAACGAGTTCGACCACCTCATCGTGAACGAGGACGTCGCCGCTGCCGCCGCCGAGGTCGTAGAATTGTCTCTGAGCTCTGCGCGCTGACACGATTTCGGGGATCCTGCCACATCCGGTCCCTGAGCCCGTCGAAGGATCGCGCGCCTGCTTCACCGTCTTCGCGACGATCCCGTCGCCTGATCAGGAGGTCCCACCATGGCCGGACACCACACCAACGGCATCATCGATCCCCCCATCGACAACCTGCTCGACCGCGTCGACTCGAAGTACGAGCTCGTGATCTACGCCGCCAAGCGCGCGCGCCAGATCAACGACTACTACTCCGACCTCCACGAGGGCAACCTGTTCGACAACGTGGGCCCGCTGGTCGACTCGTCCGTCGAGGACAAGCCGCTCACCATCGCCCTGCACGAGATCAACGAAGACAAGCTGCGCCTCCGTCACGCCGAGTGACGTCCGATGACCGCACCGCCGACCGATGTCGGCGGTGCGGTCCATCATGGGATCACCCCCTCCCGTCTGCCCGATCCGTTCTGGAGCCCCGATGAGCGCGCTGCGTCTGTTCACGTCCGAGTCCGTCACCGAGGGGCACCCCGACAAGATCTGCGACCAGATCTCGGACAGCATCCTCGACGGCCTCCTCGCGAAGGACCCCGGCTCCCGCGTCGCCGTCGAGACCCTCGTCACCACGGGGCTCGTGCACGTCGCGGGTGAGATCCGCACCGAGGCGTACGTCGACATCCCGACGATCGTCCGTCAGGTCGTCAATCGCATCGGCTACACGTCGAGCGACACCGGCTTCGACGGGGATTCGTGCGGTGTGAGCATCTCGGTGGGGGAGCAGTCCACCGACATCGCCCACGGGGTCGACAGCGCTCAGGAGCATCGCGACGGCTCGTCCGTCGATCCGCTCGACGGACTGGGGGCGGGCGACCAGGGCATCATGTTCGGGTTCGCCACCAACGAGACGCCGCAGCTGATGCCGATGGCGGCCTGGACCGCCCACCGCATCGCCGAGCGGCTCGCCGAGGTGCGCCGCTCCGGTGCGCTCGGCTTCCTGCGCCCCGACGGCAAGACGCAGGTCACCCTCGGATACGAGGGCTTCACCCCGAAGACCGTCGACGCGGTGGTGCTCTCGACGCAGCACCACCCCGACATCTCGCAGGACGAGATCAAGGCGCAGGTGCGGGAGCACGTCATCGACCCGATCCTCGCGACGACCGGACTCGATCTCGACGACGTCACCTACTACATCAACCCCGCAGGCCCGTTCGTGACCGGCGGCCCGAAGGGCGACGCGGGTCTCACCGGACGCAAGATCATCATCGACACCTACGGCGGCGCCGCCCGTCACGGCGGCGGGGCGTTCAGCGGCAAGGATCCGTCGAAGGTCGACCGCTCGGGCGCCTACGCCACGCGGTGGGTCGCCAAGAACGCCGTCGCCGCGGGACTCGCCGATCGCCTCGAGGTGCAGGTCGCCTACGCCATCGGCGTCGCCCGACCCGTGGGACTGTACGTCGAGACCTTCGGCACCGGAAAGGTGTCGGACGAGGCCATCACCCGCGCGATCGATGAGGTGTTCGACCTCCGGCCCCAGGCGATCATCGATCAGCTCGACCTGCTGCGCCCGATCTACGCGCAGACAGCGGCATACGGCCACTTCGGTCGCGACCTCCCCGACTTCACGTGGGAGCGCACCGACCGCGCCGAGGAGCTTCGTCGCGCTGCGGGCCTCTGAGGGGCGGCCCGATGGCACCCCCGCGCTCATGACCGAGAGCCGGCGCATCGCCCGCGTTCTCCTGGACTCCCCGCTGCCGCAGCTCGATCGGCTGTTCGACTACGCCCTGCCCACCGAGCTGGGTGAGGTGCCGCTCGGTGTGCGGGTCCGTGTGCCGCTGCGCACCGCGGGTCGCGTGGTCGACGGGTACGTCATCGAGCTCGACACCGAAGACGACGCCGATCGTCCGCTGTCCGAGGCCGACAGCGTCGTGTCGACGGTGCCCGTCCTGCCCTCGCGCCTGTACCGCCTCGCGCGGCGCGCGGCGGACCGCGCGGCGGGTTCCGCCTCCGACGTGCTGCGACTCGTGATCCCCAAGCGCCAGGTGCGCGTCGAGAAGGCCTGGACGGCCGATGCCCCGGTGCCGGTCCCCACAGACGCGCAGCAGGCGGCGGCCGCCCGGGTCATCGACGAGTACGACGGACTCACCGCAGTCCTCGACGAGTCCGGTCGTGCGGCGGTCGAGGCGGTGCCGGTCTCCCGCGAGGGGGTGCAGGGCTGGGCCGCGCTGCTCGCGGCAGCGGCGGTGCACACGCTCGCGGCGGGCCGATCGAGTGTGCTGGTGGTGCCGGACCACCGCGACCTGGATCGCCTGCTCGCGGCGCTCGAGGTGCTCGCTCCGGCCGAAGCGGTGGTGCGGCACGATTCGCGACTGACGAATCCCGATCGCTACCGCTCGTTCCTGCGCACGCTCGAGGACGCGCCGTGCATCGTGGTGGGCAATCGCTCGGCCGTGTACGCGCCGGTGCAGGCAGGTCTCGTCGCGGTCTGGGACGACGGCGATCCGCTGCTCGGCGAACCGCTCGCCCCCTACATCAACGCCCGCGACGCCGCGCTCCTGCGCCAGGAGCAGGAGGATTCCGCGCTGGTGTACGCCGGTCACACGCGCACGACCGATGTGGAGCGGCTCGTCGCGCACGGGTACCTGCACGACGTGCGGGCGACACGCCGTGTGCTCCCGCGCGTCGTGCTCAGCACGCCGCAGGAGATGGACGCCCCCACAGCCCAGCGGATGCCGTCCTCGGCGTTCCTCTCCGCACGCAACGCCGCCGCCGATGGGCCCGTGCTGGTGCAGGTGTCGCGCCCGGGTTTCTCCCCGTCACTGGTGTGCGCCGACTGCCGTGCACCCGCGCGCTGCGCACACTGCGGTGGACCGCTGGGAGCCACCCACCGCGGGGCCGTGCCCGTCTGCGCATGGTGCGGTCGCGGTGCCCGTGCGTGGGCATGCCCGGCCTGCTCCTCGACGAAGCTGCGCCTGGCCTCCTCGGGCAGCGAGCGCACGGCCGACGAGTTGGGCAAGGCCTTCCCCGGAATCCGGGTGATCGTGGCCGACAGCGCGCACCCCGTCGAGCACGTCGCCGACAAGCCGTCCCTCATCGTCGCGACCAGGGGAGCCGAACCTCTCGCAGAGGGCGGATACCGGGCGGTGGTGCTGCTCGACGGACCGCGGATGCTGCAGGCACCGGACCTGCGCATCGGCGAGGCGTGCCTGCGGTGGTGGTCGAACGCCGCCGCCCTGGCCGCCCCCGGCGCTCCGATCCATCTGGTGGGCGTCGACGGCGGCATCGCCCGAGCACTCGCGACCTGGAACCACTCCGGTTTCGCGCGCGCCGAACTCGCCGAGCGCGCTCCGCTGCACATGCCGCCGGCCGCGCGGGTGGCGCTCGTCGAGGGCACGGTCGCCGCGGTGGCCCGCGGGCTGGCTTCTCTGCACGATCTCGCTCTGCCTCCCGATGCCGTGCTCGGTCCGGTGCCGATCGAGTCCGACGACTACCCGCCGCGCGTGCGTGCGCTGGTCCGCTTCGATTACGGCGCCGGACAGCGAGTGGCGTCGACCCTCCGCGCAGCCGTGGTCGCCGAGGCTGTCAGTGCGCGCAGGGGCAAGGGCAAGTCCACTCGGAGCGCGCTCTCGGTTCGCCTCGATATCCTCGACCCAGAGCTCTGAACGCGACACCGCCTCGACCTCACCCGATCTCCACCTGGATCCCTCCGGAGCACCTTCATGCGACTCGTCTTCGCCGGCACACCGTCGGCCGCCGTCCCCACCCTCCACCGGCTCGCCGATGAACACGACATCGTGGCCGTGGTGACCCGGCCCGATGCTCCGTTGGGGCGCAAGCGCGTGCTCACGCCGTCGCCCGTGGCCCAGGCCGCGGCAGAGCTCGGCCTTCCGGTGATCGCTGCCGCGAGGCTCGACGATGCCGTCACCGAGGCGATCGCCGAGCTCGACGCCGAACTCGGCGTCATCGTGGCCTACGGCGGCCTCGTGCGTGAGCCGCTGCTGTCGACGCCGGCGAAAGGCTGGATCAACCTGCACTTCTCGATGCTGCCGAGCTGGCGCGGCGCCGCGCCCGTGCAGCGCGCGCTGATCGCGGGCGATGCCGAGCTCGGAGCCAGTGTCTTCCAGCTCGTCCCTGCCCTCGATGCGGGCGACGTCTTCGCCGCGCGTGTCGTCGACGTCGATGAGCAGGCGACCGCGGATGCCGTGCTCGAGGTGCTGTCCGTCGAGGGCGCCGCGCTCACCGCCGAGGTGGTCGCGGCCATCGCCGACGGGACGGCCGTCGCCGTTCCTCAGCAGGGCGAGCCGACCCTCGCACCGAAGCTCACCCTCGACGACGGTCTGATCGACTGGACCGAGCCGCTGTCCCGCGTGTTCGCCCGCTTCCGCGGCGTGACCCCCGAACCGGGCGCGCACACCACGATCGACGGCCTGCGGCTGAAGATCCTCGAGGCCGCTCCCTCCGCGGGCGTGGATGCGCTCGAGCCCGGACGTATCGCCGCGACGAAGTCCTCGCTGCTGATCGGCACCGCCTCGGACCCGCTCGCGGTCACGCGGGTGCAGCCGGCGGGCAAGGGAGCGATGAAGGCGGTCGACTGGTGGCGCGGACAGCGCGGTGCCGAGGATCTGCGGGTGGGCGCATGAGCGGCCGGCGGGACGACCGGTCGCGACGCGACGCGAGGTCCGACGGCTCCGGCGCAGGCGGCGGCCGCGGCGGCTCCGGTCGCTCCGGGTCCGGTCGGGGCGACGACGCACGCGGCGGTTCGGCGCGGAACGGCTCGACACGGAACGGCTCGACACGGAACGGCTCGTCTCGGGGTGGCTCGTCTCGGGGCGGAGCGGCAGCGCCACAGCGCACGGTCCAGCCCGCGCGACGCGTCGCCTACGACGTGCTGCGGGCCGTGTCCGACTCCGATGCGTACGCCAACCTGATCCTGCCTCCGGCGATCGCCGACGCCGGTCTCACCCCTCAGGACGCCGCGCTGGCCACGGAACTCGCCTACGGCACGCTGCGTCGTCGCGGCACCTACGACGCGATCATCTCCGCGGCCGCGGATCGTCCTGCCGAAGAGATCGACCCCGCCGTGCTCGACGCGCTGCGACTCGCGACGCATCAGCTGCTCGCCACCAGAGTCGCGTCCCATGCCGCGGTGAACGAGTCCGTGAACCTCGTCGCCGCGCACCAGGGCCGCGGCGCGTCCAGCTTCGCGAATGCCGTGCTCCGGCGCATCTCCCGTGAGACGCCGGGGGAGTGGGAGCAGCGCATCGAGGCATCCGCCCGGTCGGACGACGAGAGGCTCGCGCTCCGCACCGCGCATCCGGTCTGGGTCATCAGGGCACTGCGCAGGGCTCTCGCCGCAGAGGGACGGGTCGACGAGCTCGACGAGCTCCTCGACGCCGACAACGCCTCGCCGGAGGTCACGCTGGTCGCGCTTCCCGGACTCGCCGAGCCGGGGGAGCCCCGACGCCCGTACGCTCCGACGGCGTACGCGTCGGCCGGCGGTGACCCGCATCGGGTGATCGCCGCATCCGGAGGCACTGTCCGCGTACAGGACGAGGGCTCCCAGCTCGTCGCCCTCGCGCTGGCCGGCGCCGCACCGATCGTCCCCGGCGAGCGGTGGCTCGACCTCTGCGCGGGCCCTGGCGGCAAGACCGCGCTGCTGGCCGCGATCGCTCGACAGCACGATGTGCGGCTCGAAGCCAACGAGGTCGTTCCCACCCGGGCCCGTCTCGTCCGCAATGCTCTGCGCGCCGTTCCCGGCGAGGTGACCGTGCACGAGGACGACGGCCGCTCGTTCGGGACCACGCACCCCGGCGCCTTCGACCGCATCCTCGTGGATGCTCCGTGCACCGGGCTCGGCGCGCTGCGACGCCGTCCCGAGGCCCGCTGGCGCAAGTCGCCGGCCGACGTCGCCGACCTCGTGCCGCTGCAGGTCGAGCTGCTCCGTTCGGCCCTCGACGCCGTCGCGCCCGGGGGAATCGTCGCCTACGCCACATGCTCGCCCCACCTCGCCGAGACGACCGGCGTGGTGCAGGAGGTGCTCCGCGGGCGCAGCGACGTCACCGAGCTCGACGCCCGCTCCGTGGTCGCCGACGTCGCGGACGCGCCGATCGACCTCGCCGACGACGGCTCCGGCCGCGTGCAGCTCTGGCCGCATCGACATGGCACCGATGCGATGTTCCTTGCGCTGCTGCGTCGTGAGACGGCCGCGCCCCGAGACAATCCGCCCACCGACGAAGGAGACTAGAGACGTGGACCTGCCCCGCGCCCCGCGCATCAACCCCAGCATCCTGGCCGCCGACTTCGTCAACATGCAGCGCGACCTCGCCAGGATCGCGTCGGCGGACTTCGCGCACGTCGACGTGATGGACAACCACTTCGTGCCCAACCTCACGTTCGGCCCGCAGATGGTCGAGCGGATCCAGGCGACGAGCCCCATCCCGCTCGACGTGCATCTGATGATCACCGATCCCGAGCGCTGGGCTCCCGCCTACGCCGAGCTGGGGGCCGCGAGCGTGACCTTCCATCTCGAAGCCGCGGCCGATCCGATCTCGCTCGCGAGGCGGCTGCGGGACATCGGTGCACGGGCGGGCGTCGCCATCAAGCCCGATACGCCCGCGGAGGGGCTGTACAGCGTGCTCGAGGAATTCGACCAGATCCTCGTGATGACCGTGGAGCCGGGTTTCGGCGGCCAGGGATTCATGTCCGAGACGATGCCGAAGCTGCGCGCCCTCGCCGACGAGGCGAAGCGCCGGGGCTCGACCGTCTGGCTGCAGGTCGACGGGGGCATCTCCGACGCGACGATCGAGGAGGCCGCCGCCGCCGGCGCCGACACGTTCGTCGCCGGATCCGCGGTCTATGGGGCGGATGACGTCGAGGCGGCCGTCACCCGGCTCAGGGACCGCGCCAGAGCCGCTAGCCTGGAATCGTGAAGACTTTCGACGAGCTGTTCGCCGAGCTCAGCGTCAAGGCGGAGACCCGACCCGAAGGATCGGGGACGGTCGCGGAGCTCGACGGCGGCGTGCACACGATCGGCAAGAAGATCGTCGAGGAGGCCGCCGAGGTCTGGATGGCCTCCGAGTACGAGTCCGATGACGACGCCGCCGAGGAGATCTCGCAGCTGCTCTACCACGTGCAGGTGATGATGATCGCGAAGGGGCTGAGCCTGCAGGACGTCTACCGACATCTGTGAAGCGCTCCGCTCCATTCGCTTCGATCTGAAGGCATCCCATGCTGCGCATTGCTGTTCCCAACAAGGGCTCTCTCTCCGAGACCGCCGCCGACATGCTCGCGGAGGCCGGCTACACCGGTCGCCGTGATCCCAAGACCCTGCACGTCGTCGACGGCGACAACGACGTCGAGTTCTTCTACCTGCGTCCCAAGGACATCGCGACCTACGTCGGGTCGGGGGCGATCGACGTCGGCATCACCGGCCGCGACCTTCTTCTGGATGCCCGGATGCCGGGTGCCAGGGAGATCGAGGCGCTCGGGTTCGCCGGCTCCACGTTCCGTTTCGCGGCGCCGTCCGGCCGCTACAGCGACGTCTCCGAGCTCGACGGACTGCGCATCGCCACCTCGTACCCCGGGCTCGTCGATGCGTTCCTCGACGAGCGGGGCATCGCGGTCGATCTCGTGCCACTCGACGGCGCCGTCGAATCGGCGGTGCGCCTCGGGGTGGCCGACGCGGTCGCAGACGTCGTCGAGACCGGGACGACGCTCCGGCAGGCGGGCCTCGACGTGTTCGGCCCGGTGATCCTGCAGTCGGAGGCCGTGCTGATCGCCGGCCCGCACGACGCCGAGGGGTCCGAGACCCTGCTGCGTCGCCTGCGCGGAGTGATGGTCGCCCGCCGGTTCGTGATGATCGACTACGACCTGCCCGTCGCTCTGCTCGACGCCGCCGTCGAGGTCGCCGGGGGCATCGAGTCGCCCACGGTCTCGCCGCTGCGCGACCCCGAATGGGTCGCCGTGCGTGTGATGGTGGCGCGCTCGCGGGTCAACCCGGTGATGGACGCGCTCTACGCGCTCGGTGCCCGCGCGATCCTGGTCACGGCGATCCACAACGCGAGGCTCTGATGGCTCTCGCGAGTCGCGTCATCCCGTGTCTGGATGTCGCCGATGGTCGTGTCGTCAAGGGCGTGAACTTCGAGAACCTGCGCGACATGGGAGATCCCGTCGAGCTCGCCCGCCACTATGCGGCGCAGGGCGCCGACGAGATCACCTTCCTCGACGTCACCGCCACGGTCGACGCGCGTGCGACCACGTATGACGTGGTGCAGCGCACGGCGGAGCAGGTGTTCGTGCCGCTGACGGTCGGCGGTGGGGTGCGCAGCGTCGATGACGTGTCACGGCTGCTCGCCGTCGGAGCCGACAAGGTGGGCGTGAACTCGGCGGCGATCGCACGCCCCGAGCTGATCGGCGAGATCGCCGACCGCTTCGGCGCCCAGGTCCTCGTGCTGTCTCTCGATGTCAAACGCGCCGACACGACTCCCTCCGGGTTCGTGGTCACCACGCACGGCGGCCGCACCCGGACGACCCTCGATGCGATCGAGTGGGCGCGCGAGGCCGCGGAGCGCGGCGCGGGCGAACTCCTCGTCAACTCGATAGATGCCGACGGCACCCGCGACGGCTTCGACCTGGAGCTCGTCTCGGTGATGCGCGAAGCGGCATCCGTGCCCATCATCGCGTCGGGCGGCGCCGGCGCCGTGTCCGATTTCGCGCCCGCCATCAAGGCGGGTGCCGATGCGGTTCTCGCGGCGAGCGTGTTCCACACCGGAGCGCTCACCGTCGGCGACGTCAAAGCCGCGCTGCGCGCGGAGGGGGTGCTGGTCCGATGACCGATGTCGAGCAGCGGATCGCGCAGGTCGCGTTCAACGACGATGGACTCGCTCCCGTGATCGTGCAGCAGTGGGACACGGCCGAGGTGCTCATGCTGGCGTGGGTCGACGCCGAGGCTCTGCGCAGGACGCTCACGACGGGACGCGCCGTCTACTGGTCCCGTTCCCGCCGGGAGTACTGGCGCAAGGGCGACACCTCCGGACACATCCAGGTCGTGCACGAGGCGCGCCTGGACTGCGACGGCGATGCGATCCTCCTGCGCGTCGACCAGACCGGCCCCGCGTGCCACACCGGCACGCGCACCTGCTTCGACTCCACCGACCTCCAGGCCGTCGACGGAGGCGCATCCGCATGACCCTCGCCGCACGCGGCCGCGCGATCGCGGTCTCCGGTTTCCTCCTGTCGGGAGCGGTCGGCATCATCTCGTCGACGCAGACCTGGCTCACCGTCGAGCGAGCGGATGCCGCGGAGGCGATCCTCGTCCCCGGTGCGGCCGCGCTCCCGCTGCTCGCGCCCCTGAGCCTCGCCGTGCTCGCGCTCGGCATCGCCCTCTCGATCGTCGGTCCCGTCGTGCGCCTCGTCTTCGGTGTGCTCTCGACCGCGGCCGCCCTGTTCCTGGGTTGGACGACGCTGCAGCTGCTGCTGTCGGAACCGCTCGACGCGGTGGGCGGCACCGTGACCGAGACGACAGGACTCGCGGGAAGCACGGCGATCGCCGATCTGGTCGCCGGGATCGAGCTCTCGTCGTGGCCCGTGGTGACGCTGATCGGCTGGGTCGTTCTGCTCGCGGCGTCGCTGCTGGTGCTCGTGACCTGGCGCCGCTGGAAGTCCGGCGGGCGCCGGTACCGCACCGATGCCGCGCACGTCGAGGCGGCGTCGGGCCCCGTCGACGCGATCGACTCCTGGGACGACCTGTCCCGCGGAACCGACCCCACGCGCTGACCCCGATAGACTGAATGAGATCCTGCACGTCGTCCCCCGGAGGAGACCATGACCAACCCGATCGCTGACCCCGGCCACGGACACTCGCCCGCCGCATGGACAGGCGTGATCATCATGCTCGCCGGCTTCACGATCGGCACCCTGGCGTTCTGCCTCGCCGTGTTCAGCCCGGTGTGGATCCCGATCATCTGGGTCGGCGCCGCGATCGTCCCGCTCGGCGCGCTGGCAGGATGGCTCGTCTCGCGTGCCGGATACGGCGTGAAGGGCCCCAAGTACTCGCCGAAGGCGCACTAATGGTGCTCGCCGACCTCACGGCCGGCGCAGTCGCAGACGCGGAGCGTCGAGCCCTCACCCGGCCGATGTCCGAGGTGGAACGCGACGCTCTCGCGCGCCCTGCCGCCAAGGATGCGCTCGCCTTCCTCGCCCCGGCCGACCGCGTCAAGATCATCGCCGAGGTGAAGCGCGCGAGCCCGTCGCGCGGCGCCCTGGCCGAGATCCCCGACCCCGCGCTGCAGGCGTCGCTCTACGAGACCGGCGGCGCCTCGGCGATCAGCGTCCTCACCGAGGAACGCCGCTTCGGCGGCAGTCTCGCCGATCTCGAGGCCGTGACCGCTCGCGTGACGCTGCCGGTGCTCCGCAAGGACTTCATCGCGAACCGCTATCAGGTCCTCGAGGCCCGTGCGGCCGGTGCCGACCTGGTGCTGCTCATCGTCGCCGGCCTCGACCGGCGGGTGCTGGAGGACCTCTTCGGCTTCGTCACCGAACTCGGCATGACCCCGCTCGTCGAGACCCACTCGGCCGACGAGCTCGAGGTGGCCATCGACCTCGGTGCACCCCTGATCGGCGTCAACGCCCGCGATCTCACCACCCTCGAACTCGACCGCGACCTCTTCGGCCGTCTGGTCGAGCGCATCCCGGATTCCGCGATCAAGATCGCCGAGTCCGCGGTGCTCACCCCCGCTGACGTCACGCACTACCGCTCCGCGGGTGCCGACGTCGTCCTGATCGGAGAAGCGCTCGTCACGGGCGATCCGGTCGCCACTCTCACGAGCTTCCTGGAGGCGTGATGCATCCCACCGAGCGAGCAACGACGGCCGGAGGCAGTCTGCGCGACCAGCACGGACCTCTCTTCGGCGAGTACGGCGGGCGCTACATGCCGGAGTCGCTGATCGCCGCGATCGATGAGCTCTCGGCGGCGTACGCCGACGCGATCGTCGACCCGGCATTCCGCGACGAGCTGGCCTCGCTGCTCAGCTCGTACGCCGGACGCCCGTCACCGCTGACCGAGGTCGCGCGGTTCGCCGAGCACGCGGGCGGCGCCCGTGTCTTCCTCAAGCGCGAAGACCTCAATCACACCGGGTCGCACAAGATCAACAACGTGCTCGGACAGGCGCTGCTGACCCGGCGGCTCGGCAAGACCCGCGTGATCGCCGAGACCGGCGCCGGTCAGCACGGCGTCGCGACGGCGACGGCCGCCGCTCTGTTCGGCCTGGAGTGCACGATCTACATGGGCGAGGTCGACACCGAGCGTCAGGCTCTCAACGTCGCCCGCATGCGGCTGCTCGGCGCAGAGGTCGTGCCGGTCACCTCGGGGTCGCGCACGCTCAAGGATGCGATCAACGACGCCTATCGGGACTGGGTCGCGTCGGTAGAGACCACCAACTACATCTTCGGCACCGCGGCCGGGCCCCATCCGTTCCCCGCGATGGTGCGCGACTTCCAGAAGATCATCGGCGAAGAGGCCCGTCAGCAGCTGCTCGACGAGACCGGGCGACTGCCCGACGCGGTGATCGCCTGCGTCGGCGGCGGCTCGAACGCGATCGGCATGTTCGATGCGTTCCTCGATGACGAGGGCGTGAAGCTCTATGGCGTCGAGGCGGCGGGCGACGGCGTCGACACGCCGCGGCACGCGGCATCGATCGAACGCGGACGTCCGGGAATCCTGCACGGCGCGAAGACCTACGTGCTGCAGGACGACGATGGGCAGACGACCGAGTCGCACTCGATCTCGGCCGGTCTCGACTACCCGGGCGTCGGCCCCGAGCACTCCTGGCTCGCCGACATCGGCCGTGCGGAGTACATCCCCGCCACCGACGACGAGGCGATGCAGGCACTGCGCCTGCTCAGCCGCACCGAGGGGATCATCCCCGCGATCGAGTCCGCGCATGCCCTCGCCGGGGCTCTGCGCCTGGGGCGTGAGATGGGTCCTGACGCGGTGCTGGCGATCTGCCTGTCGGGCCGTGGCGACAAGGACATGGACACGGCCGCCCGCTACTTCGACCTGTACGACGCCGAAGCGCTCGCGCACGACGTCTCCGACGAGAGCGCCGCCGAGCAGGCCGCCTCGAAGGGGGAGCCGGAGCTGTGAGTCGCGTCGAGCAGGCGATCGCCGCCGCGCACGAGGCCGGGCGCAGCGCCTTCGTCGGATACCTTCCGGTCGGGTATCCCGACCTCGAGACCAGCATCCAGGCGGCCATCGCCCTCGCCGAGAACGGCGTCGACATCATCGAACTCGGGCCGCCCTACAGCGATCCGGTGATGGACGGCGCGGTGATCCAGGAGGCGACGACCGCCGCACTCGCCAACGGGTTCAAGATGAAGGACCTGTTCACCGCGGTGCGCGCCATCACCGAGGCGACCGACGTGCCCGTGCTCGTGATGACCTACTGGAACCCCGTCTTCCAGTACGGCGTCGACCGGTACGCCGATGATCTGCTCGCTGCAGGCGGCGCCGGGCTCATCACCCCCGACATCACGCCCGACGTGGCAGGGGAGTGGATCGCCGCCAGCGAGCGCACCGGCCTCGACCGCGTGTTCCTCGCGGCCCCCACCTCCTCCGACGAGCGTCTCGGCCTCGTCGTGAAGTCATCGACCGGGTTCGTGTACACCGTGTCGACCATGGGGATCACGGGCGAGCGCACCGAGCTCGACCGGGCGGCGCGCACACTCGTCGCCCGTCTGCGCGAACACGGTGACCTGCGCGCCTGCGTCGGCATCGGCATCTCGACCGCCGAGCAGATCGCCGGTGTCTCCGAGTACGCCGACGGCGCCATCGTCGGCACCGCGCTCGTCCGCGCACTGCGCGACGGCGGCATCCCCGCCCTCGCTGAAGTCACCCGAAACCTGGCCTCCGGCACGTCGTCGGCACGCCCCGTACACGAGAACTAGAATCGCAATCATGTCCCTCGCGCTCCACAGCACCTTCACCGGCGTGCTCGCCAGCATCCCGAGCCCTCCCGTCTCGTACATCGACCTCGGGCCGCTCCGGATCCACTTCTACGCGCTGTGCATCATCGCGGGCATCATCGCCGCCGTGCTGCTCACCAACCACCGCCTGACGCGGCGTGGCGCCGAGCCGTGGGTCGTCATCGACATCTCCATCCTCGCCGTGCCGATCGCGATCATCGGCGCTCGCATCTTCCACGTGCTCACCCACCCGAACTTCTACTTCGGTGAGGGCAAGAACACCTGGAACCCGTTCGAGCCCGGTTCGGTCTGGGCCATCTGGGAGGGTGGCATCGCCATCTTCGGCGCGCTCATCGGCGGCGCCGTGGGTGCGTATCTGGGATGCCGCTGGACCGGCATCCGCTTCTGGACCTTCGCCGACGCGCTCGCGCCCGGCCTGCTGCTCGCACAGGCGATGGGCCGCTTCGGCAACTGGTTCAACAAGGAGCTCTACGGGCTGCCGACCGATCTGCCGTGGGGTCTGGAGATCCCCTCCGACAACTCGGCGTTCCCGCCCGGGCTGCCCGAGGGCACGCTCTTCCATCCGACGTTCCTCTACGAGGTGCTGTGGAACGGGCTCGGTGTGATCGTGCTGCTCTGGCTGAGCCGCAAGGCCACCTCGCTGCAGTGGGGCCGCCTGTTCGCGATCTACCTGATCTGGTACAGCGCCGGCCGCGTCGTCTGGGAATCGATCCGGATCGATCCGAGCGAGATCATCCTCGGCCTTCGCAGCAACGTCTGGGCGGCGATCGTCGGCATCGTCGTCGGCCTCGCCATCCTCGTCGTCCAGTCGCTCCGTCACCCCGGTCTCGAGCCGTCCGCGTACCAGCCCGGCCGCGGACGGAAGGATCTGGACGCTGATGTAGAATCACAGGACAATCCCTCCGATTACGTGGACGTGAGTGAGCCTCCGTCCGAAGAAGTCGCCGCAGGAGCCAGCGCCACAAGCACCGCTCCCACGGACACGGAAGGCACGCGGTAGCCGACCGGTCCGTGCGGACCCCATCACATCCACCCGGCCAATGACGTCCCCGGGTCATCTGAAGATCTGAGGACGGTACTGGTGTATTTTCAGCCTCCCTACGGCGCCTCCGGCGCTTATCCGCCCAAGCAGGGCATGTACAACCCGGCGTTCGAGAAGGACGCCTGCGGCCTCGCCATGGTCGCCACTCTGCGCGGTGAAGCGGGGCACGACATCATCGCGCTGGCGCTGCAGGCGCTGCGCAACCTCGAGCACCGCGGCGCCATCGGCTCGGATGCCGGCACCGGCGACGGAGCGGGCATCCTGACCCAGATGCCGGATGCCTTCCTGCGCGCGGTCACGGATTTCGAACTCCCGCCGGTCGGCGAGTACGCCGCGGGGCTGGCATTCCTGCCTCGCGACTCGAGCGAGCGCCGTCAGCAGAAGGCGGGGATCGAGAAGATCGCCCGCAGCGAGGGCCTCCGCGTCCTCGGCTGGCGCGAGGTCCCCACGGTCAACGACAATCTCGGCAAGCTCGCCGACGAGGCGCGTCCCGCCTTCGAGCAGCTCTTTGTGAGCGCCGGGGGAACCACCCACTCCGACGCACCGCTCACGGGCATCGCCCTCGATCGGGTCGCGTACCGGCTGCGCAAGCGCGCTGGTCACGAGCTCGGCGCCTACTTCGTCTCGCTCTCGGCCCGCACGCTCGGGTACAAGGGCATGGTCACGACTCTGCAGCTCGAGCCGTTCTACCCTGATCTGCAGGACGAGCGCTTCATTTCGGAGCTCGCCGTGGTGCACTCGCGGTACTCCACGAACACGTTCCCTTCCTGGCCCCTCGCGCAGCCGCTGCGCATGCTCGCGCACAACGGCGAGATCAACACGGTCGGCGGCAACCGCAACTGGATGCGGGCACGCCAGTCCCAGCTCGAGTCCGAGCTGCTCGGCGATGTGGCGCCCCTGCTGCCCATCTGCACCGACGGCGCCAGCGACTCCGCATCGTTCGACGAGGTGCTCGAGCTGCTGACCCTCACCGGCCGCAGCCTGCCGCATGCCATCATGATGATGGTCCCCGAGGCGTACGAGAAGCAGTCGGACATCTCGCCCGAGCTGCGCTCGTTCTACGAGTACCACTCGAATCAGATGGAGCCGTGGGACGGACCTGCGGCGCTGATCTTCACCGACGGCACCGTCGTGGGCGCGACCCTCGACCGGAACGGCCTGCGCCCGGGTCGCTGGACCGAGACCACCGACGGTCTCATCGTCATCGGCTCCGAGACCGGGGTGCTCACGTTCGAGCCGGAGCGCATCAAGCGCCGTGGCCGTCTTCAGCCCGGAAAGATGTTCCTCGTCGACACGGCGCAGCGGCGCATCATCGAAGACGACGAGATCAAGCACGACCTCGCGACCCTGCATCCGTGGCAGGAGTGGCTGGATGCCGGATCCGTCCGGCTGGCCGATCTCCCCGAGCGCGAGCACATCGTGCACCCGCCGGCCTCGATCACCCGCCGTCAGCGCACCTTCGGATACACCGAGGAAGAGGTACGCCTGCTGCTGACCCCGATGGGACAGAACGGCGTCGAGCCGCTCGGCGCGATGGGCTCCGACACCCCGATCGCCGTGCTCAGCAAGCGGCCCCGTCTGCTGTTCGACTACTTCACGCAGCAGTTCGCACAGGTCACGAACCCGCCGCTCGACTCGATCCGCGAAGAGGTCGTCACGAGTCTCAAGCTCGGACTCGGACCCGAGAGCAACCTGCTCAGCTGGGGTCCCGATCACACGCGCACCGTGTCGCTCGACTTCCCGGTGATCGACAACGACGAGCTCGCGAAGATCCGCCATATCGACAAGGCTCTGCCCGACCGTGCCAGCGTCACGATCAAGGGTCTGTACCACTTCGACGTCGGCTCGAACACGCTCGAGAACCGTCTCGTGGAGATGTGCGAAGAGGTCGACGAGGCCATCGCCGGCGGCGCGGAGTTCATCATCCTGTCCGACCGCGACTCCAACAAGGATCTGACCCCGATCCCGTCGCTGCTCATGGTCTCCGCCGTGCACCACCACCTGATCCGCCGTGAGAACCGCATGAAGGTCGGTCTGATCGTCGAGGCCGGGGACGTCCGCGAGGTGCACCACGTCGCGACCCTGATCGGCTACGGCGCGTCCGCCGTGAACCCGTATCTGGCCATGGAGACGGTGGAGCATCTCGTGCGTACCGGCTACATCACCGGGATCAGCCCCGAGAAGGCGGTCCGCAACCTCATCTACGCCCTGGGCAAGGGTGTGCTGAAGATCATGTCGAAGATGGGCATCTCGACGGTCTCCTCCTACGCCGGGGCACAGGTCTTCGAGGCCGTGGGTCTGAGCGAGGAGTTCATCGATCGGTACTTCACGCGCACGGAGTCGAAGCTGGGCGGCATCGGGATCGGCGAGATCTTCCTCGAGAACCAGGCCCGTCACGACTACGCCTACCCCGAAGACGAAGCGGCCCGCGCGCACGAGCGGCTGTGGACCGGAGGAGAGTACCAGTGGCGCCGCGACGGCTCCCCGCACCTGTTCAACCCCGAGACGGTCTTCAAGCTGCAGCACGCCACACGCGAGCGCCGCTACGACATCTTCCGCGACTACACCAGGCTCGTCGACGATCAGGCGGCGGAGCTCAAGACGCTGCGCGGGCTGTTCCGCCTGCGCACCGGAACCCGCAAGCCGGTGCCGCTCGATGAGGTGGAGCAGGTCTCCGCGATCGTCAAGCGCTTCTCGACGGGGGCGATGAGCTACGGCTCGATCTCCAAGGAGGCGCACGAGACCCTCGCGATCGCGATGAACCGGATCGGCGGCAAGTCGAACACCGGTGAGGGCGGAGAGGATGCCGAGCGTCTGCTCGACCCCGAGCGGCGCAGCGCCATCAAGCAGGTCGCGTCGGGGCGCTTCGGTGTCACGAGCCTCTACCTGACCGAAGCCGACGACATCCAGATCAAGCTCGCCCAGGGTGCCAAGCCCGGCGAGGGCGGTCAGCTGCCTCCGCAGAAGGTCTACCCGTGGGTCGCCCGTACACGCGGCGGCACGCCTGGTGTCGGTCTCATCTCGCCGCCGCCGCACCACGACATCTATTCGATCGAAGACCTCAAGCAGCTCATCTTCGACCTGAAGCGGGCGAACCCCGAGGCGCGGATCCACACCAAGCTCGTCAGCCAGTCGGGTATCGGGGCGGTGTCCGCGGGTGTCGCCAAGGCGCTCAGCGACGTCATCCTGGTCTCCGGTCACGACGGCGGCACGGGCGCGAGCCCGATGAACTCGCTCAAGCACGCCGGCACGCCCTGGGAGCTCGGCCTGGCCGAGACACAGCAGACGCTCATGCTCAACGGCATGCGCGACCGCGTGGTGGTGCAGGTCGACGGCCAGCTCAAGACGGGCCGCGACGTCATCATCGGCGCTCTGCTGGGCGCCGAGGAGTTCGGTTTCGCGACCGCGCCCCTCGTGGTGAGCGGCTGCATCATGATGCGCGTCTGCCACCTCGACACCTGCCCGGTGGGTGTCGCGACGCAGAATCCGGCTTTGCGCGAGCGCTTCACGGGAAAGCCCGAGTTCGTCGTGAACTTCATGGAGTTCATCGCCGAGGAGGTGCGCGAGCTCCTCGCCGAGCTCGGGTTCCGCTCGCTCGACGAGATCATCGGACGTGCGGAGCTGATCGAGGCGGATGCCGCTCTGGAGCACTGGAAGGCCGAAGGACTCGACCTCAGCCCTGTGCTCGAGGGGCCGGCGTTCCCTGCGAGCGAGCCTCGCCGCAGCCGCCGCGCTCAGGATCACGAGCTCGAGAAGCATTTCGACGTCCAGCTGATCGACATCGCCGCGCCTGCGCTCCTCAACGGGGAGCCCGTGGTCGTCGAACTGCCCATCGCCAACACCGAGCGCGCGGTCGGCACGATGCTGGGCCACCAGGTCACATCGCGCCACGGCGCGGCCGGTCTGCCGAGGGGCACGATCGACGTCACCCTGAACGGCACCGCGGGTCAGTCCCTCGGGGCGTTCCTGCCGTCGGGCATCGTGCTGCGGCTGGAAGGCGACGCGAACGACTACGTCGGCAAGGGACTGTCCGGAGGCGACATCTCGATCCGTCCGTCTCGAGGGGCGCACATCGCGCCGCACGAGAACGTGATCGCCGGGAACGTGATCGGCTACGGCGCGACGGCGGGGACGATGTTCCTCTCCGGCGTCGTCGGCGAGCGGTTCCTGGTGCGCAACTCCGGTGCGACCGCCGTCGTCGAGGGTGTGGGAGACCACGCGCTCGAGTACATGACGGGCGGCGTGGCCGTGATCCTCGGCTCGACCGGACGCAACCTCGGAGCCGGCATGTCCGGGGGAGTGGCCTACATCCACTCGCTCGACTCCGGCAAGGTCAACGCGCAGTCCCTGGGCAGCGGCGAGCTCCGGCTCGAGCCCCTGGACCGCGCCGACCTCGAGGTGCTGCGCGGTCTCATCGCCGAGCACGTGGAGCGCACGGCGTCGCCGCTCGGCTCCGACATCCTGGCCAGGTTCGAGGAGACCGCCGGCCAGTTCACGAAGGTGCTCCCTCGCGACTACGCGGCTGTGCGCAGCATGCGCGAGGAAGCTGTCGCGGAGGGCATCGACCCTGACGGCGACATCGTCTGGAACCGCATCCTGGAGGTGACCGGTGGCTGATCCCAAAGGTTTTCTGAAGGTCACCGAGCGTGAACTTCCCAAGCGACGGCCGGTGCCGGTGCGCATCATGGACTGGAAAGAGGTCTATGAGCAGGGCGACCAGGCGGTGCTCAAGCGCCAGGCCGGCCGCTGCATGGACTGCGGTGTGCCGTTCTGCCACCAGGGATGCCCGCTGGGCAACCTGATCCCGGAGTGGAACGACCTGACCTGGCGAGGAGAGGGACGCGCGGCGATCGATCGCCTGCACGCCACCAACAACTTCCCGGAGTTCACCGGGCGTCTCTGCCCTGCGCCGTGCGAGAGCTCGTGCGTGCTCGGGATCAACCAGCCCGCGGTGACGATCAAGCAGATCGAGGTCTCGATCATCGACGAGGCCTTCGCCAAGGGGTGGGTGGAGCCGCAGCCTCCCGCGCGCCTCACCGGCAAGACCGTCGCCGTCGTCGGCTCCGGCCCCGCCGGACTCGCCGCGGCGCAGCAGCTCACCCGGGCGGGCCACACCGTCGCCGTGTTCGAGCGTGACGACCGCATCGGCGGACTGCTGCGCTACGGCATCCCCGACTTCAAGATGGAGAAGGGCCAGCTCGAGTCCCGCCTGCGCCAGATGCAGGAAGAGGGGACGCGCTTCCGCGCCGGCGTCGAGATCGGGCGAGACATCTCCTGGTCCGATCTCCGGGCCCGGTACGACGCGATCGTGATCGCCACGGGAGCCACCGTTCCCCGCGACCTCTCGATCCCGGGACGCGACCTCGACGGCGTGCACTTCGCGATGGAGTACCTGGTCGAGTCGAATCACGCGGTGGCCGGCGACAAGGTCCCCGAGCAGATCACCGCCGAGGGCAAGCACGTCATCGTCATCGGCGGCGGCGACACCGGTGCGGACTGCATCGGCACCGCGCACCGTCAGGGCGCACTCAGCGTCACCAACCTGGCGATCGGCGTGCAGCCGGGCACCGAGCGACCCGGGCACCAGCCCTGGCCGATGATGCCCACACTGTTCGAGGTCACCTCCGCGCACGAAGAGGGCGGGGAGCGGGTCTTCCTCGCCTCGACCGTCGAGTTCCTCTCGAACGACGTGGGCGAGCTGCGTGCCCTGCGCGTCGCCGAGACGGAGTACATCGACGGACGCCGCGTGCCCAAGAGCGGCACGGAGCGCGAGATCCCCGCGGACCTCGTGCTCATCGCGATGGGCTTCACCGGCCCCGAGCAGGACGGCTTCACCGAGGAGACGCTGCCCCAGCTGACCGAGCGCGGAGCGTTCCGTCGCGATGACAGCTACGAGTCCACGATTCCCGGCGTGTTCGTCGCCGGTGACGCCGGACGCGGGCAGTCGCTGATCGTCTGGGCGATCGCCGAGGGCCGTGCGGCCGCAGCGAACGTCGACCGGTTCCTCATGGGGAGCACCGTGCTGCCCGAGCCGGTGCGCCCGCACGAGGTCGCCATCGGTCTTCAGCCCGCGTAGGCTGAACGGCGGCACCGTCGCCTGATTTCCATCCCCCACTACCCTGGAGCATTCTGTTGAGACGCGCGAAAATCGTCGCCACCCTGGGCCCCGCCACCTCCACCTATGAGACCGTCCGTGCCCTCATCGACGCCGGAGTGGACGTCGCCCGTCTGAACCTGAGCCACGGTGACTACTCCGTGCACGAGAACAACTACGCCAACGTGCGTCGTGCGGCGGACGACGCCGGTCGTGCGGTCGCGATCCTCGTCGACCTGCAGGGCCCGAAGATCCGCCTCGGCAAGTTCGAAGACGGCCCCTACGAGCTCGCCAAGGGCGACATCTTCAAGATCACCACCGAAGACATCATCGGCAACAAGGAGATCTCGGGGACGACGTTCAAGGGTCTGCCCAACGACGTCAAGCCCGGCGACTTCCTGCTGATCGACGACGGCAAGGTCCGCGTCGAGGTCGTCGAGACCGACGGGGTCACCGTCACCACCCGCGTCATCGTCGCCGGAGCGGTGTCCAACAACAAGGGCATCAACCTGCCCGGTGTCGCCGTCAACGTCCCGGCACTGAGCGAGAAGGACGAGGACGACCTCCGCTGGGGTCTGCGCATCGGCGCCGACCTGATCGCGCTCTCCTTCGTCCGCAATGCGGAGGACGTCACCCGCGTGCACGAGATCATGGCGGAGGAGGGCGTCAAGGTGCCCGTCATCGCCAAGGTCGAGAAGCCGCAGGCCGTCGATGCGCTCGAGGGCATCGTCGATGCCTTCGACGCGATCATGGTCGCCCGAGGCGACCTCGGCGTCGAGCTTCCGCTCGAGGCCGTGCCGATCGTGCAGAAGCGCGCCGTCGAGCTCGCCCGCCGCATGGCCAAGCCGGTCATCGTCGCGACGCAGATGCTCGAGTCGATGATCAACAGCCCGGTGCCGACCCGCGCCGAGACCTCCGACGTCGCGAACGCGGTGCTCGACGGTGCCGACGCCGTGATGCTGTCGGGTGAGACCAGCGTGGGCGACTACCCCGTGGTGGTCGTCGAGACCATGGCGCGCATCATCGAGTCGACCGAGGAGCACGGCCTGGAGCGCATCGCCAAGCTCACCGCGAAGCCGCGCACGCAGGGTGGAGCCATCACGCTCGCCGCACTCGAGGTCGCGGAGTTCGTCGAGGCGAAGTTCCTCTGCGTGTTCACGCAGTCGGGCGATTCCGCTCGTCGTCTGTCGCGGCTGCGCTCGCGGATCCCGATGCTGGCCTTCACTCCGGAGCCCGACATCCGTCGTCGCATGGCGCTCACCTGGGGCATCCGCTCCACTCTCGTGGACATGGTCCAGCACACCGACCTGATGTACCTGCAGGTCGACAACTACCTGCTCTCGAACGGCCTCGCCGCCGAGGGAGACAAGGTCGTCGTCATCTCGGGTTCCCCTCCCGGAATCGTCGGCTCGACCAACGACATCCGCGTGCACAAGGTCGGCGACGCGGTCAACGGCGCGGCTCCGATCTACAAGGAAGCCACGGTCTGATCCGCAGCGTCGGGCGACGGGGGTGGAACGCGAGTTCCGCCCCCGTTGTCGTATCGCCGGGCGGCCCGCATGGTGGCGCTCCGGCGGTATCGTCGAGTGCGCCGCGCGTGCGGCCGGTCCACGGCGGGAGGGGCACATGATCGATCTCGTGCGTCGAGCGCGCTGGTGGATCGCGGACTACGTGTACGCGGCGTACTGGCAGGTGCGGGCGGCGTTCGACCGTCGCGACGCGGGGTCTTTCTCGGGCGGCGGCGGCGTGCCGATCGTCATCCTGCCCGGCGTGTACGAGACCTGGCGGTTCATGCAGCCGCTCATCACCGCCCTGCACGAGCGCGGACATCCGGTCCATGTCGTCGACGCCCTGGAGCGCAATCAGCGCCCGATCCGCGAGGCCGCGGCAGCGGTGACCGCATTCCTCGACGCATCCGGCCTGACCGACGTCATCCTGGTGGCCCACAGCAAGGGCGGACTCGCGGGAAAGCTGGCGATGGCCGGGCCTGCAGGATCCCGGGTGCGGGCGATGGTCGCGGTGGCGACACCCTTCGGCGGCTCGCGCTACGCGCGTCTCCTGCCCGTTCGATCACTGAGGGCGTTCGCCCCGAGGCATCCGTCGATCCTCGGGCTCGCCGCGCGTGGTGATCTCGATGATCGCATCGTGTCGGTGTTCGGTCGTTTCGATCCGCACATCCCCGAAGGCAGTGAGTTGCGGGGTGCGCGCAAGAACGTGCGCCTCGACACCGGAGGGCACTTCCGGGTGCTCGCCGACCCCAGGGTCCTCGCCGAGGTCGCCGCCCTCGCCGAGGGGTAGCGCCCGGCATCCGCAGGTGCGCCGTCGTCCTCGGGACGGCTACGCTGGTGCACGTGCCGTGGTGATCGCCCCGCCGCACGCCGAACATGGATGACCTGACCATCGAACCTGCTGTGGACGACCGCCTGCTCGGCCCGCGTCCGCAGATCGGCGCGCCCCCCGAGGTGATCCTTCCCCCGACTGCGGGTGACGATGTGGTGCTTCCGGCTCTGCGGACGGGCAGCATCGGCATCCGCTACCGGCTCAAGCGACGCTTCCGTACATACGACGCGATCGCCTGCGTTCCCGCCTACCTCGCCCAGACGCGGTCGGATGCGACCGTCCTCGGTCCGGGCGGCGAGCGGATCCACGGCCGAGAGGTGTATGTGCCCGTGCTGGTCGGGGGAGTGGCGGTCGAGGCCACGAACGAGAACCTCGACGCGATCATCAGGGGGAGCATTCCGGACGGCATGATCGTCGCGGATCACCCCGCCGCCGCGGAGCAGGAGTTCGTGCGCTGCATGCGTCCGTCTCTCGACCGGTATCTCCTGATCGACCGGGAGATCTGGATCCGCGCGTCGATGCAGCCGATCTCCTAGGTCGCTTCCGACCTCGATGTGCCGGCGGTGGGACTCGAACCCACACGCCCTTTCGGACAAAGCATTTTGAGTGCTCCGCGTCTGCCATTCCGCCACGCCGGCTCGTGTGTCGCGAGTTCGACTTTAGCGCAGAGCACCCGTGCTCCCGATCGCGCGCCGAGTCATCGGGGACGCCACAGGCGCTCTCCACTAGGATGGATCTGTGACCGAGCAAGAACAGGCAGCCGAGCAGCCCACGTCATCCGCACCCCGACGCGTCGTCGTCGCCGAGGACGAGTCGCTGATCCGTCTCGACATCGTCGAGATCCTCCGCGACAACGGCTTCGACGTCGTCGGTGAGGCCGGCGACGGAGAGACCGCCGTGGCACTGGCCACCGAGCTGCGCCCCGACCTGGTGATCATGGACGTCAAGATGCCGCAGCTCGACGGCATCAGCGCCGCCGAGAAGCTGCACAAGGGCAACATCGCTCCCGTGGTGCTGCTGACCGCCTTCAGCCAGAAGGAGCTCGTGGAGCGCGCCAGCGAGGCCGGCGCCCTGGCCTATGTGGTCAAGCCCTTCACCCCGAACGACCTGCTGCCGGCGATCGAGATCGCTCTCGCCCGCCACGAGCAGATCATCACGCTCGAGGCAGAGGTCGCCGACATGGTCGAGCGCTTCGAGACCCGCAAGCTCGTCGACCGCGCCAAGGGCCTGCTGAACGAGAAGATGGGCCTGTCCGAGCCCGAGGCGTTCCGCTGGATCCAGAAGGCGTCCATGGACCGTCGTCTGACGATGCAGGACGTCGCGAAGGCGATCATCGAGCAGCTGGCTCCGAAGAAGTAGTCCGTGCATCCGCTCGACGCGGAGCACGTCCTGCGTCCGATCCGGCTCGGTGACGGCGCCGCTCTCGCGAGGGCGTATGCCGCGAACAGCGCGCACCTGTCTCCCTGGGAGCCGCTGAGAGAACCGGAGTTCTTCACCGAGCAGTGGCAGGAGACGGACGCCGGGCGGTGCGTGGAGGAGGCGGCGCTGGGCAGGAGTGCGCGGTTCGTCATCGAGTCCTCCGACGGCGAGATCCGGGGACGGATCAACCTGAACAACGTCGTGCGCGGAGCATTCCGGAGCGCCGACCTCGGGTACTGGATCGATGCGTCGCGATTGCGCCGGGGACTCGCATCCCTCGGGGTGTCGCGCGTCGTCGCCCACGCGAGGGACGAACTGCGGTTGCACCGTCTGCAGGCCGCCACACTGCTGCACAACATCGCATCGCAGCGGGTGCTCGGTGAGCTCGGTTTCGAGCCGATCGGGACCGCGCCGCGCTACCTCCGCATCGCGGGGGAGTGGCAGGACCACCGGCTGTTCCAGCTACTGCTGGACGAGCCTGTCAGCTCGCCGCGGGTGCGTCCTTGATCATGTTGGTGATGCGGATCGTCGAGCAGCGCCGACCCTGATCGTCCGTCACCACGATCTCGTGCACCGTGATGCTGCGCCCGAGATGCACCGGGGTGCAGACACCCGTGACGATGCCCGAGGTCGCCGACCGGGTATGGGTCGCGTTGATGTCCACCCCGACCGCGAGCCGTCCGGGGCCCGCATGCAGGTTGGCCGCCATCGACCCCAGCGACTCGCCGAGCACCACGTACGCGCCGCCGTGCATCAGTCCCACGGGCTGCGTATTGCCCTCGACCGGCAGCGTCGCGACGCATCTCTCGGTCGTGAACTCCAGGAACTCCATGCCCATCTTCTGGGCGAGAGCTCCCATGCCGCGGGCTGTGGCCCAGTCGAGTCCTGCACTGGTCGCGGTCTCGCTCACGGATCCTCCTCAGCGGGTGTCTGTCGTCCTCGTTAGGCTGACAGGGTGACGGACTCCGCAAAGCCTACCCTCATGGTCGTCGACGGCCACTCGCTCGCCTACCGTGCGTTCTTCGCCCTCCCGGTCGAGAACTTCACCACCAAAGACAACCAGCACACGAACGCCATCTACGGCTTCCTCTCGATGCTCGTGAACCTGATCAAGGCCGAGCAGCCGACCCACATGGCGATCGCGTTCGACACCTCCCGGCATTCGTTCCGCACCGACCAGTACCCCGAGTACAAGGCGACCCGATCCGAGTCCCCGCAGGAGTTCCGAGGCCAGATCCCGCTGCTGCAGGACTGCCTCGCCGCGATGTCGATCCCGGTGCTCACGAAAGAGGGGGTCGAGGCCGACGACATCCTCGCGACTCTCTCGACGCAGGGAGCCGAGCAGGGGTACGACGTGCTCGTGGTCTCGGGCGACCGCGACACGATCCAGCTCGTCACCGATGACGTGACTCTGCTGTATCCGTCGGTGCAGGGAGTCTCGCAGCTCAAGCGGTACGACCCCACCACGGTGCGCGAGCGCTACGGGGTGGCACCCGAGCAGTATCCCGACATCGCGGCACTGGTCGGCGAGACCAGCGACAATCTCCCGGGTGTCCCCAAGGTGGGAGAGAAGACCGCGGTCAAGTGGCTCACCCAGTTCGGCTCGCTCGACGACCTTCTCGAGCGCTCGGGCGAGATCAAGGGCGTGGTCGGCGGCAACCTGCGCGACCACATCGACGACGTGCGCCGCAATCGCCGGCTCAACCGGCTGCTGCGCGACGTCGAGCTCCCCGTCGCGCCCGACGATCTGGCCGTGGCACCGATCGACGCCCAGGCCGTCCGCGACATCTTCGCGCGCCTCGAGTTCCGCACACTGCTTCCCCGCGTCTTCGAGGCCGTCGGCGCAGGCGAGGTCGCCGATGACCCCGCGGCCGCCGCGGTGGTGCTGCCCGAGCCCTCGCAGGTCACCGCCGCCGAGTTCCTCGAATGGGTCGACGCCCAGGCGGCAGACGTCTCCCTGCGCATTCCGCTGCAGGGTGGGGTGCCCACCAGACTGGGCGCAGCCACCGAGACCGACCTCCGCGAGATCGACTGGAGCGACGAGGTGGCCGACGCGCTGCGTCCATGGCTCGAGTCCGATCGTCCGAAGATCATCCACGACGCCAAGCCGCAGGTGAAGGCGCTCCGTCGTCAGGGCATCCGCCTCGCCGGACTCGCGTACGACACGAGCCTCGCGGGGTGGCTGCTGCGCCCGAGCTTCCCCGACAAGACGCTCGGCGACCTGGTCGAGAGGTACCTGGGAGAGAAGCTGCCCGAGGCCGACCCCTCGCAGCTCGTGCCAGAGACCGAGGGCGCGACTCCGGCTCAGGAGGCCTGGTTCGCGCTGCGTGTGGCGACAGCCCTGCGGGAGGACATCCCGGAGTCGGTCGCCGCGGTCCTCACCGACATCGAGCTGCCCACCCTGCTCACGCTCGCCGACATGGAGGTCGCCGGCGTCGCGGTCTCGCACGAGGTGCTCTCGACATTCTCGGGTGAGCTGGCGACGCGTGCCGACGGGCTGGCGCAGGACGCATTCGGCATCGTCGGCCGCGAGTTCAATCTCGGGTCCCCGAAGCAGCTCCAGGAGGTGCTCTTCGAAGACCTGCAGCTCCCCAAGACGCGCAAGACCAAGACCGGCTACTCGACGGATGCCGCCGTGCTGGCCGACCTCCAGGAATCGCACCCGCATCCGTTCCTCGGTCTGCTGCTGCAGCACCGCGAGGCGACGAAGCTGCGTCAGATCATCGAATCGCTCGACACGGCGATCGGCGACGACCACCGCGTGCACACGACCTATGTGCAGACCGGCAGCCAGACCGGCCGGCTCTCGAGCACCGACCCGAATCTGCAGAACATCCCCGTGCGCACCGAGGAGTCGCGCCGCATCCGCAGCGCATTCCAGGTCGGCGAAGGGTACGAGTCCCTCCTCACTGCCGACTACTCCCAGATCGAGATGCGCATCATGGCGCACCTCTCGGGTGACGAGGGGCTCATCGAAGCGTTCAACAGCGGTGAAGACCTGCACCGCTTCGTCGGTGCGCGTGTCTTCGGCGTCGATCCGTCGGACGTCACGGCAGCGATGCGCACCAAGGTGAAGGCGATGTCCTACGGCCTCGTCTACGGCCTCTCGGCGTTCGGCCTCTCGAAGCAGCTGCGCATCGAGCAGTCCGAGGCGAAGCAGCTGATGATCGAGTACTTCGCGCGTTTCGGCGCCGTGCGCGACTACCTGCGCGCCTCGGTCATCACGGCGAAGGAGGTCGGTTACACCGAGACGATCTTCGGACGTCGTCGCCCGTTCCCCGATCTCGCGAGCCCCAACCGGGTGCTGCGTGAGAATGCCGAGCGCGCCGCCCTCAACGCGCCGATCCAGGGAAGCGCGGCCGACATCATGAAGATCGCGCTGCTGCACATCCACGAAGACCTCCGATCCGAGGCCCTGTCCTCGCGGGCCCTGCTGCAGATCCACGACGAACTCGTGGTCGAAGTGGCGCCGGGGGAGTGGGACGCCACCGAGCGGATCGTGCGGGCTCGCATGGGCGACGCGGCAGACCTGAGGGTTCCGCTCGATGTGCAGGTGGGTCGCGGTCGCGATTGGAACGAGGCCGCACACTGACCGGGTAGCTCACCCTGGCTCTCATCCTCGGGCGCACACAGAACCGATAGGACGCGCGAGCGGTGTTGGCTACTCTGGAGGGATGACCTCTTCTCCCCGCACTCCGTCTGCCATCGACAAAGTCGCCGACGAGTGGGTCGACACCATCGCGGTGCTGGCTCCGACGCTCGGGACATACATCGGACGCGACGATGTCAACGACCGTTTCGGTGACCTGAGCCCGGCGGGCCACGACGAGATCGCTGCGGCGACGCGGACGACGCTCGCCCAGCTGGCGGCGCTCGAGCCTGTCGACGCGATCGACGCGGTCACGAAGGCGGACCTGTCGGCGGAGCTGAGCCTCGACCTCGAACTGCACGACGCCGATTGGCACCTCCGCGACCTCAACGTGATCGCCTCGGCCGCCCAGGACGTCCGGTCCGCCTTCGACCTGATGCCCACGGCCACCGCGGATGACTGGACTGTCATCGCGACCCGCCTCGCCGCTGTTCCGGATGCGCTGCGCGGCTATACCGAGACCCTGCGCGCCGGCATCGCCGCGGGAGTCACACCCGCTCGGCGCCAGGTCGTGGAGGTCGCGACTCAGATCGACCGCTACACGGCCGACGACGGATTCTTCGCCGCGTTCGTCGCCGACGCGGCACCGCAGGAGGGCAACCTTCCTGCATCCCTGGCGCGGCTGCTCGCCGACAACTCCGCCGCAGCCCGCGTGGCGTACGACGAGCTGCGCAGCTTCCTCGCCGAGGAGCTCGCTCCCGCAGCGGGCGAGGTCGATGCCGTCGGACGCGAGCTCTACGCACTGAACTCGCGCCGGTTCCTCGGGGCGACGATCGACCTCGATGAGACCTACGAGTGGGGACGCGAGGAGCTCGCGCGGATGGTCGAGGAGCAGACGGCGATCGCCCACGAGATCCTCCCCGGCGCGTCGGTCGAAGAGGCCGTCGCGCACCTCGAGGCCGACCCTGCGCGCAAGCTCGTCGGCACCGATGCGCTGCAGCGCTGGATGCAGGAGACGAGCGACCGCGCCGTCGCAGAGCTCGGCGCCACGCACTTCGACATCCCCGAGGCGATCCGCACGCTGGAGTGCATGATCGCCCCCACCCAGGAGGGTGGCATCTACTACACCGGTCCGACCGATGACTTCTCGCGCCCGGGTCGCATGTGGTGGTCGGTGCCCGAGGGCGTCACCGAGTTCGACACCTGGCGCGAGCTCACCACGGTCTACCACGAGGGCGTTCCGGGGCACCATCTGCAGATCGCCCAGGCCGTCTACAACCGCACGGAGCTCAACTCCTGGCGTCGTCTGCTCGCCGGCACCTCCGGCCACGCCGAGGGCTGGGCGCTGTACGCCGAACGCCTGATGCAGCAGCTCGGCTACCTCGATGACCCCGCCGATCGACTCGGGATGCTCGACGGCCAGCGCATGCGCGCGGCCAGGGTCGTCCTCGACATCGGCGTGCACCTCGGCAAGCCGCGGCTCGACGGCACCGGCACCTGGGACGCGGATTACGCGCTCGATTTCATGCGCAAGAACGTGAACATGTCCGACCAGTTCGTGCAGTTCGAGGTCAACCGCTACCTCGGATGGCCGGGGCAGGCGCCCTCGTACAAGGTCGGCCAGCGCATCTGGGAGCAGGTGCGCGACGCATACCAGGCGGAACGGGGCTCCGACTTCGACGTCAAGGAGTTCCACAAGCGTGCCCTCGACATGGGCGGCGTGGGGCTCGACACCCTGCGCACGGCGCTTCTCGCAGGCTGAGGGAATGCGAACGCCCCGGACGATGTTCATTCAGCTGAATGGAAAGGGCTGACATGGGCATCGAATTCGGGCTGGACACCTTCGGCGACATCACCAGAGGCGCGGACGGTGAACTGCTCACCGCCGCGCAGACCATCCGCAACGTGGTGGCACAGGCGGAGATGGCCGACAGTGTCGGCGTCGACTTCTTCGGAGTGGGGGAGCACCACCGCACCGAGTTCGCGGTCTCGGCACCCGAGATGGTGCTGGCCAGGATCGCCGGGCGCACGAAGAACATCCGTCTCGGCACCGCGGTCACGGTGCTCTCCTCCGACGACCCGGTGCGCGTCTTCGAGCGCTTCGCCACGCTCGACGCACTGTCGGACGGACGTGCGGAGGTCGTTCTCGGGCGGGGCTCGTTCATCGAGTCGTTCCCGCTCTTCGGGTACGACCTGCGCGACTACGACGCGCTCTTCGAGCAGAAGCTCGAGCTGTTCGTCCAGCTCCTCAAGGAGGAGCCGGTGACCTGGTCCGGCACGATGCGGCCGTCGCTCGACAACGCGAACGTCTTCCCCAAGACGACGAACGGCCTGCGCACGTGGGTCGGGGTGGGCGGCAGCCCCGAATCGGTCGTGCGCGTCGCCCGCCACGGCCTCGGTCTGATGCTCGCCATCATCGGAGGCCCGGCCGGGCGCTTCCGTCAGTTCGTCGATCTCTATCACCGGTCCATCGCGTCGTTCGGAACCCCGGCGCACCCGATCGCCGTGCATTCTCCCGGGCACATCGCCGACACCGACGACGAGGCGTGGGAGGCCGCATACTCGGGCTTCGAGGCGATGAACAACACGATCGGACGCGAGCGGGGCTGGCCTCCGTACAGCAGGGCGAGGTTTCAGAACGACGTCGGGCCCGCGGGTGCGTTGTACGTCGGCTCGCCGGACCGCGTGGCGGCGAAGATCGCCGAGACGATCACGACCCTCGACCTCGGCCGCTTCGACCTGAAGTACGCCACCGGCACGCTGTCGCACGAGGCGATGATGCGCAGCGTGGAGCTGTACGGCTCCGAGGTCATCCCGCGGGTGCGCAGGATCCTCGCCGAGCGCGACTGACACAGCGGCTCGGCAGCGCGAACACGCCTCTACGATGTAGGAATGGCCAACACCGCGCTGCCGAGCCGGGCATCGATCGCCGGGCGTCTCGACGAGCTTCCGTTCACTCGTCGCCATCTGCGACTGCTCACCGGTTCGGGCGTCGGCTGGGCGCTGGACGCGATGGACGTGGGACTCATCTCCTTCATCCTCGCGGCGCTCACCCAGCAGTGGGGGCTGACGAAGACGGATGCCGGGTGGATCGCCTCCGTCGGCTTCATCGGCATGGCGCTCGGGGCCACCCTCGGCGGCCTTCTCGCCGACCGGCTCGGTCGGCGTCAGGTGTTCGCGCTGACGCTGCTCATCTACGGGATCGCAACCGGTGCGAGCGCACTGGTCGGGGGACTGGCGGCGCTGCTCGTGCTGCGCTTCCTCGTGGGACTCGGGCTCGGCGCAGAGCTTCCCGTCGCGTCGACCTACGTCAGCGAATTCGCCCCCGCGCGCATCCGCGGCCGAGTGATCGTGATCCTCGAGGCGTTCTGGGCCCTCGGCTGGACCGCTGCCGCGTTGATCGGGTTCTTCGTGATTCCCGCCTCCGACGACGGATGGCGCTGGGCCTTCGCCCTCGGCGCGATCCCCGCTGTCTACGCCCTGATCGTGCGGTGGGGTCTGCCGGAGTCGCCGCGCTGGCTCGCCTCGCGCGGACGCATCGCCGAGGCGGACCGCATCGTCTCGACGTTCGAGACGGATGCGGGAGTGGTGCCGGAACCCGCGATCCGCCGGGAACCGCCGTCGAGGGCGATCGCCGTCACCACCCGGGCCCGTCTCACGACACTCTGGAACGCGGAGTTCCGGCTGCGCACGCTGAGCCTCTGGGTCGTCTGGCTGTGCGTCAACTTCGCCTACTACGGCGCCTTCATCTGGATCCCCAGCATCCTCGTCGATGCGGGGTTCGATCTCGTGCGGTCGTTCGGGTTCACGCTGATCATCACGCTCGCCCAGCTGCCCGGCTACGCGGTGGCGGCCTGGTTGATCGAGGTCTGGGGTCGGCGGTCGACCCTGTCGATCTTCCTCGTCGGATCCGCGGTGTCGGCGGTGTTCTTCGGCACGTCCACGACGGAGACGGCCATCATCGCCTCGGGGATGGCGCTGTCGTTCTTCAACCTGGGCGCCTGGGGTGCGCTGTATGCGGTGACGCCCGAGATCTACCCGACCTCGCTGCGCGGCACCGGGGCCGGATGGGCCGCAGGCATCGGCCGCATCGCCTCGATCATCGCGCCTCTGGCGGTGCCGGTGCTGCTCGTCGCCGGGGGAGCGCCCGTTCTGTTCGCCGTCTTCGGAGCGTGCTTCGTCGCCGCTGCGGTGGCGGCCTGGGGTCTCGTCGACCGCAGGGGAGAGGCGCTCGACGACCGGTGAGGCGTCCGCGCACCGCTGGCGGGAATAGGCTGTCGGGGTGACAGACGTGCGCTATGTGGCCATCGGAGACTCCTTCACCGAGGGCGTGGGTGATGTGCTCCCGGACGGCAGCGAACGCGGATGGGCGGACCTCGTGGCCCAGGGGTGGGCGGATGCATCCGGTCACCCGATCAGCTACGCGAACCTCGCGATCCGCGGCCGGCTGGCCTGGCCCATCGTCGAGCAGCAGCTCGAACCCGCGCTCGCGCTGCGTCCCACGCATCTGTCGTTCAACGGCGGGGGCAACGACATGCTCCGGCCGCGCACCGATCTCGAGCACATCGCCGATGCGTTCAGCCGCGTGCTGCGTCGGTGCGACGAGGAGGGCGTGACGCTGATCCTGCTGTCCGGGGCGAATCCGAGCGGTCAGCTGCCGATGGGCTCTCTCGTGCAGCGCCGCGGGGATCAGCTCTCCGATGCGGTGCTGAGGCGGGTCGAGGGCCGCGATGACGTCGTGCGCGCGCTGAACTGGCCGGACAGCGAGCTGTCCGACGCGAAGTACTGGTCGGAGGACCGCCTGCACATGAACGCGGCCGGCCATCACCGTGTCGCCGCGCGGGTGCTGCAGGGGCTCGGATTCGAGCCGCCGGCGACGTGGTGGTCGCCGACCTCGCTCGCGGCCGCCGGGCCTGCCGGGATCGCCTACTATCGCCAGTTCGTCGGACCCTGGGTGCGACGCCGTGTCACGCGCACCTCGTCCGGCGACGGGCGCACAGCCAAGTACCCCGACTGGGTCGAGCGGGTGCCCGGCGCGTGACCGACATCGAGATGCGCCGCATCCGTGGCGGCTCGGTGACGCTTCACGATGCCCGCCGCAAAGTGGAGCGCGTGGCGAGCGTCGACGACTTCGAGATCGCGGCCTTCCCGATCACCGAGGAGCAGTTGGCCGAGATCCTGCCGATCCCCTCGCGCCACCCGCGTCGCCCTGCTGTGGAGCTCAGCTGGCTGCGCGCCGTCCACTTCTGCAACGCGGCCTCCGAATGGGAGGGTCTCGATCCGGTATATCGGTTTGACGGCGAGGTGGTCGCGTGGGACGTGACGGCCGACGGCTACCGTCTGCCGACCGAGGCCGAATGGGAGTACGCCTGCCGCGCGGGTTCGACGGGTCCGCACTACGCACCGCTCGCGGACGCCGCGTGGACGAGCGCCGACGGTGTCTCGTCCGCCCAGGACGTCGGCTCACGCCTGCCGAACCTGTACGGCCTGTTCGATACGCTCGGCAATGTGTGGGAGTGGTGCTGGGACCTCCTGGATCCCGCACGCTACGACGACTATCGCGTGTTCCGTGGCGGGGGCTTCGCGGACGACGCCTGGAGCGTGCGGGCATCGGTCCGTCGTGGGGGAGCGCCCCGCACTGCGCAGGACGACGTGGGGCTGCGCGTCGCCAGGGGCGCTTTCGATACGCCGGGCGAAGCTCAGGGGTGGTCGGAGCTCGCGGACCGCGAGCGTGCCGCGTTCGACGGCCCTGTGCCGTTCGGCTGGACTCCGCTGCGTCGCCCCGGCCGCTGATCGATCAGTGCTGCCGGCCTGGCCGCGAGGGCGGCAGGATGACCCTCACCGGTCCATGGGGCGGATGAGATAGCGGCTGGGGCCAGAGGATTCGGCGAATCCGAACTTCTCGTACAGGCCGCTCGCTGTGCTTGCGGCCAGCACGATGCGCTTCACGGTGGACGAGTGCTGCAGATCGTCGATGACGCCCTCGACGATCAGCCGTCCGATGCCCTCGCCGCGCGCCGTCTCGTCGACGAACACATCGCAGAGCCAGGCGAACGTGAAGCCGTCGGTCACGACGCGCGCATAGGCGACCTGCCGACCGTCGGCATCCCGAACCGAGTAGTTGCGCGACGCGTCGATCGCGGCATCCTGCGTCTCGCGGCTGCGTCCTCTCGCCCAGTACGACTCCTCACTGAGCCAGCGGTGCACCAGAGGACGATCGATCGTCGCGGTGTCGGTCGAGAAGGAATAGGGCGAAGGCATGAGCGACATCCTACGAGCGGTCAGCGATGCTTGTCGGGATCCAGACCCATGCGGATGCGTGTCCGCTTGCGTTCGATCACGATGAAGACGACGCCGAGTATCCAGAGCGGGATCGGCATCAGGAAGGCGATGCGGAACGCCTCGAACGAGTACGTCTCGGGGGTTCCGGCGCCCTGGACGTCGAGTGCGAGACCGATCAGCCAGATCGCGATCAGCGCGGCGACGAAGCCCCCGGCGTTCGTCACTCCGGTCGCGGTGCTCAGCCGGTGCGACGGGTTGTGGGTGCGCGCATGGTCGAAGGCGATCATGCTCGCAGGGCCGCCGGTCGCGAGCGCGACGGCGAGCACGTAGAGCAGCCACAGGGGTGCGGGGCCCGGCAGCGCGAGCACGGCGATCCATGCCCCCACCTGCACGCCGACCGCGGGGAGAACGAGTGCGAGCGAGCGCTGGTTCGGCAGCCGCCTCGACAGGTCGCCGATGATCGGGCCGAGCGCCATGCCGGCGACGACGTACACCGAGATGATCCCCGCGGCGTGCGCGGTGTCCAGCCCCTGGGCCGCGGTGAGGAACGGCATCCCCCAGAGCAGGATGAACGCGGTGCCCGCGAACGGCGACGTGAAATGCGACCAGAACGCGAGTCGGGTCCCGGGGTGCGCCCAGGCGGCGCGGATGCCGACACCCGTGTCGATCGACGAGGTGACGACGCGGATCACGCCCGTGTCGGTGTCCACCGAGACGTCGGCCCCGCGCTCCGCCGGATGGTTGCGGATCAGGAGCGCGACGAGAATCGTGAAGAGCACGCCCAGACCGGCGATGCTGCCGAACGTGATCGTCCACGAGGTGGCATGCAGGAGTGCGGCGAGCGGGACGAGCGCGACGAGTTGCCCGGCCTGACCGATGATGCCGGTGAACTGGACCATGAGAGGGCCGCGCTGCGCGGGGAACCAGGTGGCGACGAGTCGCAGCACGGCCGGGAAGATCGCCGCATCTCCCGCACCGAGGAGGATGCGGGCGAAGACCGCGACGCCGATGCTGGGGGAGAGGGCCATAGTGAGCTGACCTGCGGCCATCAGGAGCATGCCGATCGTCATGATGGGGCGGGACCCGAAGCGGTCGAGCAGGATGCCGATGGGGATCTGCATGCCGCCGTACACCGCGAGCTGCACCACGGCGAAGAGCGCGAGGGTCGAGGCATCGGCCTGGAACCGGTCGGCCGCCTCGACGCCGACGGCGCCCAACGAGGTGCGATTGGTGATCGCGAGAACGTAGGCGGCGACGCCCACACCCCAGATGAGCCAGGCCCTCCACCCCGGGTCGGTCACGGGGGAGCGGGGAACCTGTTGCACCCCTCCACGGTACTCCCGCTCGGCGGCGCTCTCGCGCGTTCGGATCCGCGCGACGCGCCCTTCCCGATGTCGGACGCCGGGGCTACCGTGGCCGTATGACTCCTGCACCGGTGCATCACTCCATCGACTACGTCGAGCTCGTCGTGAACGACCTCGAAGCCGCGAAGCGGTTCTACGGAGACACCTTCGGGTGGGTCTTCGTCGATTACGGTCCTGCCTACGCCGGCATCGCCTCCGTGACCGGCGACGGGTCCGAGGTGGGCGGCTTGCTGCTCTCCGATCAGGCCAGGCCGGCCGGAGGACCCCTGGTCCTCCTCTATTCCGATGACCTCGACGCCACACACGCCGCGATCACCGATGCCGGCGGCTCCGTGACGCAGGGCCCGTACGAGTTCCCGGGTGGTCGACGTCTGCACTTCCTCGACCCGAACGGTAACGAGCTGGGAGTCTGGGCCGCGCAGTGAGGGCAGGGGAGAGGCGTGACCTCTCCGCATCTCCGAGAGTGCAGCAGCTCATCAGTGAGCGCATCGCCGTCGTCGAACATTCCGCTCTGTCCGACTCGCACGTTGCGGCGCTGCGCGAGCTGTTCGACGGCGAGTATCGAGCGACGCACGGACAGTGGGATCCTGATCGTCCGTACGGGTATTCCCCGGCGGACGTGCACACGACGATCTTCCGCGGGAATCGGGCGGTCGCGCACGTCGGATTCCAGCGTCGCGTCATCCGGGTCGGCCGGGCCGAGGTCCGAGTGGCGGGGACCGGGGGAGTCCTGGTGCATCCCGACTGGCGATCCGGCGGTGTCGGCCGTCGAGTGATGTCTCGTGCTCAACAGGCGATGCGTGACGACGAGCGGGTCGAGTTCGGCTATCTCGGATGCCGCGACGAGGTCGTCGAGTTCTACGAGCGCACCGGGTGGTCGCGGGTGAACGCGGTGGAGCGTCACGTGTCGATGGCCGACGCGACGAAGACCGTGATGTCTCACCGCGAGCCGATCCTCGTCTTCGCCGCCGTGGCGGACCCCCGCGGGGACGCGCCTTCATGGCCGCTCGGAGACATCGACCTCAGGGGCAGACCCTGGTGACCGACAGGACGCGTCGCGCTTCGTCGTCGCTGCGGCAGGCGACGAGGACGCCCTGGTGGCCGCACGATGCCACGTCCGGCCACCAGGCTGCTCGGGAGAGCACCGGGGTGCCCGGTTCCCGCCGGCGGTCCCTTTCGGGTCACTCGTTCTGAAGCCAGCTCCTGATCGTCCCGGCGACGCGATCGAGGTCGGATTCGAGGAGGAAGTGTCCGCCGTCGATGAGCTCGACCCGAGCGTGCGGAGCGTCGCGGGTGAATGCCGTGGCGCCGGCGGCGGCGAAAATCTCATCGTTGCGCCCCCAGATCGCGAGGACCGGTACCTGTGAGGCGCGAAGCCAGGCATGCACCTCGGGGTAGAGGTCCCGGTTGGTCACATAGTCGCGGAAGAGCGCCAGCTGCACGTCGTCCTGTCCCTCGCGGGCGAGGAGCGCGAGGTCGTGCTCCCAGGCGTCCGGGTCGACCGTCGTCGGGTCCGGGACGCCGTGGGTGTACTGCCACTCGACAGCGTCCCGGCCGAGGGCGGGACGCAGCGCGTCGCGCGTCTCGACGGTCCGTTCGGCGCCGTCGGTCCAGATCGGGTTCCAGAAGTCGGGCACGAAGCCCTCTTCGTACGCGTTGCCGTTCTGGGAGATGACCCCGACGACGACGGCGGGGTCGGCGAGCGCCAGGCGCCACCCGATCGGGGCGCCGTAGTCCTGGACGTAGATCGTGTACTGCGTCACGCCGATGGTCGCGAGGAACCGGCCGGTCACCTGAGCGAGGGCCTCGAAGGTGTACTCGAAGTCGTCGACCGAGGGGGCGGAGGAACGACCGAAGCCGATGTGGTCCGGAGCGATGACGCGGTGACGGTCAGCCAGCACCGGGATGAGGTGTCTGAACATGTGTGAGCTGGTCGGATACCCGTGCAGGAGCAGCAGTACAGGGGCGTCGACAGGGCCGGCCTCTCGATAGAAGACGTCGAGTCCGTCGACGGAGACGGTGCGGTGGTGGACGGTGGCCATAGTTATAACCTCTTAAAGTTGTTTTACTGGTTAGCCAGACGCTAGCATGGATCCATCGCGCCACAGGGAGCGGGAAAGCGGGGGAGACGTGCTGAGCGACGAGGAGCTGCTGCTGGGGGTCGTGAACAGCGCGCCCACGATCGAGGGAAGGCCCACCGATGACCTCGAGGGGGCGGGCGGGCGAGACCTGGCGCGCTCCTGGGGTGGAACGGGATCGGCGAGGGAGCTGGCACACCTGAGGCGCGCGCGTCACGCATTGCAGGCGATGGTCCGTGGAGACGAGGGAGCCGCCGTCGGCGAGCTGACTGACATCCTCGACGGGGCCGTGCGGATACCGCACATGACCCCGAACGGGGTGGCCTGGGACCTTCGTGTTCCCGACGATCGCCGCCTTGCCGTCGAGGCGGTGCTGGCCTGGTCGACGGTGATCACGGAGTTTCCCGATCGCCTGCGTGCATGCGCAAATGAGGAGTGCACCCGTTTCCTGGTCGATCACAGTCGCCCCGGCACTGCGAAGTGGTGCTCCATGGCGGTCTGCGGCAACCGGATGAAGGCGCGCACCCATGCCCGCCGCGCGAAGAGCTGACCGATGCCGCATACGCTCCCTGACACCCAGACGCCGTGTGGGAGTGCCCGCCGCCATCGGCCCAAGGGGGGCGCCGCTTGTTCATACTGACATAATGTGCATTATCGGCGTTAGTCCGTTTCCGGCGAGCGGAGCTGTCGATAGGCTCGACGCGTGAACGGACACAACGTCGACATCGACTGGGAAGCTGCACGCGGGGCTAATCTGCAGAACTGGGATGACCGCGTGCCGCTGCACGAAGCGGCGTACGGTCTGGATGCGTTCGATGACCCGAACCATCTCAGCGACGTCGTGAGCGACGACCTGCCGGTGCTCGATCGTTTCGTACGCGGCGGGTCTTTATCGGGCCTCGAGGTCTGCCATCTACAGTGCCACATCGGCACCGACACGATCTCGCTCGCGCGTGCCGGTGCCCGCGTGACCGGCGTGGACTTCTCCGAGCCCGCGTTGCGCGCGGCGGCCGCACTCGCCGAGCGCACCGGAGTCGCGGCGACGTGGGTCCGGACCGATGTCCTCGAGGCCGGGAGCACAGTGCCGGGCGACTTCGATGTGGTCTACACGAGCATCGGCACGATCTGCTGGCTGCAGGATCTCGATCGCTGGGCGGCGCAGATCGTCGCGCTGCTGCGTCCGGGGGGAACGTTCTTCATTCGCGACGGGCACCCGGCGCTGCTGGCGCTGGACGAGGACGCCCCCGAGCTCACCACCCGATACCCGTACTTCGGCGACGGCCGCGCTCAACAGTGGGACGACGAATCCACATATGCCGGCGACGGCACCGTCGCCCACCCACGGACCTATGAGTGGCCGCACCCACTGTCGGAGGTCCTTGGAGCACTCCTCCGCGCCGGCCTTCGCCTTCTGCACTTCGACGAAGGCCGCACACTCCCCTGGCGGTTCAGCCCGCGGATGGTCGAGGTTCCCCGGGGATACGCCTGGCCTGAGGCCGAACGTGATCTGATCCCCTGCACTTTCACGGTCGTCGCGCGCAAGGACTGACCCCCGACCACAGAGCCCTCACCGCCCGACGTATGCGGCCAGATGCTCGCCGGTCAGCGTGGATCTGGCCGCGACCAGGTCTTCCGGACGGCCTTCGTACACCACTCGCCCGCCGTCGTGACCGGCACCGGGACCGATGTCGATGATCCAGTCGGCGTGGGCCATCACCGCTTGATGGTGCTCGATCACGATCACCGTCTTCCCGGACTCCACGAGGCGGTCGAGCAGTCCGAGGATGTTCTGGACGTCGGCCAGGTGCAACCCGGTGGTCGGCTCGTCGAGAACATAGGTGTCGCCCTTCTCCCCCATCTGGATCGCCAGCTTGATGCGCTGACGCTCCCCTCCCGACAAGGTGGAGAGCGGCTGTCCGAGCGACAGATATCCGAGCCCGACGTCGTCGAGTCGGCTGAGGATCGCCACAGCCGCGGGAATCCTCGCCTCCCCCTCGGAGAAGAAGGCCTTGGCCTCCGACACCGGGAGATCCAGCACTTCGGTGATGTCCTTTCCCGCCAGGGTGTATTCCAGAACAGATGCTTGGAAGCGCTTGCCGCCACAGTCCTCGCACGGCGTCTCGATGGTGTCCATGAATCCGAGTTCGGTGATGATCACCCCTGCTCCCTTGCAGGTCGGGCACGCGCCTTCGGAATTCGCGCTGAACAGTGCGGGCTTCACTCCGTTGGCCTTCGCGAATGCCTTGCGGATCGGTTCGAGCAACCCCGTATAGGTGGCCGGGTTGCTGCGTCGAGACCCCTTGATCGCACTCTGATCGATCGAGACGACGCCGTCACGTTTCGAGACCGAGCCGTGGATCAAGGAGCTCTTTCCCGAGCCCGCCACGCCCGTGACGACCGTGAGGATGCCGGTGGGGATGTCGACGTCGACGTCCTGGAGGTTGTTGGCCGTCGCCCCACGCACCTCGATGGCTCCCCTGGCGTCTCGAACCGATGTCTTGAGCGTCGCGCGATCGTCCAGATGGGTCCCGGTGCGCGTCCCGCTCGACTTGAGCCCCTCGACCGTGCCTTGGAAGCAGATCTCACCACCGGCGCTGCCTGCGCCGGGTCCGAGATCGATCACGTGATCGCCGATCGCGATGGTCTCCGGTTTGTGCTCGACGACGAGCACGGTGTTGCCCTTGTCCCTCAGGCGCAGCAGGAGGGAGTTCATCCGCTCGATGTCGTGCGGATGCAGTCCGATGGTCGGCTCGTCGAAGACGTAGGTGACGTCGGTGAGAGAGGAGCCGAGGTGACGGAGCATCTTGATGCGCTGCGCCTCTCCCCCGGACAGCGTCCCCGAGGGCCGATCCAGACTCAGATACCCGAGCCCGAGCGTGACGAAGGCCTCGAGATTCGCGCGCAGAGCCTCGAGGAGCGGTGCGGCTCCCGGCAGCTCCAGATCCCGCACCCATACGGCGAGATCGGTCACCTGCATCCGACAGGCGTCGGCGATGCTGATGCCCTCGATCTTCGAGGATCGCGCGCCTTCGGTGAGGCGCGTGCCGTCGCACTCGGGGCAGGTGGCGAAGGTCGCGACGCGCTGGACGAACGCACGGATGTGCGGTTGCAGCCCATCGAGGTCCTTCGAGAGCATCGACTTGGTGATCTTCGGGATCAGCCCTTCGTAGGTCATGTTGATGCCCGAGATCTTGACCTTCGTGACCGCGCCGTAGAGCAGCAGGTGCTTCTGCTTGTCGGTGAACTCGGCGATCGGCGTGTCGGGCGGGTAGAACCCCGAACCGGAGAATCCCTTCACCATCCATCCGTCGGCCGTGTAGCCGGGGACCATGATGGCGCCGCCGTCGAGCGACTTCGATTCGTCGATGATCTGTGCGAGGTCGAGGTCGGACACCGCTCCCCTGCCCTCGCACCGCGGACACATGCCGCCGAGGTAGATCGCGTCCTTGACGATCTTCTTCTCTCCGCTCGGCCCCGTCATCACGCCACTGGCCTTCTGCGTCGGGATGTTGAAGGAGAACGCGGTCGGCCCTCCGATGTACGGCCGGCCGAGCTTGCTGAAGAGGATCCGCAGCATCGCGTTCGCATCGGTGACCGTGCCGACCGTCGAGCGCGGGTTCGCGCCGAGCCGTTCCTGGTCGACGATGATGGAGGTCGTGAGCCCCTCGAGCACATCGACGTCGGGCCGAGGAACCGAGGGCATGAACCCCTGCACGAACGCGCTGTAGGTCTCGTCGATCATCCGTCGGGACTCCGCGGCGATGGTGTCGAACACCAGGGAGCTCTTGCCCGACCCGGAGACCCCGGTGAACACGGTGAGGCGGCGTTTCGGGATCTCGACGCTGACGTCTTTGAGATTGTTCTCGCGCGCGCCCTGAACGCGGATCAGGTCGTGGCCGTCTGCGGCATGGGTCATGATCGTCCTCGGGTCGGGTCGGGTCGGGTGCGGTCGGGTCAGCCGGCCTGGTTGATACGGAGAAGGTTGCCTGCCGGATCGCGGAACGCGCAGTCCCGCACACCGTACGGCTGGTCGAGTGGCTCCTGCACCACCTCGGCCCCGTGAGCGACGAGGCGGTCGAACAGGGCATCGAGGTCGTCGCTCGCGAGGGTCAGCGCGCCGTAGCTGCCCTTCGCGATCAGTTCGAGGACGGTCCGTCGTTCGGCCTCGGTGATCCCGGGATCGGTGGCGGGCGGATGCAGCACGATCGACGTCTCGGGCTGCCCCTCCGGGCCGACGGTCAGCCAGCGCAGCCCGTCGTAGCCGACGTCGTTGCGCACCTCGAAGCCGAGGGCGTCGCGGTAGAAGCCGAGGGCCGCCTCGGCATCCGTGTGCGGAAGGAATGCGTAGTGGATGCTGATGTTCATGGGCTCAGGTTAGGTGGGTCTCCGGGCGCGGTGCTTCTTGATTCCTGATCGGTCTGACGACGTGCTTGGCGTGGACGGTCGGGATGCCGTCGAGAGTGGCGGCGCGTTCACGGTACACCCGGGGTGAGACACCGACCAGCTCGGTGAATCTGGTGCTGAATGTCCCCAGCGAAGAGCCGCCGACGGCGATGCAGACCTCGGTGACCGAGAGGTCGCCGAGCCTGAGCAGTGCCATGGCGCGCTCGATCCGACGTGTCATCAGATACGAGTACGGTGATTCGCCGTACGTCTCCTTGAAGCGGCGACTCAGGTGACCCGCCGACATGTGCACGCCTCTCGCCAGCGCCTCGACATCGAGGGGCAGCGCGTACTCGCGATCGATGCGGTCGCGCACCCGACGCATGACGACGAGCTCGCGGAGTCGTGCATCGTCATCGGTGCTCACGAGTAGATACTGTCACGCGATATTCCGGGAGACGACGTCCCGCGTCGTCTCGAGGCACTCGCCCCCCGCGCCGCCCGCGACAGGGATACCCTGTGAGGATCGCGCACAGGCGATTCTCAGAAAGGATCCCACCATGACCGATCCGCTCGCTGCAGGAGCCGGTTCCCTCGTCAAGTCCATCCGCATCGTCCTCGCGGTCTCGGGTGCGATCGCCCTCCTGGCAGGCATCGTGCTGCTGGTATGGCCCGTCAAGTCCGCCGTCATCGTCACCGCCATCTTCGCCTCCTATCTCGTCGTCGCCGGTCTCGTCTACATCGGTCTCGCCGTCTTCTCTCGCATCGAGGGCGGCTGGGCCCGGATCGGCCACATCGTGCTCGGCCTGATCTACATCGTGGCGGGCGTGATCGCCTTCGCGAACCTCGGTGTGGCCGCCGCGACCCTCGCGCTCGTGGTGGTGATCTTCATCGGCATCAGCTGGATCGTCGACGGTGTGGTCGCGCTGTCGCTGCTCGGACAGGACGGCTCGCGTGTCTGGACGCTGCTCTACGCCCTGCTCAGCATCGTCGCCGGAATCGTGGTGCTCTTCTCACCGCTCTACGCCGCAGCCGTGCTGTGGTTGGTGCTGGGGATCTCGCTCGTCGCACTCGGTCTGGTGCAGCTCGTCCGCGCGATCACGCTCGGGAAGGATGCGAAGACCCTCGCGGCTGCCCGGAGCGACGCCGCGAGCTGACCCCTCCCCTGCACGACGAGGGCCCCGTCCGATCCGGACGGGGCCCTCGTCGTGGTCCTCGGTTCACTCGGAGGCGAATGCGCTCACATCTCCGACGAGACGGGTGTTGTCCGACGGCACGGCATCGATCGCGGCACGAGCCACCTCGGCCGCGAACTCCGACACGTTGTACAGCTTGCCGGCCGATTCACGGCGCTCGGCGATCGCCCCGGGGTTGGCCCGCTCCAGCAGCGTCGCGGTGATGGTGCCCTCGATCATGTCCCCGGACACGACGGTGAAGCCCACACCCCTGTCGGCGAGTGCGGGGATGCGCTCGCGCAGGGCGTCCTCGCCCGCGCGCTTCGAGAGGGCGACGGGCTCGTACTCCGGCATCGTGGGCGTCGTGCGGATGAAGTGCGCCTGGTGGCTGGTGACGAACACGACGCGTGCACCGTCGCCCAGCAGCGGAGTCGCCGCGTCGAGAACGCTCAGCTGCGCGTCGCGGTTGAGGGTGAGCGCGTAGTCGGCCGCCATCCCCGACTCCATGCCGCCTGAAGCATTGAGCACCAGCACGTCGAGGCGGCCGAATTCGGCTGTGACCGCATCGAACATCTCGGCGACCGACGACGGGTCCGTGAGATCGGCGCCGACGACGAGCACGCGCCGACCCAGGGCGCGCAGTTCCGTCGCGAGCTTCTGCGCGCGAGGAGCCTTGTTGCGGAAGTTGATCACGACGTCCGCACCGGCCTCCGCCAGATACCGAACGGTGTCGGCGCCGATGCCGCGGGACGAGCCCGTGACGAGCGCGACCTTGCCGTCGAGGGAACCTGCGGGAAGAACGTCGGTCACTATGACTCCTCTTGATGCGTGAAACGCCGCGGTCACGCGGCCTTCCCAGACTATCAAGACCGCCCGCGAGGCCCTCTGTCGGCGTCGCACCGCATGATAGGTTGACGCCAAAGGAGGCCGTATGGACAACTTCGCGACATCCGTCGAGTTCATCGACCAGTGGGCGTGGATCGGCTGGCTGATCCTCATCGCCGTCTTCCTCGTGATCGAGATGCTGACGCTCGACTTCACCTTCCTGATGCTGAGCTTCGGTGCCGCCATCGGACTGGTGACCGACCTCGTCGGTCTGCCGATCTGGGTGCAGGTGATCATCGCCGCCGGAGCGGCAGCGCTGTTCATCCTCCTTCTGCGGCCGCCTCTGCTGAAGCGGCTGCGGCGCGGCGAGGATCCGACGAAATCGAACGTCGACGCCCTGCTCGACCTCCGCGGCTTCGCGCTGCACGACATCACTCAGATCTCCGGGCAGGTCAAGCTCAGCAACGGCGACACGTGGACCGCACGCGCCGCCGGCCCGGTCCCCATTCCGCAGGGCTCCCCGATCGCCGTCATCGCGATCAACGGGGCGACCGCGACCGTCCGCCCCGTCAACGAGTAGGAGTACCCCGTGAACGACGCTTCGTTCATCCCCACCGCGATCCTGTGGGTCTTCGTCATCGCAGTGATCATCTTCGTGCTGGTCACGCTGGCCCGATCGATCCGCATCATCCCGCAGGCCACGGCCGGTGTCGTGGAGCGCCTGGGCCGCTATCACAAGACGCTCATGCCCGGACTCAACATCCTGGTGCCGTTCATCGATCGCCTGCGTCCTCTGATCGACATGCGAGAGCAGGTCGTCTCGTTCCCGCCGCAGCCGGTCATCACCGAGGACAACCTCGTCGTCTCGATCGACACCGTGGTGTATTTCCAGGTGACCGACGCCCGTGCGGCGACATACGAGATCGCCAACTATCTCGGCGCGGTCGAGCAGCTGACGACCACCACCCTCCGAAACGTCGTCGGTGGGCTCAACCTCGAAGAGGCTCTGACCAGCCGAGACAACATCAACGGCCAGCTCCGCGTCGTCCTCGACGAGGCGACCGGCAAGTGGGGCATCCGCGTCGGCCGCGTCGAGCTCAAGGCCATCGACCCGCCGCTGTCCATCCAGGACTCCATGGAGAAGCAGATGCGCGCAGAGCGTGACCGCCGCGCCGCGATCCTCACAGCGGAGGGCACGAAGCAGTCCGCGATCCTCGAAGCAGAGGGTGCACGTCAGGCCGAGATCCTGCGCGCCGAGGGCGACAAGCAGGCCGCGGTCCTGCGTGCTCAGGGCGAGGCGGAGGCCATTCAGAACGTCTTCACGGCGATCCACCAGGGTGAGCCCGACGACAAGCTGCTCGCCTACCAGTACCTGCAGATGCTCCCGAAGATCAGCGAGGGGCAGTCGAACAAGCTCTGGATCATCCCGAGCGAGCTCACCGAGGCGCTCAAGGGCATCGGAAGCGCATTCACGCCCAAGCCCGGCCAGCCGCCGACGAACTACCCCGGCGCGTGACGCACCCGTATCTCGAGAAGGCGCGACACCCCCGAGTCCTCGCTCACCGCGGTCTGATCACCGCGGCGGGTGAGGACTCCGGCGTGTGGGACAACTCCGCGGCCGCCTTCGCCGCGGCGCATGCCGCAGGGGCCGAATACATCGAGACCGACTGCCAGGTCACCTCCGACGGCGATGTCGTGCTCTTCCACGATGCGACCCTGCTGCGACTCGCCGGTGACCCTCGTGCCGTCCAGGACGTGCGGACGCGCGAACTGGCGCGGATACTCGCGGAGCACGGCGGACTGCTCACCGTCGCGGACGCCCTGGACTCCTTCCCCACCACTCGGTTCAACATCGACGTCAAGACCGACGCCGCGGTGGACGCCCTGGGGCCGATCCTCCTGAACCACACGCACCGAGTGCTCGTGACGAGCTTCTCGGATGCGCGTCGTCGAGCCACGGTCGCCGCAGTGCTTCGCGCGGGTGCGGCGCTGCGTCCCGCGACGTCTGCGGGCAGCGGGACAATCGCCGCGGTGCGGTCGCTCTCCGCGCTCCGCCTCTCCCCTTCCCGGGTGCTCCGCGACCTCGATGCGCTGCAGATTCCCGAGCGCCACCGTGGTGTTCGCATCCTCACCCCCGCCCTGTTGCGCGCCGCACGACGTCACGGCGTCGAGGTGCACGTCTGGACCGTGAATGACCGGGCAGACATGCGACGGCTCATCGACGCAGGCGTCGACGGGCTGGTCTCGGATCGTGCAGACGTCGCCCTCGACGTCGTCGGCGACTGAACGCGCCACGCCGGGGTCAGGCGGCGGCGCTGGGACTCCCCTGTGAATCGCGCCGATAACGCGCTCCTGTGGATGAAGCGCACAGGCTGGAGCGTTATACCTGACACGACGAGAGGACCACACAATGGCAGATCGCAGCCTACGCGGCATCCGACTCGGCGCCCAGAGCCTACAGAGCGAAGAGGGCGTCGTCTTCATGGAGCGCCGTGAAACCACCTACATCTGTGACACCTGCGCGCATGTCACGAACCTCATGTTCTCTGCGGACGCGGAGCCCCCGCAGACCTGGGAGTGCCGCGCCTGTGGCGCAGAGGCACGCCTGAACGTCGACGGCAAGGCCGTCACGCTCGATGCCACCGACGAGAAGGCCGCACGCACCCACTGGGACATGCTGCTGGAGCGTCGCAGCAGGGCAGAGCTCGAAGAACTCCTCGAAGAGCGTCTCGCGTTCATCCGCGCCCGCCGCGGTGCCGGAGAAGATCCGACCCGCGAGAAGATCGGCGCCTAGGGGCGCCGGGCGCGCAGCCACCCGAACAGCAGCGCGCCGATCCCGCCCCACAGCAGCACCTGCTGGATCCACGGTCCCAGGACCACACCAGCCGTCAGGCCGGAACGCAGCTCGACATCCTCGAGCAGCGCTCCGGCCTTTCCTGCATCCAGACTCGACACGGTGGAGCCGTCCGGGCGGATCACCTGGCTCGTGCCCACCGTCGAGATGTTGACGACACTGCGCCCCGTCTCGATCGCCCGCATGCGCGCGAAGGCCAGCTGTTGCAGATTCTCATCCGTACCGCGGAAGTCGGCGTTGTTCGTCTGCAGGACGAGCACCTCCGCGCCCTGCGCGAGGTCGTCGTAGATCACGTCGTCGTAGATGACGTCGAAGCAGATCGCGAGGCCCACGGCCACGCCGTCGACGTCGATCACCGGAGAATTGGACCCGGGCGTGTAGTCCCGCTGGATCAGACCGATCAGGTCGGGGGCGAGGGCGTTGTAGAACGGGCGGTCAGGCACATACTCGCCGAAAGGGACCGGGTGGCGTTTGTCGTGGATCTGCTCGGCGGTGCCGTCCTGCTGCCACAGCATCGACGTGTTGTAGTAGAGGCCCGTGCGCTCGGTGGGCGCGTTGGCGAGCAACGGGGCGCCGATCCGAGTCGCGACCAGAGACATCCTCCGTGCGAGCGTGTCCGAGCGGAACGGATCGCGGTCCAGTGAACCCTCCGGCCAGACCAGCAGATCGACATCCTCGCCGTACAGCGGCTCGGTCGCGTCCGTCTGCGCCTGGATGATCGAGTACTGTTCTCGCTGATCGAAGTAACCGCTGGGGCCGTTGCCCTGCACGGCGGCGATGCGCATCGACCCGCTGTCGGCTGTGGGGAAGAGCGGTGTGAGAAGCAGCACGACCACGACGACCACCGGAGCGATCAGAGCCGTCGGACGCCTCCACACCCGCAGGCGCACCATCTCGATGAGCATCGCGACCAGGAACACCATCAGGAAGCTCAGTCCGCTCACACCGACCCATGACGTGACCGGCGCCAGCGGACTCTCTGCCTGGGTCATCCCCAGACGCGCCCAGGGGAAGCCGCCGTAGGGCCAGGTTCCGACGAACAGCTCGCGACCGACCCATAGGGCTGCGACGACCGCGGGGAGCATCAGCAGCCGCACAGCCGGCCTGGAGGACACCCGCGGTATCCAGCGGTAGGCGAGGGCGATCAGGATGAGTGCCGCGGCGGTCAGCATCCCCTCGAGCACGCTCAGCGCACCCCACGGGATCGGACCGAGATAGCGAGAGGTCCATGACACGAGCAGGGCGAAGAAGAGGATGCCGTACACGGCGCCGACCAGCAGCGCTCCCCCGGCCCGTCGACCGATGAGGGAGACGAGAAGCAATGCGGTGGCGGGGAATGCGAACGCCCACACCGCCGCATCCGGGTAGGAGAGATCCATCAGGAGCGCTGCCGCCGCGGACGCCGGAAGAGCCAGGGAAAGGGGCAGCAGAGGGCGCTGTCGCGCGGGGAGATCGCTCATCTATCCAGTTCTCACATCGAGGAATACGCGACGATGCCCCTGCGGACACCATCGAGCGCGGCCCGGGCGGTGCGCGCCAGGGCACCGTCCTCGGCCACGATCGAGAGCTGGTCGAGCAGATCGATGGTCTGCTTCGCCCAGCGCACGAAGTCGCCGGCAGCCATGTCCGCATCGACGAGCACGCGATCGAGCGTCCCGCCACGAGCCCAGGAATGCATGGCCCCGGCGAGTCCGGCGGCGAGCGGCTCGGATCCCGGGAGGTGGTGGTCCTTCTCGAGGTCGTCGAGTTCGGCCCAGAGCGTGGTGGTCTTCTCGTAGGCGGTGCGGAAGGCCCCGCGGGGAAGGTCCCGCTCCCCCGCGTTGGCCTCGTCGCGCCGGGGCTCGTACACGAGGCAGCAGGCCATGGCGGCGAGTGACGGCGCATCGAGCGTGTTCCACAGGCCCTGGCGGAGCGACTCCGCCACGAGCAGGTCGCGCTCCCCGTAGATGCGGCGCATCGTGCGTCCGGCATCCATGAGTGTCGTGACGTCGTCCTGGTCGCGCTGGAGGTAGTCCAGCGTCTCGAGCACCTCGACGACGCGGTCGAAGACCCGCGCGACGGTGCCCGTCCTGGTCTCGATCTGACGACGCGTACGGTCGGTCTGCCGCTTCAGCTTCCAGTAGCGTTCGGCCCAGCGCGCGTGCGCCTCGCGATCGGGGCACCCGTGGCAGCCGTGACGCTGCATCCGGGTGCGCAGGCTCTGGATCTGCTTCATGCGCTTGTCGCGGGACGCCCGCGGCGCGTTCGCATCCTGGCGGTTCTTCTTCTCGAGATCGCTCAGCTCACGGCGGATCGACGCGTAGTCGAGGAAGTCGCCGTGCTCGCAGACCATCGCCGACCGGTATCCCTCAAGGGATTCCTCGGCTTCGCGGACCTGTCGGGCGAGGCCGACCACCGCACGGTCCGCCTGGAACTGCGCGAACGACGACTCCAGGATCTGGCGCGCGCGCACCTTGCCGAACAGGTCGATCAGGTTGACGGCCATGTTGTACGTCGGCCGGAAGCTGGAGTTCAGCGGATACGTGCGGCGTGAGGCGAGCGCCGCGACCGCCTGCGGATCCATGCCCTCGGTCCACTGCACGACAGCGTGACCTTCGACGTCGATGCCGCGTCTGCCGGCGCGCCCGGTGAGCTGGGTGTACTCACCCGAAGTGATGGCGACGCGCGCTTCGCCGTTGAACTTCTCCATCTTCTCGAGGACCACGGTGCGTGCCGGCATGTTGATGCCGAGCGCGAGGGTCTCCGTCGCGAAGACGACCTTCACGAGTTTGCGCTTGAAGAGGTCTTCGACGACCTCCTTGAAGGCGGGGAGCAGGCCGGCATGATGCGAGGCGACACCGCGTTCGAGGTTGTCCAGCCACTCCCAGTATCCGAGGACGCCGAGATCTTCGTCCTGCAGCGACCGGGTGCGCTCTTCGACGATGGCCCGGATCTCGACGCGCTCCTCGGCCGTCGTCAGGCGGACCCCCGATCGACGCACCTGCTGCACGGCCGCATCGCAGCCGACGCGGCTGAAGATGAAGAAGATCGCGGGCAGGAGGTTGGAGCGCTCGAGCAGGCGGATGACGTCGGGACGATCCATCCGCTCGATGCGGCGCACGTTCGCCGCGCGCACGGGACGGCGTCCGCCGCGGGGAGGGCGCTGCGCCTGTCGGCCGGCGTGCCTGTTGCTGCGATACGACTGCGCATCGCGGTTGTTGTCGTAGTTCGACCCGGTGAACGAGCGGATGCGCATCAGTTCCTGATTCACCTGCGCCGTGGCGATGCCCGCGCGGTCGTCGAACAGCGGCAGCAGATCGTCGCGGACGAGGACGTGCTGCTCCAGAGGCACGGGGCGGATCTCGGAGACCACGACCTCGGTGTCGCCGCGCACGGTGTCGAGCCAGTCTCCGAACTCCTCGGCGTTCGAGACGGTGGCGCTCAGGGAGACGAGGCGCACATGCGCCGGGAGGTGGATGATCACCTCCTCCCACACCGCCCCTCGGAACCGGTCGGCGAGGTAGTGGACTTCGTCCATGACGACGTAGCGCAGGTCACGCAGCGCGGCGGAGTCCGCGTAGATCATGTTGCGCAGCACCTCCGTCGTCATCACGACGATGCGCGCGTTGCCGTTGATGTTGGTGTCCCCCGTGAGCAGACCGACGTCGTCGGCGCCGTACACCTCGACGAGCTCGCGGAACTTCTGGTTCGAGAGCGCCTTCATCGGCGTCGTGTAGAACGCCTTGTCGCGCGGCGTCTGCATGGCGAGGTGGATGGCGAACTCGCCGACGATGGTCTTGCCGGCGCCCGTCGGCGCAGCGACGAGAACGCTGCTGCCGTCTTCGAGTGCGTGGCACCCTTCGATCTGGAACGGGTCGAGATCGAACCTCTGCCGGGCGGCGAACGCCACCGTCGCCGGGTGTCCGGCAGCCTGCCGCGCCGCCGCGTATCGCTCCGAGGGAGAGCTCATGCGGTCACGGGCGTGATGCCTGCGGCCTCATCGCGCTTGCGTTTGCGCCGGTCGAACAGCATCGAGATCAGCGTCGCGGCGAAGTACAGCACGATCATGGATCCCATCAGCAGCAGCATCGAGAACACGTCCGCCGGAGGCGTGGTCACCGCGGCGAACACCGTGCAGACCAGGATCGCGACACGCCAGCCCTTGAGGATGTCGCGGCCGGAGACGATGCCGGCGAGGTTCAGCGCGACGAGGAACACGGGGAGGACGAAGGCGATGCCGAGCACCAGCAGGAACTTGAAGACGAAGTCGTAGTAGATGGCGTAGTCGAAGAACTGCGCCATGCCCTTGGGCACGAAGCCGGCCATGATCTCGATCACGTGCGGGAGCACGAAGAACGCGACCGTGCATCCACCGAAGAACAGCGGAACGGCGGCTCCGAGAAAGCCCCAGGTGTACTGGGTCTCCTTCTTCGTGAGGCCGGGCATCACGAAAGCCCAGACCTGCCACAGCCAGACCGGGGCGGAGATCAGGAGGCCGATCGCGAACGCGATGCGCATACGGAGGTCGAAACCGCTCGTCACGGTGGTGAAGTTCAATCCCGTGTACTCTCGGCCCGCCTCAGCGGCGATCGTCCGGATGGGCACGGAGAGCAACTCGATGATCGGCTCGGTCACGATGAAGGCGACGATCATGCCGACCACGAGCGCACCGGCCGCGATGAACAGTCGCTTGCGCAGTTCGACCAGATGCGCGCCGAGAGACATCCGCCTGTCGCGACCGGGGGCCTCCTGGTCGGCGGAATCGAGAGCGGACACGAACTATGCGGATCGAGGAGGCTGACCCGGATCCGTGTCGCGAGCCGTGACCGTGGTGTCTGCGACGGTGGCCGCAGGGGTCGGTGCGACCGGTTCCGCGGCGTCCGTCGCGTCTTCGTTCTTCATCGCCTTCATCTCGCCCTTGAACACCCGGGCGGACTGTCCGAGGCTCTTCGCCAGTGCCGGCAGCTTCGCAGCACCGAAGAGCAGCAGGATGACGGCGAGGATGATCAGCAGATGTGGCCAACCGAAAGCGCCCATGATTCTCCTTCGTCGTTTCCTGCCAGTCTAACCGGCGTTGTCCCCGTCGGGGTGGCGATACAGCGCGAGTCCCGCCTCCGCCCATTCCCGAGCCGCCGCGCGGGCGATCCCCGGTTCCACGACTTCGAGCGCCCCGCCGAACCGCGCGGCGAGTCTCTTGATCCCGCGAGGATCGGCGAGATGGAGCCGCGCGGTGACGATACCGTCGCGGAGCTCGACGTTATCCGCCGTGAGGAAGTCGCCCAGCAGTGGCGCGACCCGCTCGGGCACGCGCACGCGCACCTCGCCTTCGTCGTCGACGGCGGAGAACGCCTCGGGCACGTGCTCCCCCGCGTGCGTGATCGGGATCTCGGTGAGTCGCGCCTCGCTCACACGATCGAGATGGAAGGTGCGCATGGCCTCCCGGGTGTGACACCAGCCCTGCAGGTACCACTGCGCATTCGTGATGATCACCTGCACGGGGTCGACCGTGCGCGTCGTGGGCACGGCATCCGGCGCCTGGTAGGTGAAGGAGACGGCGACCCCCTGCTGAACGCCTCGGGAGACGACCTGACGCACCTCGTCGACCGCACTGGGCGCGACCACCACCTCGGCGGGCGCATCGGCGGCCCCGCGCGAGAGCTTCGAGATGAGACCGGAGACGAGGCCGGAATCCGAGACCGCGGGCACGGCGGCGACCATCTGCAGTCCGGCAAGGAGAGCGGCGGCTTCGCGGGCGGTGAACCGCGGAACGCGTCGGAGGGCGACGTCGTTCGTGATCTCGATGACATCCTCCTCGTCCAGGAGGTCCCAGTTGATGTCGAACATCTCCTGAGGCTGCTGCCAGAAGCCCGAGTCGCCGGGCAGCCCGATCACGGTGAGCTTCTCGACCATCTTGCGCATCTCGGCGGGTGTCACACCGAACTCCTCGGCGGCCTCGGCGAGAGACACCTGGCCGTGCTCGAGCAGGTAGGGGACGAGAGTCAGATAGAGACGGACCCTGTCAGAGGCGAGCAGCGGCTTCGGCTGTGCGCTCATCGCGTCGCTCCGATCTCGGCATTCGTGCCCGCCACGGCACGCAGCCGGTCGACGACGGCCTCCCTGAGGGCCGCAGGCTCGACCACGCGGACCTCGGGACCGTACGACGCGATCTCGTCCGCGAGGATGTGCAGGTCGACGAACGGCACCAGGATCCCCTGCGTCGGGGCGGGTCGAGCTCGGCGGCCGAGACGCAGGGACGCCTCGGTTCCCGGGGTGACCTCGAGCAGGGCGGAATTCTGCGCTGCGACGTCCTGGAGCCCCCGCAGCGCCCGTTCGCCCGCGCCTTCGCGGAGTGCCGCGTCGAAGGTGGTGGTGGTGACCCGCACGTCTCCGACGATGCGGCTGAGCAGGAACATGCGATCCTCCTCGATGTCGACGTCGACGCCGAACACGTGCCAGCGCGCCTCGTAATCGACGAGAGCGAGCGGACGGATGCTGCGCCGGCGCGACGCGTCCTCACCGGGCTTCAGGTAGTCGAACGTCACGACACGGCTCTTCTCGATCGCGTCCTGCAACGGAGCGAACGCGGCGTCCCGGGCGGTGATGCGCGGGGCGAACCCGATGATGGGCTCATCGCCGTCGATGCCGAGCGCCCGGATCTTGCGCACCCCGGCCTTCGCGTCGCCTGACGCCGACTCCGCACTCCACACGCTGCCGGCGAGCTGCAGCACGGCGAGCTCGGCCGGTGTGAACTCGATATCGCCGGGCAGATCGTATTCCGCCTGCGGAATGCGATAGCGCGCCTCGCGAAGATCGTTGGGGTCGGCCTGGTCGCCGATCGTCTCGACGGGGACACCGAGGGTCCGGAGCTCGTCCTTGTCCCGCTCGAACATCTTCTCGAGAGCATCGGCACGCACGCCCGCGTGTGCGCGCTGTCGATACCCCGAGACGTTGTCGAGGATCTGCTGCTTGGTGAGCCCGATCTCCGTGGCCATGAGCGCCACGACGAGGTTCGTGAGGCGCTCCTCCGCAGGGATACGAGCGGCCATCACGCCGCCGGAACGGGGACGATACCGAGGATGTCGACGACGATGGCGGTGGCCGGGTTGCCGTCGGCGGCGGGTGCGACGACCAGCACCTGCGAGCCGACCGTCGCACCGACGAGCTCCTTGGCGGCGAGACCGATATTCGGCTCGGCGCCCCAGGTGCTGGTGGCGACGGTCTTGTCATCCCAGCCCACGGCCATGATGTTCGTCACGATCGTCGAGCCCTTCTCGACCTTCTCGCCGTCACCCTTGATGAGCGTCTGCTTCTGGGCGGATGTCGGCGCGGCGCTGTCGGGGATGATGACGCCCGGCGTGCCGTCGGGTGCGCGGACCACCGTCGGCATGCCGTGGGCGTCGTTGAACTGCGATGCACCCTCGGCGCGGGCCCGGTACACATCGAGGACGTCGATGACGGCGACGACGTTCTCGCCGTCCTTGAGCCCGAAGGCCTCGACATTGTTCGGGCCGAAGTCCTCGGGGGTCAGCGTCGCCACGATGCGGCTGCCGCCGGTCGCGCATTCCAGTGCGTCTTCGAGTCCCGGGGAGCGCTGCGCCCAGTACGAGATGCTGTGCACGCGGCTTGCGTCGCCGTTGTACTCGGACGCGTAGATCTGCGTGCCCTTGTCGCCGCCGTAGAACGAGATGTCGAGCACCATCGGCTGCGACGTCGAGGTGAGCACGCGCCCGTCACCCGTCACCACATCGGCGAACCCTGACTCCTTCGCCTTCACCGGAGCGAATACCTTGACGTCGGGTGCGTCGCCGAGGTCGCCCTCGACCGTGACCGAATCCGCGATCGACGCGGTCGAGGCCGCATCGCGATCGCAGGTCGCGCCGGCGAAGGACGGCGAGGCGGCGCATCCGGAGAGAGCGAGGACGGCGAGGCTGAGTGTGGCCAGAACGGCGGACGTTTTACGCACGCCCTCCACTCTATTCCGTCGGGGGCTCGACGTCGCGCGAACCGGAGGCGAGGCGCGCTCCTTGCGCGGCTTTGGCGGCTTCGCGGGCCCGCTTGCGGAGATTCTTGTCGTTGATCTCACGATCGCCGACGGCCCCCGGGGTCCACTGCTCGACATCGGCATCGCCGTAGCTGCTCTTCGAGGCGCGGCGCTTGACCTGGGGAGCCACGGCTCCGGGAGCCAGACGTCTCGCGGTGATGAGGAAGCCGGTGTGCGCGACCATGCGGTGATCGGGCCGGACCGCGAGGCCCTCGACGTGCCAGCCGCGGACCATCGTCTCCGATGCCTCCGGTTCGGTGAACAACCCCGTGCTGCGGACGTACTCCGCGACGCGCGAGAGCTGTGTCGCCGTCGCGACATAGCAGAGCACGACCCCGCCGGGGGTGAGCGCGTCGGCGACGACATCCATGCACTCCCACGGGGCGAGCATGTCGAGCACCACGCGATCGACCGTGCCGTCGGCGAACTGATCGGGAAGCGCCTCCCCCAGGTCTCCGACCACGACGTCCCAGGTGTCGGGCCGCTCACCGAAGAAGGTCTCGACGTTGCTGCGGGCGACATCCGCGAAGTCCTCGCGGCGCTCGAATGAGACGAGACGTCCGGCGGGTCCGATCGCCCGCAGCAGCGACAGCGACAGCGCCCCTGAGCCCACGCCGGCCTCGACGACGACGGCACCGGGGAAGATGTCCGCCTGCATCACGATCTGCGCGGCATCCTTCGGGTAGACGATGGCCGCGCCGCGAGGCATCGACATCGCGAAGTCCCGCAGCAGCGGACGCAGCGCGAGATAGTCGTGCCCCGAACTGTTCACGACGACAGACCCGTCGGGCAGGCCGATCAGGTCACGGTGGCGCAGGACGCCCTGGTGGGTGTGCAGCTCGCCGTCCTCCCGGAGCGTGACGGTGTTCAATCGGCCCTTCGGGCCGGTCAGCTGCACGCGATCGCCTTCGCGGAAGGGGCCGCTCGGTCGCTGTGGGCCGGTGGGGGTCATCGGGTGGCTCCGGTCATCGAGGATCTGCGGTCGAACAGGTCGACCAGGTCTGCGGCGCTTCTGCCGTCGAGGGTGGGCCAGAGCTCGTGAGCGCCGACGCCCTCCAGGGAGACGATGTGCGGCACGCCGAGGGCGACCGCACCGGAGGCGATGCCCGCGCGCAGGCCCGTCGGCGAGTCCTCGATCACGACGGCGTCGGCGATGTCGATGTCGAGCAGGGCGGCGGCCTGCAGGTAGGGCTCGGGGTGCGGCTTGGGATTGTCGACGTCGTCGCCGGCGACCACGATGTCGAACGCATCGAACTCGATCAGATCGACGACGCTGAGCGCCATCCGGCGCAACGACATCGTGACAAGCCCGGTCGGGATGCCCGCGGATCTGAGATCCTTCAGCAGCTCGCGCGCGCCCGGGCGGAACGGCACGCCCTGGATGCGCAGCGACTCCTGCACCGCATCGGTCAGGAGCGACACGATCGCCTCGGCATCCATGTCGACGCCCGCGTTCTGCAGGATGATCGCGCTGTCGATCAGGCCGTTGCCCACGAGCTGCAGCGCGTCCTCGTGGCTCCACGTGCCGCCGAAGGATTCGACCAGCGAGGTCTCCGCCGCCATCCAGTACGGTTCGGTGTCGACGAGGGTTCCGTCCATGTCCCAGAGGATCGCGCGGGGCTGTCTGCTCACCGAACCATGTTACCCGCGGCTCCGCCCGCTTCCTGCGCGCTCGGACTAGCCTGGAGGGATGACGAATCCGGATTCGCGAAGGGAGCCCACGATGGATGTACTCGGCTCACGCATCGTCATCGTCGCCTTCGACGGGTGGAACGATGCCGGAGAAGCAGCCAGCGGCGCGATCGCCACGCTGCGGGAGTCGACCGACTACGACCTCGTGCACTCCATCGACCCCGAGCTGTACTTCGACTACCAGTACACGCGCCCGTCGACGAAGATGGACGCCGAAGGACACCGCCGACTCACCTGGCCCGAGGCCGGACTCTGGCGGCCTCGCAACCCCGGCCCCGGTCCGGAGTTCTGGGTGCTCACCGGTGTGGAGCCGGCTCGGACCTGGCAGTCCTTCGCAGCGGAGTTCATCGACGTCGCCCTGCGCGACGACATCACGGGATTCGTCACGCTGGGCGCCATGCTGTCGGACGTGCCCCACACCCGGCCCATATCGATCTTCGCATCGAGTCAGAACGAGCAGGTTCGTGAAGTGCACGGTCTTGAGCGCTCGCTGTACGAGGGCCCGGTCGGGATACTCAGCGTCTTCGAGCACTTCGCCGAGAGTGCAGGAATCCCCACAGCGAGCCTGTGGGCGAGTGTGCCGCACTACGTGGCATCGGCCACCCCCTCCCCCAAGGTCACGCTCGCGCTGCTCGACCGCCTCGAGGAACTGACCGGGGTCGACGTGCCGCGCGACCACCTCCGCACCGAGGCCGCCACCTGGGAGGCGTCGATAGATGCAGCAGCCGCCGACGACGAGGACATGACCGAGTACATTCGCCAGCTCGAGCAGACCAGAGACACCTGGGACTCCCCCGATGCCTCCGGTGACGCGATCGCTCAGGCCTTCGAACGCTATCTCAAGCGCCGTGGCGACGGCCCCGGCGACCACAAGCGCTGATCGCCGGGACCGCGTTCACGCTGCGATGACGCCTGTGCCGAGCAGCACCAGGAGCACGGTTCCCAGCAGGATGCGGTAGATCACGAACGGCAGGAAACTGCGCTTCGAGATGTAGTTCATGAAGAATGCGATGACCCCGAGGGCCACGACGAAGGCGATGCCGGTCGCGGCGAGGGTGTCGCCGAACGAGAAGAACGAGGGCTCGTCCCAGCTCTTGAACACCTGATAGAAGCCGCTGCCGAAGACGGCGGGGATCGCGAGCAGGAATGCGTAACGGGCGGCCGCAGCGCGCTCGTAGCCGAGGAACAGCCCCATCGTGATGGTCCCGCCCGAGCGGGAGACGCCCGGGATCAGCGCGAGCGCCTGGGCGACCCCGTAGGCGATGCCGTGCGGGTAGGTCAGCTGGTCGAGCGTGCGGCGCTTGGCGCCGACGTGGTCGGCGATCCCCAGCAGGACTCCGAAGACGATCAGCATGATCGCCACGATCCACAGCGAGCGGAAGACCGTCTCGATCTGGTCCTGGAAGAGCAGGCCGAGAAGCACGATCGGGATGCTGCCGATGATGATCATCCACCCCATCCGCGCGTCGGGATCGCTGCGCGGCACACGCCCGGTGAGCGAGCGGAACCACTGCGCGATGATCCGCACGATGTCTCGCCAGAAGAAGACCACGACGGCCGCCTCTGTGCCGATCTGAGTGATCGCGGTGAAGGCGGCACCGGGGTCCTCGCCCGAGGGCAGGAACGTACCGAGGATGCGCAGATGGGCGCTGGAGGAGATCGGCAGGAACTCGGTGAGTCCCTGCACGATGCCGAGGATGAGCGCTTCGAACAGGTGCATGGAGGAGCTTTCTGGTTCGTGGTGCGCGGGCGACGAGCGGACGCTCAGTACGTGCGCAGCAGATCGGCCAGCACCCGCTGACCGAAGACAAGCGATTCTACGGGCACGCGCTCGTCGACTCCGTGGAACATGCCCGTGAAGTCGAGGTCTGCCGGCAGACGCAGCGGCGCGAAGCCGTATCCCGTGATGTCAAGGTACGCGAGCGCCTTGTTGTCGGTGCCCGCACCGAGCAGGTACGGGATCACCGGCACCCCGGGATCGCTGCGCCCGAGGGCCGCCACCATGGCGTCGACGAGATCGCCGGCGAAGGGCGTCTCCATGCCGATATCGCGGACGACGGTCTGGATCTCGATGTCCTCGCCCACGATCTGCTGGAGCTCGGCGAGGACATCGTCCTCCGTGCCGGGGATCACTCGCACATCGACCAGCGCCTCGGCGGTCTCGGGGATGACGTTGTGCTTGTAGCCCGCCGACAGGACGGTGGGATTGGTCGTGGTGCGGAAGGACGAACGCAGGAAGGCCTCGGCGGGGCCGGCCGCTGCCGCCAGCGCATCGGGGTCGTCGGCCGAGCGGCCGGTGAGATCGCTGAGCCCCGCGAGGAGCGCCTCGGTGGTCGGGGTGAGACGCAGCGGCCACCGGGTGCGGCCGATCGCGGCCACCGCCTCGGCCAGCCGGGTGATGGCGTTGTCGTCGTGCAGACGGCTGCCGTGTCCGGCCCGGCCCTTCGCGACGAGGCGGATCCAGATCATCGCCTTCTCCCCCACCTGCAGCAGGTAGGCCCGCCGGTCATCCACGGTGATCGAATATCCGCCGACCTCGCTGATCGCCTCTGTCGCGCCCGCGAACCACTCGGGACGGTTCTGCACCACGAGCGCGGAACCCTCGACGCCGCCGTTCTCCTCGTCGGCGAAGAAGGCCAGCACCAGGTCGCGCTCGGGCTGTTCGCCCGCGCGCAGGATGTCGGCGACGGCGGTGAGGATCATGGCGTTCATGTTCTTCATATCCACAGCGCCGCGACCCCAGAGCATCCCGTCCTTCACCAGGCCCGCGAACGGGTCGACGCTCCAGTCCTCGGCGATCGCCGGCACCACATCGAGATGCCCGTGCAGCACCAGCGCCGGCTTGCTGCGGTCTCGGCCGACGACGCGGGCCATCACGTTCGTGCGCCGCGGGATCGGCTCGTAGTACTCGACCTCCAGTCCCAGGGACTGCAGGTAGGCGCCGACGTACTCGGCTGCCTCGCGTTCCCCGTTCGCGGTGCCGCCACCGAAGTTCGAGGTGTCGAAGCGGATCAGGTCGCTCGCGAGGCGAACGACCTCGGGCAGGGACGGATCGGTCATGAGCCCAGGCTATCGAAGCACCGTGGCGCGCCCGGGCGTCGGCCTCGGTTTCTGACAGCCTCCGAGCTCGTGCTAATGTAAATCTTCGTTCGGCAACGGACATCCAACACCTGCGCGGGTGGCGGAATGGTAGACGCGCTACGTTGAGGTCGTAGTGCCCGTAAGGGCGTGGGGGTTCAAGTCCCCCTCCGCGCACAGTGAAGAAGAAGGCTCCCGAGAGGGGGCCTTCTTTCGTTTCCCGGTTCTGCGGTGAGCGGTGACTGCGACCCGCACAGGTCGCGACCACCGCCCCGGCATCCGCTGCTCAGACCGCCCCCACCCCGAAGAGCAGGCCGAGCAGGTAGGTGATCGCGGCGGCGCCGAATCCGATCGCGAGCTGGCGGAGCGCACGACGCAGTGGCGGTCCTCCGGACAGGATGCCGACCATGGCGCCGGTCGACAGCAGGGCGATGCCGACGAGGACGAGGGCGACGATCACTGCGGTACCTCCCTGCAGCCCGAAGATCCACGGCAGCACCGGGATGATCGCGCCGGAGGAGAACAGCAGGAAGCTCGAGATCGCGGCCGTCCAATCGCTTCCGACGATGTCGGTGTCGTCGCCGGGGTGCACCCGCACAGGCCCGGTGACGGTGCGACGGACCCCCTCCTGTGCAGCCTGGACGATGCGGCGGGCCCGCGCGAGCGCCTCCGCCTGATCGATGCCCCTCGCACGGTAGACGAGCGCCAGTTCGTTCTCGTCGATGTCGAGGTCTCCGGCGGAGTCCGCCGCGTCGTCATTGGCCTCCGTCGCCGCGAGGAGCTCGCGCTGCGATCGCACCGACACGAACTCCCCCGCACCCATCGACAGTGCTCCAGCGAGAAGACCCGCCACACCGCTGAACAACACGAAACTGGAACTCACCCCCGTCGCGCCGATTCCGAGCACGAGAGCGAGGTTGCTGACGAGACCGTCGTTCGCGCCGAACACCGCCGCGCGGAACGAGCCGGACAGCCGACGCCGCCCCCGCGCCGCCAGCCCGCGAACGACCTCGTAGTGGATCTTCTCGTCTGCGCGCATCGCGGGGGTCGCGTACTGCTCCTCGTCGTAGGGCGAGCGCGCCTCCGCGCTCTGCGCGAGCGCGAGGACGAAGATCGACCCGAAGCGGCCGGCCATCCAGCCGAGGAGCTGCGATCGGACGCCCGCCCGCGGCAGCCGCCTCGGCTCCTCGCCGAGCAGATCGAGCCAGTGCTGCTCATGCCGACGCTCGGCCTCCGCGAGGCTCAGCAGGATCTGCTGCTCCTCTCCGGTGCGGCGCGCAGCCAGCCGTCGATACACATGGCCCTCGGCGCGCTCCTCGACGAGGTAGCGCGCCCATCGGCGGCGGTCGGCGGCGGTCGGTTCCGCGGCAGCGGGTGCTGTCATGGGTGCTCCTGAGATCATCGGGCGCGCGGTCGTGGCGCCCGTTCCACGCTAGCCGCGCGCACCGCGCGGACCCGCGCTGTGAGCGGGATTGCCAGCATTTCGGGGATCCGAACACGACGCGGTCCTCCCCGCGGCGTGCCCCGTCTGCCCGACTCAGGAACGGACGCGCTTGCGGAGCACGTCGATGCGCGACTGGAGCTGCGTCACGGTCGCCTGCGCCACGGCAGGTCCCCCGCAGATGCGGCGCAGCTCCGCATGGACCGCGCCGTGAGGCTCGCCCTTCTGCCGGGCGTACAGCCCGACGAGGCTGTTGAGCAGCTGCCGCTGCTCCTTGAGCGTGCGGTGCAGGGGCGCGGGAAGGGTCGAGGTCTCGGTCGGGGCGGCCGAGGCCTCGCGTGCCTCACGCAGACGGGACTGGCGGGACTGGCGCTGCATCAGCAGCTCGTGCACATGCTCCGGTTCGAGCAGTCCGGGGAATCCGATGAACTCCTCCTCCTCGGGCGTGCCGGGCTCTGCCAGCTGGCCGAACTCCTGACCCTCGAAGACCACGCGATCGAAGTGCGCGACGGAGGAGAGCGCCTGATAGCTGAACTCCTGGGTCAGCGCGTCCGAGGTCTCCTCCTCGCGATTCGCACTCTCCAGCAGCGAGTCGTCGAGCCCGTCGTCGTCCGCGGACTGGCGGTCGAGAGCGTGATCGCGCTGTTTGTCCATCTCGTTCGCGAGCCCCATGAGCACGGGAACCTGCGGCAGGAAGACGCTGGCAGCCTCACCGCGCCGCCGCGCGCGGACGAAGCGGCCGATGGCCTGCGCGAAGAACAGCGGCGTCGACGACGAGGTCGCATAGACGCCGACCGCGAGACGAGGCACGTCGACGCCCTCGGACACCATGCGCACGGCGACCATCCAGCGCTGGTCCCCCGCGCTGAACTTCTCGATCCGCTCGGATGCGGTGGCGTCGTCGGAGAGCACGATCGTCGGCTGCTGTCCGGTGATGCTGTGCAGGATCTTGGCGTACGCACGAGCCACCGTCTGATCGGTGGCGAGCACCAGCCCGCCCGCATCGGGCACATGGTGGCGGATCTCGGTCAGGCGGCGATCCGCGGCCGACAGCACCGCCGGCATCCACTCTCCTTCGGGGTCGAGCGCGGTCCGCCAGGCCTGGGAGGTGACGTCCTTGGTGTTGTCCTGCCCGAGATGGGTCTCGAGCTCGTCTCCGGTGCTGGTGCGCCACCGCATCTTGCCCGCGTACATGTGGAACAGCACCGGTCGCACGACGCCATCGGCCAGGGCGCGGCCGTAGCCGTAGTTGTAGTCGGTGCGGGAGATCCGGGCACCGGATTCGTCGGGGTGGTACTCGACGAAGGGGATCGGGGCGGTGTCGCTGCGGAACGGCGTGCCCGAGAGGAGCAGTCGCCGCGTGGCGGGCCCGTAGGCGTCGCGGATCGCATCGCCCCAGCTCAGAGCGTCGCCGCCGTGGTGCACCTCGTCGAGGACGACGAGGGTCTTGGCGTCTTCGGTGAGATAGCGATGCACCGAGGGCTTCGCCGCCACCTGCGCATAGGTGACGACCGCGCCGTGATAGTGCCGGGCCGGAGCCCAGTGGCTGTTGCGGAAACGCGGGTCGAGTCTGATGTGGACGCGAGCCGCCGCGTCGGCCCATTGCGTCTTCAGGTGCTCGGTGGGTGCCACCACGATGATGCGGTTGACCTCGCCCATGCGCATGAGCTCGACCGCGAGCGTCAGCGCGAAGGTCGTCTTTCCTGCACCGGGCGTCGCGGCCACGAGGAAGTCCCGCTGGTCGTCGTGGAAGTACTGCTCGAGGGCCTCCTGCTGCCAGGCGCGCAGCTTGTTGGCGGTACCCCACGGAGCACGCTGGGGAAAGGACGGAGAGAGCATCGAGTCAACGATAATCGCTCCCGCCGACACTGCGGCGACGGCGCCGCCGAGACGCGTGCCTCCGGATCAGCGGGGCGTGAGCGGAGTAGGCTCGGTCACTGCGCGAGGGCCACCGCCGTCGCCGCCCGTCCATGAAGGAGAGCCGGATGACCGACCAGGAGCCGATGAGCACCTCGCATGTCGACAACCCCTCGCCCCATCCGTGGCGTCGCTTCGTCGCCGTCGGCGACTCGTTCACCGAGGGCATCGGCGACCCGTACCCCGACGTGCCGGGGATGCATCGGGGATGGGCCGATCGGGTCGCCGAGGTGCTGGCCACCGACGTCGACGACTTCGCGTACGCGAACCTCGCGGTGCGCGGCAAGCTGATCGCCCAGATCGTCGCCGACCAGATCGAGCCGGCGATCGCGCTGCATCCCGACCTCATCTCGATCTGCGCCGGCGGCAACGACGTCATCCGCCCCGGTACGGACCCCGACGCGATCGCCCAGCAGCTCGACGACGCCGTCGCGCGTCTGACCTCCACCGGCGCGACGGTGATCGTCTTCACCGGCGTCGACACGGCTTTCAGCCCCGTGCTCCGTCCGTTCCGTGGAAAAGTCGCGATCTACAACGAGAACGTGCGCGCGATCGCCGACCGGCACGACTGCGTCGTCGCAGACCAGTGGGCGCTCAAGGTCGTGCAGGATGCGCGGTTCTTCGACCCCGATCGTCTCCATTTCAACGCGCTCGGCCACCACGAGGTCGCGCGCATGGTGCTGCGTGCGCTCAACGTCCCGAACTCCCTCGAGTCGCTGCAGCCCGAGACCCTGGCCCTTCGCACCTGGCGCGAGGCCAGGTCGGAAGACCTGGGATGGGCGCGTGAGCATCTCGTGCCGTGGGTGCTGCGCCGGCTGCGCCACCAGTCGTCGGGCGACCACATCGTGGCCAAGCGGCCCGACCCCGCGCCGATGTTCCGGCCGGGCACCGACTGACGCTCAGGGTCGACGGCTCAGGGTCGACGGCTCAGGGTCGACGGCTCAGGTCGTCACGGCCCACAGCGCGACCGCGGCTGCGGACGCCACGTTGAGCGAGTCCACTCCCCCGGCCATCGGGATGGTGACGATCGTGTCCGCCGCATCGATCACGGTCCGCGAGAGTCCGTCGCCCTCCGATCCCATGACCAGATCGACGCGCTCGGGACGGTCTGCGACGTAAGCGTCGAGTGTCACCGCGTCCTCACGCAACGCCAGCGCCGCGATGTCGAATCCGGCGGCGTGCAGATCGGCTATCGCGGAATCCCACTCGACGATGCGCGTCCACGGCACCTGGAACACGGTCCCCATGCTCACCCGCACGCTGCGCCGGTACAGCGGGTCGGCGCCGCCCGGCGACACGAGGACCGCGTCGGCTCCGAGGCCCGCTGCCGCCCGGAACGCCGCGCCGACGTTGGGTGGTGTCGGTAGCACCTCTAGAACATACATTTAACTGCCAACCTGGGCTTTTCTGATTTGCCTATCGGGCGATAGGCCAGGACAGGTTAGACATAGGCCTTTCGCACGGAGCATGCCCCTTTCGCGAGCGCTTTTGGCTGCGGATGAGATTCGCTCTTCTGGCGTTTTTCGGCACGGGAAGTGCGCACTATCGTCATTGGCCTGACGATGTTCTTCTCGTTCCACTCGCTCGCAGATTGGCTACGTAGCATGCCCGAGTTACTGGGCACTCCCGTCGGCGAAGTGTCGAGCGTCGTCTCGCATGCCTTCGAGTACGTCGAGATTGCTGAGCATGAAGTCTTCGTCGTAGTGGCTTGTGAACCGGAGCTTGTCCATGCGTTTGAGCACGTCGCGATCTTCCAGTGATTCCAGCCATGCGGCAATATCCTTGGCCCTTGGCGCGCTATCCATGGCGGCAAGCGTCTCGACCAGGTTCTGGCGCACAGATGCAGCCTGCAGACGTTCCTGGTGACGTTGGGCTGCGGAGAACGTTGAACCATCGGACAAGGCTTTGCGCTCGTCGGTGTGGCCGACCGCGATGTCGTATCTCGCAGGCAGCACCGACGAGGGCGGGTCCGCTCCTGTGACTAGTCGCGGGACAGCCTGGGTACGCACCCATGAAGCGAGATCCTCGAGTTCCTTCATCAGCACGGGCCAGCGAGTGGTTCCGGGTCTGTTGATGCCTATGGTCGGAAACAGGGCCACCGGGATGCGCGCGCCACGTGGAGTGCGGGCGATCACATCTCCTACTTGCAGCGGAACTTCGGGAAGCCGTTGCACGTCGGCCAACGACGGTGGCGATTGGTCTTCGCGATGGATCGCGGCCAACCGCACGGAAGTGATCGCCGGCGCACGATGCTTGGAGTGGTTGGTGTGCGAAGCCAGCAACGCCATCGGGTGGTCTTTGGGATCCTTCGTTCGCTGATAGGGCTGCAGTCCTTCGATCCGCCGGAGAAGTTCGCTTCCGCGGTGAAGCGACGGCGGACCGTTCTTCTGACGGCGCTTGATCCATTCTTGGAAATCATCGAAGCTCGTTGCGGCCGGCATCTCGACAAGCCGGGCCGTCTTCTCGTCCAGCACCCCGTCGAGATGCTCGATCTCGCCGAAGATGGTGTGCTCGATCGCGTTGCGCAGGGACACCAGTGCGTCTGCCACGAGCAGTGGTACCTTGCGCGGGATCGGAGCCAGGCCTGTGACTACAGTTTCGCTGTACGTGACTACTGGCACCTCGCGGAGCCGGATGATCCCGTCAGGCTGGCGTTGGTACTCGAAGAGAATGCTGGCCGCCTGCGCAATGGTTTCGTCTGCATGCGCGAGGGTTGCTGCGACGCCGATATGGCGGTCAGGTAGCCACTCATACGAACGGCTCATCGGCACCTCCTTGCTGGTTGGTGTATTGAGCATGCGGGCGTTCGGTACCAGGCAGACACGCTGGGTTGTCAACCACACGGATGAGAATCCGGACTAGTTCGGTTCGTCCTCCGAGAACAGCCCCTCGGGCAGCACGTCTGCATGGTGCTCGTGCAGGTACCGCTTGACGTCGATGAGCGAGGCATCGTGCTGCAAGCCACGCTTGTAGTAGAGCAAGCGTTGGTCCGCGGACTCGAGGATCTCTGACCAGCGACGAACCCAGACCCTGTAGCGCAGCGGGGAGTTCGGGTCGAGCTCGGACTCATCGAGCAGCCCCGACTCACGGCCACGCTGGTTGATGTCGCGCCGCACGTCGTTGTTGTAGTCGTTCACGACGAGCACGAAGTCCCAGACGGTGTGGGTGCCGGCGAACTGCGGATCCTCGACGATGGCGCGCGCATAGCCCTTGATCTGGCTGGCCTCCTTGTACGACGCGACCACCGATGGGGCCTTCAGCTCCACGACCAGATGCCGCTTCGTCTCGTGCTCGGGTGCGGCCAGCGAGAACATCAAGTCCAGGCGGCCCTGGCTGCCGTCGGTCTTCGTGACCTTCGTAATGGGCTCCCCCTCGCGGCCAAGCATGCTGAGGTGCTGCTCGAGCGCTCGGGTGAGACCTATCTCAGAGCTCATCATGTTGAACTGCTCCCCGAATACCCAGCTCTCGCGCTCCAGGATCTTGTGCAGGTGGTCCCGCTCCTTGACCAGTCCTTTGGCTTCGGGGTTGAAGACGATCTCGCGAAGAGCGCTCAGGAAGTCCAGGCGGTCGGTCACGTCGGTAGTCGCCCGGATGAGCCTTGAGAGCGGCGTGCGCTCGAGCAGCCGATCGAGTTCTTCGCTCTCGCCTTCGGTGAGCCCGACGTACTGGTTCAGGAGCGTCTTCACGCCATCGGGGTTCCGCTGAAGCGTGTCCTTGAGGAGACCCAGCGTCAGCTTCTCCTGGCCGCGGGTCTTGGGTATGTGCCGACGAACAGCGGTCGCGACGACATCGAAAGTCGCTCGCTCAACCGCTTCTTCCTCCGAGGCAGGATCGCCTTCGTAGGGGTAGGTCTTGGTCTCTTTCCAGCGTCCGACGAGCTCGCGACGCTGCTCGGCACGGCGAGCCTCGAAGTGGTCCTCGAGCGTGGAGTCCACGACCTGCATCAGGGATCCGAGCAGGGAGGTCTCCTGCTCCATATCGACGAGCAGCACCTCGTTGGCATGCTCCGTCATGTCCTCCCATAGGACGTAGGCGGCGAAGTTGAAGTCGGCGAAGCGCCTGATCGGGGACTCATCAACCGGAACGCCCTTCTCGTCGCAGAGATAGAGCGCCCGGCCCTTCACATCCCGCCACTCGACGACTTTCAGTGCGGCGCGGCGCTCGGCACCGTCGTAGGACCACTTCAGCTCGTGCGTCGTCTCGCGCTCGATGCTCGCGGCGGGGTCGATCCTTACTCCGTCGTACCGGACTTCGATCTTCGGGAAAGTCAGCAGATGCAGAGCGAGGGCAGCAGCGATGCGCGGCCGGGCAGAGTCGCCTTCGAGCCGGCCGAGCGAGTCGCGGCCTTCAGCCCGGAACTCCGTATAGGTCGGTCCCTGGGCATCCACAGGATCGGGGCCGGAGAAGTCGTTGCGATGGTCAATGGTCGACGACACGCGAGTCTTCTTGAACGCGCCCGTGGCATCCTCACCAACGGTCTCCCAAGTGATGCGGGTTCCCAGCGCGAAGGCGCGCAGACGCCCCTGGCCAAGCCTGCCGTGCAGGGGCCGCTTCTCACGCTCGGTAACGCGCGCCCCGAGCTTCCAGGAGTTCCCCACCCACTTGAAGTCCTGCTCGACGCGTTCCGGGCTCATGCCGAGGCCGTCATCGCGAACAGCGACGCCGACGATGCCGTCCGCGACATTGCGGTTGAGAGTGACCGACACCTCGTTGGCGTCAGCATCAAGGCTGTTCCAGATGAGCTCGATGACGGCCCGGACCGGATCAGTCTCACCAGCGAGACGCTGGACCAAGTCGTTTCCAGCGGTGAGGGTGATCCGAGGCATGACCTCAGTGTGCCAGTTGGCGACGACACGAGTCGCGACCGTGGTCGGGAACCACGATATGCAGACGGTGGCCGCGCCAAGGTGGGCTAGCTCCGCAGAGCCTCTTCGAGCTCAGCCTCGGAGTACCCGAAGGCGTATTCCTCGTCCTTCCCGTGGGAAGCCCAGATGTCCGCTGCTTCGTACACGCTCAGGGACTCATCGCTCCGGTCAGTGCCCTCCTCATCGTCGAGCCCGAATCTGCAGTTCTCGCAGTGCATCTCGGAGTAGACGTACCGCTTGGTCAGGGACGTCCCGCAGCACGGACAAAGAGGGGTATCTCCGTGATAGGCGTCGTTCTCTTCCTAGGACTTGCTTCTGAAAACGTCGAACAACCCAATTGATCACTCAAATCGCTTCGGTAGATCGGCCCGCGACGGGGCACTACAGCTGATCAAGGATGTTCGGATAGTGTCTGCACTTACATCGGATCTAGAACCGGTCGATGGACGGACTGATCGACCACACAGAGAGCCCCGACATTCGACCGCACCTCCGCCGTAAAGTCGCGCCCATAGACGGGGACCAGGGCACAGCTGCTTTGAATGCTCGGCCGACCGAGGCAGAGTACTGGAAGGCGTTCTGGGAGCAGGTGGCGATCATGTGGCTCGAACTGCCGCCCGAGATCCAGCGCGAGTACGCAGAGAAGTATCCGAAGGGCTCGAGTCGTCGTCCCACCCCGGTTTTTCCGTCGGTCTCGTAGAGCCGGACACGACAGCGGACCGCGCAGCCGTCGAGGGAGCAGGCGCTGGCATCGCGACCACGGCCCGGCGTCAGGGCTCCGTAGAATTGCCTGTTCATGGAACCGGCAAGAAGGCATTGATCGCATCAGGACATCGACTTGGCGCGGGACGCAGGTGCGCAGCTTCACCAGCAGGAGCGAGTACCACCGGCCGAGGATCTGGCGGAGCCTGGTTCTGGTGCTCCTGGGCGCGCCGCTGTTCGCGCTGGGATGGTACCTGGTGGCGAACGGCTTGCCGGAGATGCCGGTGCGCAAGGCCGAGATCTGGTTCAGCGGAGGGCCGCTGATCCTCGGGGTTGCGGGTCTGGCCTTCGCCGCGTACGGCCTGGTGACTGGGATTCCTGCGGCGTTGCGCACCGGCGACGACGCGATCGACTTGGAGTTCGGCGACACTGGCGTGATAGTCCGCGGAGGCCATGTGATCCCCCGGGCGTCGATCAAGGGGGCTACTGCGGTCCAGTACATCAACAACGCCAAGGCCCGGCTCCTGTTTGACAGAAAGCATCTGAATCGCGGCCTGGTGCTGAGCCTGAGGGAACCGCTGGATGTACCGGGGGTCGTGTCGAAGGACGGCAAGCACACGGTGCGGATCAGGCTGCAGCACTATCCTGCGGCCGAGTACCAGAAGCCCTTCGCGCAGGTCGTCGCCAAGCTCAGGTCCAACGGGATCCAGGTGGTGGAGACCCGCAAGCACAAGCAGACGTGACTTTGCGCGGCGTGCGCTACGAAGGATCCACGCGACGAGGAGAGGCGACGATGATCAGCAGCGTATTTAACAACAGCGCATCCAACTTCGGCAATGCAGCGATGCGGGCGGCCAGCGTTCCTTTGGACGCCCCGGTCGAGGTGAGGCTGGGAGCCGCGGGACCAGGCGAGACCGGCGCGTCTATCGAAGTCACCGGACCCAGCGGATTTCTGAAGCGGATCCCGATCGATGATGCGCGGCTGGCCGAATGCCGGCTGGAGAACGGCGGACCCACGGTGTTGGCGCTGTGCCAGCAGTTCGTCGATGACCTGTCAGCGCTGATCAAGTCGGCCGTACGCGATGCATCGGAGCACGAGTAGAGCTCCACACGCGCCTGGCCGCGGGCAGCGAGCCGAACGGCAGGTAATACACGGAGCCCCAGCGGTTCACCAGGAGTTCGCGTCACCGATCAATAGGATCGAATCGACGACTTCAAGAGAAGTGCCGCTTCGGAAGGGCTGGACCGTGACCGCGACGCAGGAGAATGCAGCCGTGGCGGGCAGCCAGGGCGAGGGCCAGATCGCCCCGCTCATTCTCGGGCTCGCCGCAGTCATCACGGGCCTGATCGGCACGTTCTGGATCGGCATGGCAGGGCTGGTGTGGCGGCCGTGGGAGTTCGGCACGACCTACCACTGGGAAGGCTCCGAGAGCCCGTTGGGCGTGACCGTCGGACTGTTCTTCTTCGCCATCGCAGCGGGGCTGCTGCTCTGGCTTGTAGTGCGGGGCATCTGGACCTGGCGCAAGCGAAGCATTGCCGCGCGGGCCCTTGTCGTGGTGATGCCTCTCGTCGCGATCGCGCTGGTCCTCGCGGGGTGGGCGGTGCTGCTGTCGCCGGGAGCCAGTCAGCCGACATGGGGCCTGTGACTCGCGTCGCCGAAGCTGCGGAACAAGAGCCAGCCTCGACCGGAAGGGACGCGGGTCGGGGTCGTCTCGGCCTGAGCATCACGTTGCTGGTCTGCATTCCTGTGGCGGTCCTGCTGACCTGGCCGCAGGCACTCGCCGCGCAGCGCCTTTTCGGCATCGCACAGCTCATCGCATTCCGCGCCCCGATGGCACTCGCTCTCCTGTTCGCTGCCATCGTCGCTGCAGCGGTGTTCCTGCTGTTCCGACGGCGAGCCCGCCTGGTGGCAAGCATCGCCGCGGGGATCGCGGTCGTCACTCTGGCCGCGAGCGTCGGGAACGCTGGCGTTCTCCTGGTCCGCGGAAGCTCAGCGACGGGTGCAGCAGGACTCCCGGACGGCGATCTGACGGTTCTGGTGTGGAACGCCCAGGGCGGGGCGACCTCCCCTGCAGATGTCGCCGCGCTTGTCCTCGAGGTGCAAGCCGACGTCGTGAGCCTGCCGGAGATGGACGAAGACGCTGCCGCCGAGGTCTCGCGCCTGGTCGCCCTCGAGGGCATGCATCTGACACCAGCAACCACCCGCGCTGTGGCCGGCTCGCTCGAGGAGTCCTGGGTCCCGACGTCGTTGCTCGTCGCTGATGAACTCGGCAGCTACGAGCTCGACGAGGTTGTTGGTTCCACGCCTGGACTTCCCAGCGGCGTTTGGCGTCCGGCTGACGGAAACGGACCCGTGATCGTCGCGGCGCACCCGGCCGCGCCCCTGCCCGAGAGCATGGACGACTGGAGAGCAGGCCTGCAGTGGATCGCCGGGCAATGCAGCAGGCTCGGATCCGACGTCATCGTCGCCGGCGATTTCAACGCCACGGTCGATCATCTGGATCTCGGGCGCTGCCAGGACGCTGCGGTTGAGGCAACTGCAGCCCCTGCTGGTACCTGGCCATCCACCGTTCCTGCATGGCTGGCTTCGCCGATCGACCATGTGCTGGCCGGCGAAGCATGGTCGGTACTCGATGCCCGGGTTGTGGAGCCTTCGGCATCTGGTGGCACCGACCATCGGGCGTTCGTTGCGGTTCTCGAGGCGCGATAGCGCAGTCAACACATGGCGGCAGGGAGTCGTCCGGGTTCACATAGGAGAGTCGTCAGCATGGATTCAACGAAGCCGGTCGCGCTTTGGATAGAACCGGAGCCGGCGACGCGCTCCGAGCAGCTCATCGCGATCTCCACCGTCTGCTTGATCGGCGTCGGGATGGTTCTCGCGGTCTTTCACTTGTTTCTGATGATCACCGGACTCGTGCCGATAAACAACGGCGAATGGGGCTTCGCAGACGTCAGCTACCTGGCGCTGACGGCGCTCCTGTCCGTGCTGGTCCTGGTGCACGCCTCGCTAGGAGAGGACGCGCTTCGACCGCGGACGATGATCGTGCTGTCCAGCGTCATTGGAGGCATCGGAACGCTCATGGCTTTGACCAAAGGCTGGTTGATGCTCATCGGGCTGTTGTACTCGGATGAGTCATGGCGGGAGTCCGCCGTTTTCGCTCTGGTAGTGATGAGCATCGTTCCCTTTGCCCTGCCCTTCGCGAGCGGAGTCATTCTGGCCAGAAACGACTTCGAGCCCGTCAGGTGGCGCGTTCGCGCCGTGTCGATTGCGGTCGGAGCCGCCGCGCTCATCATCATGCTCGCGGCACTGATCCCGCGGTGGGCGCGGCTGGCTGAAAAGGGTGTCTGGTAACAGCTCAAGTAGTGCTGAATCATCACGTGCGGCGAGCACTGGCGGCCCCGTGATCTGAGCTCAAAATCAGGGTTGGGACGTCGGGCGGTGCGACGCACGGTCAGAGGTGGCACCGAGACGGTGAACGGGATCTTCGAGCCAAACGTTCCGATCTGCGAAGATCAACCCGTGAGCCTTACGAGCGAGTTGCGAGACGCGGGTTCGCCAGTACGTGCGTATCTTGACGGGATCTCCCCGCGGCTGAGTGGCACCCGCGGTAACACGCAAGCCGCTTATGCCATGGCCGCGACCTTGGGTCTGCCAGAGCTCTCCGACAGGGATCTTCTCATTCCTGTTCCCCGTGGTGTCGATGCGGCGCGGTCTGGGACAGCATTCGACATCCGCACCCGCCTTGCGTTGGATGGCTTCGACCTACAGGATTCAGCTTCAGCTGCTGGCATTACCGAACTGCCCCGTTTCATCGACGAGATCGAGAATGGGTTGCATCGGGCACGGATACTGACCGAAGCGTTCCAAGTGGCAGAACAGCTGCTGTCCGCGCCTTCGGACGAGGCTGATCTCGACCGCGCATCAATATTGCTCGCTCACTGCGAGCAGTTTTATCGGGCCGGGCCTGAGGCACTGAGCGGTTCTGTAGGCGCATCATGCGACGCCGTAGATGACGGGCTCTCGTTTGCCGCCTCGATCGATCCACTGGCGATCGCGGACATTCGTTCGCTGCTCGTGGCGAACGCATCCCAGATCAACGCCTGGCGCGACCGAATTGCCGACGGCGACCGCTTCGAGCCGAATCCGGGGTTCAGCGGTGCGATGCTGCTGGGCGGAGCTGATGGCGATTGGCTTGTCGGCGACACGCTGATCGACTGCAAGGTATACGCGGAGTTGAGCATTCCCAAGTTGCGCGGGTTTCTGCGGCAGTTGCTCGGGTATGTCATGCTCGATCTCGAAGACGAGTTGGCCGTGCGCAGTGTGGGCATCTGGCTTCCACGGCAAGGGCTCATGCCGATCTGGAGCCTTGAGCGACTGCTCGATGGCGATCCCGATGAGCTGCTGCCGACGTTGCGCGAAGGATTCGTGAACGCGACGAAGCGGAACCAGATCGCCGTTCACGTTCCCGTCTCAGAACGCCGCAAGCTGCAACTGCTGGCAGACAACCGCAACACACCCCATGCGATGCTCCTGGCGCTGGCTCTCGGGGACGACACGGACCTGAGGTTCCGAGTGGGAAGGAATCCCGCGACGCCTGAAGACACGCTGCGAACGCTGGCCGCAGACCGCTACGCGCGCGTACGTGAAGGCGTGGCAATGAACCCCGCGACGCCAAATGAGATACTGTCTGCGTTCGCTCAGGACACGAGCTTGATGGTGCGACGCGCGGCCGCCGCGAACGCAGGCGCATGGCGGCAAGAAGCGACTGGATCGGCTCACAGCATTGAGACGAGCTCGCCAGTCCCCCCTGCAGCAACCGGCACTGTTGCGAACACTCATGACCTGGTGGCGGTCCAGCCAGGGAATCCAGGTGCCTTGGCCCCGCATGCCGTGCAGATTCGCCAGGATCGCGACCCAGCTGATGCGAACCTCGGACTTCTGGAACAGCTGGTCCACCTCTTCATTGGCAACCGCCTTGGCTGGAATGCCGGTCTTCCGCTTCCGCAGGCAAGTCGTGTCTGGGCGGCGATTGCTGACCGGAGGAACGACCTTCCGGGACTGCTGAGGGTTTGGTTGACTCGTCTTGTTTGGGGTATTCAGGCCGCGTGAGCGGCTTGTGTGTTGATTATCTCGAACTCGATGGGTGTGAGCCTTCCGAGTCGTCGTTGCCGGCGTCGGCGGTGGTAGGTCCGCTCGATCCAGGTCACGATCTCGAGGCGGAGCTCTTGTCTCGAGTGCCACCTCTTCTTGTTGAGGACGTTCTTCTGCAGCAGCGCGAAGAACGACTCCATCGCCGCATTATCCGCGCAGGCGCCGACGCGCCCCATCGATCCCGTGATCCCGCTCTGGCGGAGCAGCTCGACGAACTTCCGCGACCGAAACTGGGACCCGCGGTCCGAGTGCAGCGTCGTTCCGAGGGGTTCGCGCAGCGCAACCGCGTTGCGAAGCGCGGCGACTGCCAGCTCCGCCGTCATCCGTGAATCGAGCGAGTAACCGACGATCCGGTTCGAGTGGACGTCTTTGATCGCGCAGAGATACAGCTTCCCCTCGTCCGTCCAGTGCTCGGTGATGTCGGTCAACCACAACTGGTCCGCCCGTGTCGCGGTGAAGTCGCGGAGCACGAGATCGTCGTGGACGGGCGGTCCGGCTTTCCGGTTCAGGCCGCGTTTCTTCGAGAACACCGACCACAGTTTCTGTTCAGAGCACAGCCGCCATACGCGCCGTTCCGATGCTGCCAGCCCGGCCTCGGCTTCGATCTCGTCGGAGATGAATCGATACCCGAACGCCGGGTCATCCCGGTGAAGGTCGACGGCGGCGTTGGTGAGGTGAGCGTTGTCCCAGTCGCGTTGCGACACGGGGTTCGCACGCCACCGGAAGAATGCTTGCTTGCTGAAGCCCAGCACCCGGCAGGTCACCGCGACCGGAATCCGGTCAGCGGCCAGTTCATGGACCAGCGGGAACATCATTTGGGGAGTGAGGCCTGTGACAGATACGCCGCCGCTCGGCGGAGGATCTCGTTCTCCTGCTCGAGTAACCGGATGCGTTTGCGCGCCTCTCGCAGCTCGGCTGCGTCGGCCTGGGTCACACCGGGCTTGATGCCGTCTTCGATGTCGGTGATCTTGAGCCAGCGTTGCAGGCACGACTCCGAGACGCCGAAGTCTTTCGCGATCCGGCTGATCGGGGCGTCGCCCCGACGCGCGACCGCGACGACATCGTTCCGGAACTCCTTGGGGAATGCTTTGGGCACGTTGACCATCCTCCCGTGAGAACCGAAATCCTCACAGCGTTGGAGTCAACCAAACCCTCAGCAGTCCCTGCTAGTTATCGTCCCGTTCACCCTGTTGTTTCGCACCGCTAAGTTAGGCGCGTCTTTCCTCGAAGCGTATCGGCGACCTCGGACATGAGTCCGGAACCCAGCCTGGTGCGTCGGGTGCGGGCTATCTGGTCGCGTAGAACGTCACCGCCGTCGCCGCAGCAACGTTCAGCGAGTCGACCCCACCCATCATGGGAATGGTCACGCGGCGATCGAGTAGGCGGTCAGTTGCTGGTGTGATGCCGTCGCCTTCGGTGCCGAACACCAGAGCGAGCTTCTCGTGATCTTCAGCGACCAGCTCGTCGAGGGTGATCGCTCCCTCCCCCAGCGTCATTCCCGCCACGACGTAGCCGGCGTCTTGCAGCTCGTGGATGCCTGCTGGCCACTCCGGAATCCGCGTCCACGGCACCTGGAACACCGTGCCCATGGAGACGCGCACGGAGCGCCGGTACAGAGGATCCGAGCAAGTTGGCGTCACCAGAACTGCGTCGATGCCGAGCGCTGCAGCGTTTCTCATCGCACTCCCGACATTGGCGTGGTCAGCCAATCCCTCTAGGATGGCGATGCGCGAGCGGGCCCTCCGTGGAGGCCCTGGAACGCGTGTTTTGGAGTCACACACGTTGGTGTGATCGCCGATGTTCTCGAGGATCAGCACCACGGAGGCGCCCTCGATCACCTCGCGCACCGACGGCAGCTCCGGGCGGTGCATCGACGCGATCGTGCCGCGGTGCACGGCGAAGCCGGTCACCGCCTCCGCCACCGCATCGGGGACGACGTACACGGGGACGTCCAGATCGCCCACGATCGCGCGGATGTCCTCCACCCTGCGCTCCTGCACAAGGACGGAGCGCGGACGGTGGCCCGCGGCGACCGCGCGGGCGATGACCTTGGTCGATTCGGCGATGTACAGCCCGCCCGAGGGATCGCTGCGCGTGCGCAACGCCGTGTCGGTCAGTCCGCGGTAGTCGTCGAGGCGTCGATCGTCGGCATCCGTCACAGTCAGCAGTTCCACGACTCCAGTCTGTCACCGACGCCGGATCGCCCCGTCGTCCGCACGCGGCCGCCGGGCATCCGGCGTGCGTGCGCACCGTAGACTCGATCGAGGAGGTCATGTGAGCGTGTCGAACACCGCCGAGTTGTCGGCCACCGTCGCCCGCGCCGCCGAGCTGCTGCGCGGAACGCGCATCGCCCTGCTCACCGGCGCCGGCCTGTCGACCGATTCCGGCATCCCCGCCTACCGGGGCGAAGGTGCCCCTGCGCGCAGCAACCCGATGACGATCCAGACCTACCTCGCCGACGAGCGCGCGCGACGTCGCTACTGGGTGGGCGGACATCTGGGCTGGCGGGCGTTCGCGCGCGCGGAGCCGAACGCGGGACACCGGGCGCTCGCGGAGATGGAATCGTCCGGCGTGGTCTCCGGGGTGATCACCCAGAACGTCGACGGTCTGCACCTGCGGGCGGGCAGCTCGCACGTCATCGAGGTGCACGGGACCATGCGCCGCGTGCTGTGTCTGCGCTGCGGACAGGTCTTCGACCGTCGCGACATCGCGGTGCAGATCGAGGAGCTCAACCCCTGGATCACCGTCCCCGAGAACATCGCACTGGCCCCCGACGGCGATGTGCTGCCCGAGACCACCGACGGCTTCGTGATCCCCGTCTGCACGGTGTGCGAGGGGATGCTGAAGCCGGACGTCGTGTTCTTCGGCGAGTACGTGCCGCTCGATCGCTTCCGGGCCGCGGAGTCCCTGCTGCGCTCGAGCACGGCGCTCATCGTCGCCGGCTCCTCGCTGGTCGTGAACTCCGGCGTGCGGCTCGTGGAGCGCGCGCGGCGTCGCGGCATCCCGCTGATCATCGTCAATCACGAGCCGACCAGAGCCGACGCCTGGGCCCACGTCACCATCGCGGCGGGCACCAGCGACGTGCTCCCCGCCCTCCAGGAGATGCTCCGATGACCCTCATCACCCTCGTCCGACACGGTCAGACCGACTGGAACCTCGGGCGCCGCATCCAGGGATCGACAGACATCCCGCTCAACGAGACGGGCAGGGCCGATGCCTACGCGGCCGCGGAGCGGCTGGCCGACGGGACGCACCACGCGGTGACCTCGAGTCCTCTCGCGCGCGCCCGCGAGACGGCGCAGATCATCGCCGACCGCCTCGGCCTCCCCCTCGGCGACGCCGTCGCGGACGTGCGCGAGCGGGAGTTCGGCGAAGGCGAGGGACTGCTCGTCGAGGAGTATCTCGCGAGATACGGCGACTGGCATGCGGAGGTCCCCGGCGCCGAGACGCTCGACGCGGTCGGCGATCGTGCCCTCGGCGCTCTGCACCGCATCGCGCGCGACTCACGGGGACGCACCGCACCGGTGGCCGAGTCGGTGATCGTCGTCGCGCACGGCGGTGTGATCCGCGCGGTGATCGATCGTGTCTCCGGAGGCACTCTGCCGCGGGACGGAGACGTGCTCGCCAACGGATCGGCTCACCGCTTCGAGGTGTCGCCGCACTCGGTGCGGCTGCTGGATCAGTTCGCGCTGATCTGACCGTGCGCGCCGGTCTGACCTCCTCGGCCGGGTCGACGAGGTTCGAATGGTCTCAGCCCGCGCGAGAGACGACCGACCGCGCGTGTCGGAGCACAGGCTCATCGATCATCCTGCCCTCGAATCGGAACACTCCGCGCTCGACGGCGGCAGCATCCAGCACCGCGCGCGCCCAGGCGAGCGTCGCGTCGTCCGGGCGGTAGGCGGCACGGATGATCGCGACCTGACTCGGGTGGATGCACGCGGTGGCCGTGAAGCCGGACGCGGCGGCATCGTTCGCTTCGCTCTCGAGCCCTGCGGTGTCGTCGATGTCGACGTGGACCGCGTCGATCGCCGCCTTGCCCTGTGCGCCGGACTCGAGGAGCACCCGCGAGCGGGCGTATCGCGCCACGTCCCGATAGCCCCCGTCCGGACGCCGGCTCGACGTGCCGCCGAGCGAGGCGACGAGGTCCTCCGCGCCCCACATCATGGCGACCACCTGCGGATGCGCGGCGATGCGGTGGGCCGCGTGCACGCCACGAGCCGTCTCGCACAGCGCGATCAGCGAGAAGCGCGGGTCGAACGGCGCGAGGCTCTCGGGGCTCTCCGTCTTGGCCACCATGACGGTGCGGAAGTCCGTCTGCGACAGCGTGGCGAGGTCGGACACGAACGCCTCGGTTCCTGGGGCGTTGACACGCACGACGACGCGATCGGGGTCGATGTCGGCGTCGATGAGATTGCCGCGGGCGCCGGCCTTGGCGGCCGGGAGCACCGCGTCTTCGAGGTCGAGGATCACGGCATCCGCCTTGTCGAGCGCACCCCGGAACCGCTCAGGGCGGTCGGCGGGGCAGAACAGGAGGGCGGGGCCGAGCGCGAAGGTCATCTCGTCTGCCCTTCCCCGTCGGGCAGCCGATGCACGAGCACCGTGCGGATCGCCGTCGCGACGACCACGTCGTCCTGATTCCGACCGGTGTGCGCGATGGTCACGATGCCCTGCCCCGGGCGCGATGCCGACTCTCGGCTCTCCACGATCACGCTCTCGGTGTAGAGGGTGTCGCCCGCGAACAGCGGATGCGGGAACGCGATGTCGCCGAGCCCGAGCTGGGCGACGAGCGTCCCCTGGGTGAGCTGGGCGACGGAGGCGCCGACCATGGTCGACAGGGTCCACATCGAGTTCATGAGTCGCTGCCGGAACGGCTCCTGGGTCGCGGCGAACGCCGCATCCAGGTGCAGGGCCTGGGTGTTCATGGTGAGGGTCGCGAAGAGCACGTTGTCCGCCTCCGTCGCGGTGCGGCCGGGTCGGTGCAGATACCGCGCACCCACCTCGAACTCCTCGAGATACAGGCCCCGTTGGACGATGTCGTGCGAGCTCATGCTGACACGCTACCCGGCGAGTCCGAGCGCGCGAGCGATCACCAGCAGCTGCACCTCGGTGGTGCCCTCGCCGATCTCGAGGATCTTCGAGTCGCGGTAGTGACGTGCCACCGGGAACTCGTTCATGAAGCCGTTGCCGCCGAAGATCTGGGTCGCTTCTCTGGCGTTGTCCATCGCCGCCTCGCCGGCGACGAGCTTGGCGATGGCGGCCTGCTCGGCGAACGGCTCACCGGCGTCGCGGAGTCGCGCGGCGTGGTGCCAGGCGAGTCGCGCGGTGTGCACCCGGGCGCGCATCCGGGCGAGGGTGAACTGCGCGTTCTGCCGGGTGCTCAGGGCGCTGCCGAAGATCGTGCGACTCTTCGCGTACTCCACCGACGCCTCCAGACACCCCTCCGCTGCACCGGTCGAGAGTGCGGCGATCGCGATGCGACCTTCATCGAGGATGCTGAGGAAATTGCGGAATCCGCTCCCCTCCGTGCCGAGGAGGTTCGCCGCGGGGACCCTGGCGCCGTCGAACGTGAGCGGATGCGTGTCCGAGGCGTTCCAGCCGACCTTGTCGTACGGTGCCTCGACGGTGAATCCGGGAGTGCCGTTGGGCACGATGATCGTCGATATCCGCTTGCGTCCTCCCTCTGTGCCCGTGACGGCGGTGACCGTGACGAATCTCGTGATCGGGGTGCCGGAGTTCGTGATGAACTGCTTCGATCCGTCGATCACCCACTCCTCCCCCTCCCGTCGCGCGGTGGTCCTGGTCGCACCCGCGTCGCTGCCGGCTTCGGGCTCGGTCAGACCGAAGCCGGCGAGAGCGCGACCGGCGAGCAGATCGGGCAGGAGCTCCTGCTTCTGCTCCTCGCTGCCGAAGCGGAAGACGGGCATCGCGCCGAGGCTGACGCCGGCCTCGAGGGTGATCGCGATCGACTGATCGACCCGACCCAGCGCCTCGATCGCGATGCCGAGCGCCATGTAGTCACCGCCCTGACCCCCGTACTCCTCGGGGAACGGCAGTCCGAAGAGGCCGAGGTCACCCATCTGCGCGACCACGTCCATCGAGAGGGTGTGCGTGCGGTCCGCCTCGTAGGCCTGCGGGGCGACGACGGTGTCGGCGAAATCGCGCACCATCGACGCGAGCTCGCGCTCCTCATCGGTCAGCTGTTCGTTCATCGGTTCTCCTCCGTCGTCACACGGGCGACCGCCTGGTCGCGCCGCACCTGATCACCCACACCCACCAGCAGCCGCACGACACCGTCGTGCGGCGCCGTCACCGGGTGCTCCATCTTCATCGCCTCGATCGAGATCAAGGGGGTGCCTGCTGCGACGGACGCCCCCTCGGTCACGTGCACCGCGACCACGCTGCCCGGCATCGGGGCACGGGCCTCGGGCCCTGCGGATGCCGTGCGCTCGTCGCGTGCGGCGAGTCTGCGCCTCATCCGGTCGCGCCGCGAGATCGGCCGGAGGCGAGCGGTGCGCCCGTCCTCCCCCACCCAGATCGCCCCGTCGTCATCGAGGGCCGCGGCGATGCCGTCCGCGGGTCGTTCCGGGGCCGGGCTGCTCGGGGATCCCCCGTGCGGCGAAGGTGCGTCCAGCACCTCGTCCCGGTCTGTGAGCAGCGACACGGACCGTGGCGCGGCGCGGCTCAGGTCGCGCCATACCGCGCCGGCGTGACGGAAGAGAGCCGCGTCGCGCCCCTGCTCTCCCTCACGCGCGAGCGCGGCCGCGGCCGTGAGCATCGCCGGCGTCGGCTCCTCGGCGGGCAGCGGCAGCAGCGTCTCGATGAGCCCGGTGTCGAGATCCCCGGCGACGACCCGTTCGTCCCGGCACAGACGTCGCAGGAACGCGATGTTCGTGTCGACGCCCAACACGATCGTCGTCCGCAGAGCCTCGTCGAGCCGCTTGAGCGCGGTGGCGCGGTCGGGAGCGACCGCGATGACCTTCGCGATCATCGGATCGTAGAAGCCGGTGACCTCGCTTCCCGTCTGCACGGCGGCATCGACCCGCACGCCGTCCGGCGGCGCGAACAGCAGGATCCGTCCCGTCGAGGGGAGAAAACCGCGCTCGGGCGACTCCGCGTACACCCGGGCCTCCACCGCGTGCCCGCGCACGGCGGGCGGAGGATCGAGCCGTCCACCCGCCGCGACCCGCAGCTGCAGGGCGACGAGGTCCAGTCCCGTCACCTCCTCGGTGACAGGATGCTCGACCTGCAGCCGGGTGTTCATCTCGATGAAGAAGACCTCGTCGGGCCGGTCGGAGTCGATGAGGAACTCCACGGTTCCCGCGCCCACGTACGAGACGCTGCGCGCCGCCTGGACGGCCGCCTCGAGCAGCCGTTCCCTCGTCGGCTCGGGAATGCCGGCCGACGGCGCCTCCTCGATGACCTTCTGATGGCGGCGCTGCAGAGTGCACTCGCGCTCGCCGAGTGCGATCACCGTGCCGTGTACGTCTCCGAAGACCTGCACCTCGATATGACGGGGACGCCGGATGAGCCGTTCCAGGATCAGCGCGTCGTCGCCGAAGGCGGACGCGGCGACGCGTCGCGCGGATGCCAGAGCGGCGCCCAGCGCCGAGGCATCCGCGACGATCTCCATGCCCTTGCCGCCGCCGCCCGCGCTGGGCTTGACGAGCAGGGGGAAGCCGACCGCTTCGGCCTCGTCGGCGATCTCCGCCTCCGAGAGGCCCCGCGCATCGAATCCCGGCACCACCGGCACCCCTGAGCGCACCACGTGGTCGCGGGCCTTGGCCTTGTCGCCCATCACCTGCAGCGCGTGCGTCGACGGCCCGATGAAGACGATGCCGCTCTCTGCGCACGCGTCGGCGAGACCGACGCTCTCGGAGAGGAAGCCGTAGCCGGGGTGGATGGCCTGGGCGCCGGTGCGGCGCGCTGCGCCGACGACGGCGTCGATGTCGAGATACGACTCCGCCGCGGGCGCGGCCCCGATCCGCACCGCCTCGTCGGCCTCGTGCACGTGCGGGGCATCGGCGTCCGCATCGCTGTACACCGCGACGCTGCGGATGCCGAGCCGGCGGAGCGTGCGGATGATCCGCCGGGCGATCTCGCCACGATTGGCGACGAGCACGGTGTCGAACGACGGATCTTCTGTGGTGCTGTGCGTGGTGGTCATCTCGATCACATCCGGAACAGGCCGAAGCGGGGCTCGGGCAGGGGGCTGCGGGCGATGACGTCGAGGGCGAGCCCCAGACGGTCACGGGTCTCGGTCGGGTCGATGATGCCGTCGTCCCAGAGCCGCGCGGTCGCGTAGTACGGCTCGCCCTGGGTCTCGTACGTCTCACGGATCGGCCGCTCGAACGCGGCGCGCTCGTCCTGGTCCCAGGCCTCCCCCTTCGCCGCGAGCTGGTCCTCTTTGACCGTGCCGAGGACGGAGGCGGCCTGCGCACCGCCCATGACGGAGATCCGGCTGGCGGGCCAGGTCCACAGGAACCGCGGAGAGTAGGCGCGGCCGCACATCGAGTAGTTCCCGGCGCCGAAGGAGCCTCCGATGATCACCGTGAGCTTGGGCGCGCGCGTGCTCGCCACGGCGGTGACCATCTTGGCCCCGTCCTTCGCGATCCCGCCGGCCTCTGCGTCGGATCCGACCATGAAACCGGTGATGTTCTGCAGGAACAGCAGCGGGATGCCGCGCTGATCGCACAGTTCGATGAAGTGCGCGCCCTTGAGTGCCGATTCGCTGAAGAGAACGCCGTTGTTGGCGACGATTCCGATCGGGTGTCCGTGCAGACGAGCGAAGCCGGTGATCAACGTCGTGGCGTATTCGGCCTTGAACTCGTGGAACGAGTCGCCGTCGACGAGGCGGTCGATCACCTCGTGCACGTCGTAGGCCGCGTTCACATCGACCGGCACGACGTCGTACAGCGACCCCTCTTCGGCGGGAGCGCGAGTCTCGTGCACCTCCCATGAGGGGCCGGCAGGTGCCGGCAGAGTGGCCACGATGTCCCGGAGGATCTCGAGGGCGTGCTCGTCGTCCTCCGCGAGGTGATCGACGACGCCGCTGCGTCTGGCATGCATCTCGCCCCCGCCGAGTTCTTCGGCCGAGACGATCTCCCCGATCGCGGCCTTCACCAACGGGGGCCCGCCGAGGAAGATGGTGCCCTGATCGCGCACGATCACGGTCTCGTCGCTCATCGCCGGCACGTATGCGCCACCCGCCGTGCATGAACCGAGCACCGCGGCCAGCTGAGGGATGCCCGCAGCCGACATCCGCGCCTGGTTGTAGAAGATGCGGCCGAAGTGCTCCCGATCAGGGAACACCTCATCCTGCTTCGGCAGGAACGCTCCGCCCGAGTCCACCAGATACAGGCACGGCAACAGGTTCTCGAGGGCGATCTCCTGCGCACGCAGGTGCTTCTTGACCGTGAGCGGCAGGTAGGTTCCCCCCTTGACGGTCGCGTCGTTGCACACCACCATCACGTGGCGACCGTGCACGAGCCCGATCCCGGCGATGACACCCGCAGCGGGAGCCTCTCCCCCGTAGAGTCCCTCGGCGGCCAGCGGTGAGATCTCGAGGAACGGGCTGCCCTCGTCGAGCAGCCGGGCGACACGGTCGCGCGGCAGCAGCTTGCCCCGCGCGAGGTGCCTCTGCCTGGACTGCTCGGGACCGCCCCGCGCCGCCGACATAAGTCGCTGGTGCAGCTCCGCCGCGAGCTCCTGCTGGGTTGCCGGCATCGTGACGTCCTCCTCGACCCACGTGGCGCCGGCGACATCGCTCTGGCGCACGTCATGCATTCTCGGTTAGTGTGCACTAACCGATGACATCAGGTTAGCGAGGATTAACTGAGATGACAAGCCCCGTCACCGCGCGCGATCGCGCCAAGGCAGAGCGCTCGGACGCGATCCTCCGCGAGGCCGCCCGGCTGTTCGCCCGGAGCGGGTACAACGGCGTGAGCCTCGAGGACATCGGTGCGGCGGTCGGCGTGTCCGGCCCCGCCGTCTATCGTCATTTCGCGGGCAAGCAGTCCCTCCTCGGTGCCGTGCTGGTGAAGGTCAGCGTCGACCTCGTCGACGGCGGATCGCGCGTTGCGGCGGAAGGCTCGACGCCCGAGGAGCGGATGCGAGCGCTGATCGAGTTCCACGTGGAGTTCGCCCTCGGCCATGCGGATGTGATCCGCGTGCAGGACCGGGATGTGGCGCATCTCGATGCGCGCGACCACGCAGAGGTCCGGCGCCTGCAGCGCGCCTACATCGAGCTGTGGATCGAGACCCTCTCCCCCCTCATCGACGCCGACGCGGATGAGAGGCGACTGCGGGTGCAGGCGTGCTTCGGACTCATCAACTCCACGCCGCACAGCACCAGGGCGGCCGCCAGACAGCGCTCCGCCACCGCGGCCGTGCTGGCCGCGATGGCGGAATCGGCTCTGCGCGCGGTCACCTGAGCAGCATCGCCCGCCCCGGCTGCTCCAAGACGTCAGCGACGTCGCGGAGGAAGCGCGCACCCTCGGCGCCGTCCACCAGGCGGTGATCGAACGACAGACTCAGTGTCATCATCTGTCGCAGTGCGATCTCGCCGCGGTACTCCCAAGGCTGACGCCGGACGGCGCCGACCGCGAGGATGCCGGACTGTCCCGGGGGAAGGATCGGCGTCCCCGCATCCACACCGAAGACTCCGATGTTGGAGATCGAGAAGGTACCGCCGAGGAGTTCGGCGGGCGAGGTCCTGCCCGACCGCGCGGTCGCTGCGAGAGAGCCCAGCGCATCGGCCAGCTCTACGAGGGTGAGCGTCTGCGCGTCGCGGATGTGTGGCACTATCAGTCCGCGCTCGGTCGCCGCGGCGATACCGAGATCGACGTAGTCGTAGCGGACGATCTCGCCGGATCCGGCCTCCCACCGAGCGTTCAGCTCCGGTGCCCGGCCCAGGGCCAGGCAGACGGCCTTGGCGATGACGGCGAGCGGACCGATCCGATGATCTGTGAGTGCACGGTCCTCCTTGAGCGACGCCAGCAGCTCCATGGTCGCGGTGACGTCGACGGTGTGGAAGATCGTGACGTGTGGAGCCGTGAACGCGCTCTCGACCATGGCCGCCGCGGTGTGCTTGCGCACGCCGCGGATGGGAATACGCGTCTCCCGTCGACCGTCGCGCGCGCCAGACGCCGTGGCAGACACCGCGTCGGACACGTCGTCGGGCACGGGGTGGGGCACGACATCGGGCGCGGCACCGTCGATGCGTCGCCCGTAGTCGTCGATGTCGTCTCGGGTGATGACACGATCGCCCACCACCGTGGCGACCAGAGCGAGATCGATCCCCCGGCGCTTCGCGTACGCCCTCACGGGTGGCGTCGATCGAGGCCGCTCGACCGTCGTCTCCACGCTCGCGCGGGGTGACGCATCGTGCGGGGCCGCCTCCAGGACGGCGATGTCTGCGGCTCGCGGCGCCGCCTCGGTGCGACGGGCCCGGCGGGCGGGTCTGCCGGCCGATGAGGGGGCGGCTCCGTATCCGACCAGGTTCGGCTGCGCCTTCTCCTCCCCGCGCGCCTCCTCGGACGGGCTCTGCGGCTTCGAGGCACCGTCGGATCCCGCGACCTCGAATGCGATGAGGGGCGCGCCCACCAGGACGGTCTCGCCTGCCCCGGCGTGCAGCACGGTCACCCGGCCTTCGTACGGCGAGGGCAGCTCGACCACGGCCTTCGCGGTCTCGACCTCGGCCAGCGTCTGATTCAGGGCCACCTCATCGCCCGGCGCGACGAGCCACTGCACCACCTCCGCCTCGGCGAGACCTTCGCCGAGGTCGGGCAGTCGGAACTCCGCGATCATGCGTCCGCTCCTGTCAGGCTGTGCGGGCGGTCCAGCACCCTGTCGACCGCATCCAGCACTCGGTCGAGATCGGGAAGGTGGTATTTCTCGAGCTTCGCCGGCGGATACGGCACGTCGTGTCCCGTGACCCGCAGCGGAGCGGACTCGAGGTACTCGAAGCACCGCTCGGTGATGCTGGCGATGACCTCGGCGGCGACCCCGGCCTCTCGCGAGGCCTCATGCGCGACGACGACGCGACCGGTCTTGCGCACCGACGCCGCGACGGTGCCGTAGTCGACCGGCGACAGGGACCGCAGGTCGATGACCTCGAGCGAGATCCCCTCATCCTCCGCGGCTTCTGCGGCCTGCAGCGCCGTCGTCACCATCGCCCCATAGGTGATGAGCGTGGCATCCGCGCCCGTGCGCACGACGCGGGCGAGACCCATCGGCGCGGCGTCCGCCAGCGGCGCATCGAGATCGACCTGTCCCTTGTGGTGGTAGAGCCGCTTGGGCTCGAAGAAGATCACCGGGTCGTCGGAGGCGATCGCCTGGCGCAGGCTGCGGTAGGCGTCCTCGGGGTTCGACACGGCGATCACCCTGAGCCCTGCGGTGTGCACGAAGTAGGCCTCCGGCGACTCCGAGTGATGCTCGGCGGCACCGATGCCCCCGGCCCAGGGGATGCGGATGGTGATGGGCATCCGGACACGCCCCTGTGTGCGGTAGTGCAGCTTGGCGACCTGCGCCACGATCTGATCGAACGCCGGGTAGACGAAGCCGTCGAACTGGATCTCGACCACGGGACGGTAGCCGCGGAACGCGAGTCCCACAGCCGTTCCGACGATCCCGGATTCGGCCAGCGGGGTGTCGATGACCCGCTTCGCACCGAATTCGTCGAGCAGCCCGTCGGTGATCCGGAAGACCCCGCCGAGCTTGCCGATGTCCTCTCCGAGCAGGACGACCCGGTCGTCGTCGCGCATAGCCTGACGCAGTCCCGCGCCGAGCGCCTTCCCGAGGGTCATCTCCGCAGCGGCCATGGTCACGCCTCGCCTTCGAAGGACGCGAGGTGGGCGGCGTACTCGTCGCGCTGACGGTCGAGTCCCGAATGCGGCTCGGCGTAGACGCCGTCGAACACGGCGAGCGGCGGACGCGTCACCATGCCGAGGCACTCCGCGCGCATCTCGCGCGCGATGTCGTCGGCGGCCTCCTGCGTCGCGGCCACGTGGTCGTCACCGAGTTCGCCGAGTTCGCGCAGGTGCGCTTCCAGACGGGAGATGGGGTCGCGTCGCCGCCACTCGTCGAGCTCCGTCTGCGGGCGATAGCGGGTCGGGTCGTCTGCCGTCGTGTGAGGGCCCATCCGATAGGTCACCGCTTCGATGTATGCGGGCCCCTTGCCGGCGCGCGCGTGTGCCAGCGCCCACCGCATCGCCGCCATGCAGGCGAGCACGTCGTTGCCGTCGACGCGGACGCTCGGGATGCCGAACCCCGGTGCGCGACCCGCGATCGGATACGCGGACTGCACGGACACCGGCTCCGAGATCGCCCAGTGATTGTTCTGGCAGACGAACACCACGGGCGCTCCGTACGACGCCGCGAAGATCATCGCCTCGTTCACATCGCCCTGGCTGGTCGCTCCGTCGCCGAAATACGTCACGGCCACCTCGTCGGCCTCGTCGTGGAGGATGCCGAGTCCGTAGCCCACCGCGTGCAGGGTCTGCGCGCCGATGATGATCTGCAGAGGGGCGACGCGCAGAGCCTCGGGGTCGTGACCCGCGCCTTCCTCCCCACGCCACATGCGCACGTAGTCGCCGGGCTTCGCACCCCGCGCGTAGATCACACCGGTCTCGCGGTAGCTGGGGAACACGTAGTCCCTCGCGGCCAGCGCGCGAGCCGTGCCGATCTGCGTGGCCTCCTGACCCTGACACGGAGCCCACAGCCCCAGCTGGCCCTGCCGCTGCAGCGCGACGCCCTCCGCGTCGATGCGGCGGAGGATGACCATGTCGCGGTGCAGTGCGCGCAGCTGCTCGGCGTCGACGTCGTCGACGAAGGCGTCGAGTCGGGGGTTCGCGACGCGCTGACCGTCCGGCGCGATCATGCGCTCGGTGAGCTCGAGATCCTGCGCGGTGTCGGCGATCGGGGTGACCTGCGGTGACATCGTCGTCCTCCTGGGTTCGTGGCTGTCGGCTCGGGTTCTCCGCACAGCCCCGGCCTCATCGCCGGTTCACTCGAGCGTACGTCCGCTCATCACCTCGCTCAAGCAACTGCGATCGGCTTGAGCATGTTGCCAAATATGGCCTCCGTCGGCCCTGGTATCGTTTGGCACTATGGCTGGACTCGACCGGATAGATCTCGAACTGCTCGCCGCTCTCTCGGATGACCCGAGGGTCACCATCGTCGCCCTCGCCGAAAATCTCGGCCTCTCGCGCAACACCATCCAGGCGCGTATGGCTCGGCTGGAGCAGACGGGGATCTTCCAGTCCTACGAGCGCTCGTTCTCCACCGACGTGCTGGGCTTCCCGCTGCAGGCTTTCGTGAGCATCGGCGTGCGTCAGACCGAGCTCCCTCGCATCATCACCGAGCTCGCGCGGATTCCCGAGGTCGTGCAGGCGCACGGCCTCAGCGGATCGATCGACCTGCTGGCGCGCGTCGCCTGCCGCGACGCGCGGCATCTGTTCGACACCGACGCACGCATCCTGTCCATCGAGGGCGTGGAGCGCACCGAGACCTCACTGGCGATGGGCGAGGTGATCCCGTTCCGGGTCGCCGGTCTCATCGGCCTCGCGCGACGGGAATCCTGAGGAAGCGGCGGACGGCGCCCGCCGCTTCGGCCGGCGTCTCGTAGTGGATCAGGTGTCCGACGTGCGCGATCTCGACGAGGGTCGCCTCGTCGAAGCGGGTGGCCAGCTCACGCTCGACCTCGATCGGGGTGATGTCGTCGCGCTGGGCGGCGATCAGCAGTGTGGGGGTGGCGATCTCCGACGCGAACTCGCTGACGTCGTGCGACACGCTGGTGACGAATGCGTCGCGCAGCACATCGCGGTCGGCGAAGCGTGAGAAGTAGGTGTCGTGCTGGTCGTGGATGAAGCGGCGCAGACCCCGATCCGAGGTCTTCGCCATCGTGACGCTCATCACTCTGACGACCGCCCTGTTGCGCAGCAGCGCGGTGCCCAGCTTCTCCGGAAGCCGCGCTCCCAGGGCGTAGTAAAGCACCGCGAGGCGGGTCATGATCCCCTTCGGCCCCTCCAGGGCCGGAGCGCCGATCGGGTTGACCAGGATCAGCTTCGGCGTCTCCAGGCCGCCCGCCACCGCAGCAGCGGCGACGATGGACCCGAAGGAATGGCCGAGGATCACGGCGCCGGGCGCGACCGCGTCCGAGAACTCGCGCAGCCATCCGACGTACTCGTCGAGATCGTACGTTCGCCCGCTCACCGGAGCGGTCTCGCCGAACCCCGGGAGATCCGGAGCGATCACACGGACCTCGGGGAGATACGCGAGGACGGGTTCGAGACCGTGGTGCTCCCCGCGGAAGCCGTGCACGGCGATGATCGTCGTCGCGGCGTCGGCAGGACCGTACGTCCAGTAGGCCGTCGTGCCCCCGCGCACCTCCACCTCGTGACGTTCGACCGGAAGTCGGCTGAGGCGGTCGGCATAGGGCGAGGGCACGGGCATGCGTCCAGTGTACGGAGGCCGGGAGCGGCATCCCGTGTCCCTCCGCGCGGATGTCGGAGACCGGATCTACGGTGAAAGCATGCCTCAGGTCTCGTCCCTCCCCCATTGGATCACCCGCGTGGGCGTGTTCGATCTGGAGACGACGGGTGTCGACGTCGAGAACGACAGGGTCGTCACCGCGCACGTCGGCCTCCTCGACGCGGACGGGCGCGAGATCGCCGCGAGGGACTGGCTCGCAGACCCCGGGATCCCCATCCCCGACGGCGCCACCGCCGTCCACGGCGTCACCACCGAGCACGCGCGCCGCCTGGGCAGGCCCGTCGCCGAGGTGGTCGCGCAGGTCACGGGAGCCCTGCGGTCGCTGCTGTCGCAGGGCGTTCCCATCGTCGCCTACAACGCGGCGTACGACTTCTCGCTGCTGGCACACGAGGCCCGTCGACACGGGGTGCTTCCGCTCGAGAACCCCGCACCCGTGATCGACCCGCTCGTCATCGACAAGGCGTACGACAGGTACCGACCGGGCAAGCGGACGCTCGAGGTCGTCGCCGCGCTGTACGCGGTGCCCCTCGACGATGCGCATCAGGCGTCGGCGGATGCGGTCGCCGCGGGTCGCGTCGCCCAGGCTCTGGCCCGCCAGTTCGTCCTCCCCGACACGCTCGACGAGTTGCACACACGGCAGATCGGATGGGCGCGCTCCCAGGCCGCGAGCCTCACGGAGTACTTCATCCGGATCGGTCGACTCGATCCTGACGACAGGCTCGACGGCGAGTGGCCCGTGCGGGCACGCCGCGATGCGGAGGAGGTGGATCCGCATGCGCCTGCGCACCGATGACGCCACCCGTGTCGAGAGCACCTGGAAGCAGTACGTCCCGTCAGCCGTGCTCCACGACGTCGATCGTCAGCGCTTCTTCTTCGACTGGCATTCGGCAGATCTGACCGGCGCGAGCGTGGTCCGCTACGACCTCGCTGCGGAGGTGCGCTCGACCGTTCAGCCCGAGAACCAGTTCCTCGTCTGCCGGATCGAGGGCCCTGCCGTGCGCATCCGCTCCGACCGGGCCGACCTCGATGCGAGTCGTCCGTGGATCAGCGACGGCGCCCGAGTCCACTCTCACTGGGAGCGCGGAGCGCGGGTCAGCGCCGTCGTGTTCGAACCCACGTCATTGCAGCGACTCGCCCGCACGATCAGCGGCGACGACACACTCTCTCTGCACGCATCGGACCTCTCGCCCCGGTCGGCCTCGCTGGCGGCGGCCTGGGATCGGATGTTCACCTACCTCGAGCGCAGCCTGGCGGAGCTCGACGATCACGACGAGCTGCTGCGTGCGGAGCTCGATCGTCACGCGGCCGCGGCGACGCTCGCCACGTTCTCGATCGCTGGTGCGCCACGACGTCAGCGATCGGCGCAGACGTCGCCGGCACCCGTCACGGTGCGTCGTGCGCTCGAGTTCATCGCCGAGAACGCGCACCGACCCATCACCGTCGACGACGTGGCGACGGCGGTGCACATCTCGACGAGGGGACTCCAGTACGCCTTCCGCCGTGCGCTCGACACCACGCCGGCCGAACGCCTGCGCCAGGCGCGTCTCGACGGTGCCCACCGCGAGCTGCGGTCGGGGGCTCCGTCGACCGTGTCCGCGGTCGCCCGTCGATGGGGATTCTCGCACCCGTCGCGCTTCGCCACGGCCTATCGGGAGAGCTTCGGAATGCTGCCCTCGCAGACGGTCGCCATGCACGGCCGATGACAGTTCGCGCACGACCTGTTCGCGAACCGCGCGCAGGGAGGCGACGTGCAGGGACACTCGAATCGCGGGCGAATAGATTCTCGATCATGGGTTACCTGTATTACGGCGGATCGGACCCGATCCATATCGACGACCGCCCGCTCGCGCATCTCAAGGTCGTCATCGCGACGAAGCTGCGCCGCAATGAGAGCTTCACCCTCACCTGGCGACACCCCGACGACCAGCCTCAGGGTCGCTCCACGGTGTGGCTGCACCCCTCGATCCCCCTCCGTTTCGTCTTCGACGAGCCGGAGGCCACGTCACTGAGTCGCCGGTGGATCGAGGCACTCGCCCACTCGGCGAACTCGACCGGCGGCGTGATGCTCGTCGACGAGCTGCTCGACCCGCCCGAGGACGCACTGAGCGTCTGACGCACCGGCGTGTGCCGTGACCCTCATCCACTGTCAAGTCCCTCGCCGCGCCGCGGCCACGGTGTCAGACTGTAGGCGATGACAGGACGATCGGTATGACGGGTGCCCGAGGGGATGGCGAGGACGTGTGCCGTTCCGACGCCGCACGGCACGGGACCGTCACAGTCGTACCGCGAGGCGAGCCGGCCGTCTCGGTGGTGATCCCCGTGAAGGACGATGCGGCGCTGCTGACGCGCTGCCTGTCGGCGCTCGTCGCTCAGGATCGACCGGTCGACGAGATCATCGTCGTCGACAACGGCTCCTCCGACGACTCGGCCGATCGCGCCAGAGCCGCGGGGGCGCGTGTCGTGCGCTGCGATGATCCCGGGATCCCGGCTGCGGCGTCCGCCGGCTACGACGCCGCCCGCGGCGATCTCATCCTCCGCCTCGACGCGGACTGCGTGCCGGAGCCCGGATGGGTGCGAGCGGTCGTCGGCGCGTTCGCCGCGGACGCGGACATTGCCGCGTTCACAGGTCGAGCGCGGTTCACCGACGGGCCGGCCGCGCTCCGCACGCCGTTGGAGCTGCTCTACCTCGGTGCGTATCGCGCGCTGCTGGGCCTCACGCTCGGGCATCCGCCGCTGTTCGGCTCCAACCTGGCATTCCGCCGCGAGGCATGGGAGTCCGTGCGCGGCGAAGTGCATCGCGACGACCCCGAGCTGCACGACGACCTCGACCTCGCTTTCCATCTCGGCAGGGGGCACCGCATCGGCATGCTGCCGGAGGGCCGTATGGGGATGTCGATGCGACCGTTCACCGATGGCCGGTTCGGCCGTCGGGTGCACCGGGGGTATCGCAGCGTGGTCGTGCATTGGCCCCACGACTTCCCTCCGCGACGGTGGCGACGTCTTGTCACGGAGAGTCTGCGCCGACGTGCGGCGCGGCGGATGCTCGCATGAGCAGTCCTGCGGCCATGGGGCCCGCGTCGGCTCCGGACCTGCACGTGATGTCCTTCAACATCCGTCGCGCGATGGACGGTCCCCTGGTCCGCCGAGTAGACCGGTGGGGCCGACGCGCCCCGGCCGTCGCGGCGCTGCTCGGAGCGGAGGCGCCGACGATCCTGGGGCTGCAGGAGGTGCGGCCCCGGGCGCTCCGTATCGTCCGAGAGGCGCTGGGCCCGCGGTACCGGTCGCTCGGTCGAGGTCGCGGGAGACACGGCGACGGCGAGGGCACTCCGATCCTCTACGACACCTCGCGGGTGACGCTGAGGTCGTGGACCCAGCAGGCGCTCTCGGACACGCCCAGCAGCCCGGGATCGATCGGCTGGGGCAACCTGATCCCCCGGATCCTCGTGGCCGCGGAGTTCACGGATGTCGCCACCGGCCTGTCTCTGCTGGTCGTGAACACCCACCTCGATCACCTCTCCCGCACCTCGCGTGCGCATTCCGCGCGCGCCGTCGTGGCGCTCGTCGCCCGCAGCACCGCGCCGGCCGTCGTGATGGGTGACCTGAACGCCGGGGACGGGTCGTCGGCCGTGCGGGCTCTGATCGCGGGAGGGCTGGCGGACAGCTGGAGCGAGGCGGAGACGCGACTGACCCCCGAGTGGGGCACGTGCCCGGGGTATCGACCTGCCCGCGCCGGGGGACGCCGCATCGATCGGATCCTCGTCACTCCCGGCATCCGCGTGCGGGAGGCCGCCATGAACGACCGATCGTTCGACGGCATCCGCCCCTCCGATCATCTGCCGGTGCAGAGTCTGCTCACGATCGTGGAGGATGACCGATGACTCTCAGAGACGACTTCCTGCGTCCTCCCCGCACCGCCGCGGAATGGGCGGCGGACGCCCTCCGTGTCATCGGAGTGGTCGCGGTCGGTGTCGCGGCGATCGTGCTCGCGCCGACGGACGTCGGGATCACCGCGCTCGCCCTCCCCGCGCTGATGCTGCCACGGATGCTGGGGTTGCGCGGATGGTTCGATCTGACCACGTGCGTGCTCGTCCTCGCGGCGGCGTGGAGCAACGTGTTCGATCTGTACCGCAGCGTCCCCGGATGGGATCTGCTGGTGCATTTCGCCTGCACCGGCGTGCTCGCGGTCATCGCCGCCGTCGTGCTCACGCGCGCCCGGATCGCGCCGATCACCCGCGGCGACGCGGTGTCGGCTCGTACCCCGCTCGTGCTGCTCCCCCTGACCGCCCTGGCGCTCAGCGCGGTGTGGGAGATGGTCGAATGGCTGGGCCTGACGTATCTGAGCGACGAGATATTCGTGACGTATCAGGACACGATCGGCGACATGGTCTTCGGCGGTCTCGGCGGTCTGGTCGCGGGCCTCGCACTCGTGTTCGCGCCCGTCGAGCGCGCGGCACGAGAGGCGAGCGATGCAGGCATGGTCGCATCAGCAGTCGTGCGGGAGTAGGGCGGGCGGGACTTGAACCCGCGATCGTTGGGTTATGAGCCCACTGCCTTAACCAGCTTGGCCACCGCCCCGCGCAGACCAGCCTAGCGGGCCGGCGGAGTCAGACCGGTGTGGCCTCGATATGCGCGCGCACGTGGCGGAGATAGGCATCGGCGTTGTCGCGGAGTCCCACCCTCTCGTCGTCGGTGAGGGGCCTGCGCACCGTGGCGGGTATCCCCGCGACCAGGGATCCGTCGGGCACCACGGTGCCGCCGAGGACGACGGCACCGCCCGCCACGAGGCACCCTGCGCCGATGACCGCGCCACTGAGCACCACGGCGCCCATGCCGACGAGCGAGCCGTCGCCGATCGTGCAGCCGTGCACGACGGCATTGTGTCCGATCGACACGTCCGCTCCCAGGAGCACGGGATGGTCGGCGTCGACGTGGACCGAGACGTTGTCCTGCAGGTTGCTCCGCGCACCGACGGTGATGGAGGCGGAGTCCGCGCGCAGCACGGCGTTGTACCAGACGCTCGAGCCTGCGGCCAGCGAGACCTGTCCGACGATGCGAGCACCGTCGGCGACGAAGACGTCCTGAGCGATCGAGGGCTCCTTTCCCGGAAGTGCGAGAACGGATGCTCCACGTGCGATGACCATGAGGGGAGACTACCCTCACATCCCAGGAATACCGCGTGTTTCCGGGGCACTAAGCCGAGCCTTCGCTTGCTTGCGGAATGTTTTCAGATGAGTAGCGTTGTCTTCATCAGGTACGAGAAGAGCACTTCAGAGGAGCACAGCATGAGCAAGGTACAGACCGTTCCCACCACCGCCAGCGACCCGACCGTGGCAGCCGCAGCGGCTCAGTTCCTCTCCCCCGTCGTCCTGGGACTGCAGGCACTGACGGTCAACGGCAAGCAGGCCCACTGGCACGTTCGCGGCGCGAACTTCGTCGGCGTGCACGAGCTGCTCGACACGATCGTCGCCCACGCCGGTGACTTCGCCGACACGGCCGCCGAGCGGATCGTCGCGCTGGGGCTCCCGATCGACGCCCGCGTCAGCGCCGTCGCCGCCAAGGCCGGAGCCACCTCGGTTCCTGCAGGCTTCACGCAGTCCGACGAGCTCGTGCGCGCCGTCATCGCCGACATCGACGCGATCCTGGTCGATGTGAAGGCCGCGATCGACGGTCTCGACGAGGTCGACCTCACCAGCCAGGACGTCGCGATCGAGGTCATGCGCGGACTCGAGAAGGACCGCTGGTTCCTCGTGTCGCACATCGCCGCCTGATCACCAGACGACTCGACGAGGGCACCGGGGTCATCCCGGTGCCCTCTCTCGTTCGCGAGCGCCTTCTCTTGTTCGGGAGGCCTCAGACGCCGTGCGTGACTCGTCCGGCCACGAGCGTCGCGATGACCGGCATGGCGCGCAGATCCGCGCCGGATGCCTGCAGCGGGTCGAAGCCGCAGAGGGCGATGTCGGCGGGCTGTCCGGGGCGCAGGGCCGTGCGCACACTGGCCTGAAGGGCCTGGGCGCGGGTGATCCGCTCCTCCGGATGCCACGCGTCGCGCTCGTCGTCGGTGCGGGTGACCGCAGCGGCGATCCCCTGCCAGGGATCCAGCGGAGCGACGGGCGCGTCGGATCCGAACCGGAGTTCGACGCCGGCGTCCCTGAGGGCTCTGAGCGGGTAGCCGACGGAGGTCTGACCCGCCCAGTGCGTGCCGACGAGGTCGCGATCGTCGAGAGCATGCTGCGGCTGCACACTCGCGATCACCCCGAGGCGCCCGAAGCGGGCGAGGTCCGCGTGGCGCACGAGCTGCGCATGTTCGATGGTCCCGGTGGCGCCAGAGAGAGTGAAGGCGTCGAGCGCCGCAGTGACCGCGCGATCCCCGATCGCGTGCACCGCGACGCCGAGGCCGCCGCCGGTCGCGGCCGTGAGCAGTTCGGTGAGCTCGGCGGGCGGGACGGTGAGCACGCCGAAGTTCTGTGGATCCCCGGGATAGGGGTGCGAACACGCCGCGGTGCGGGTGCCCAGCGATCCGTCACTGATGACCTTCAGCGGTCCCACACTGATCAGTCCGCGAGCAGCCTCCGGCGTCTCCGACAGCTCGTGCACCTCACCCGATCGAAGCCCCTCTGCGATCGCCCGCGTCAGGTCGAACGGGTAGATCGCGAACTCCACCCTGTGCGCGGCGAAGCCGGCTGCGACGCGCCGTGACCAGGCCTCGGCGTTCCAGGCCATGTCGAAGTCGACGAGGCCGACCACCCCCCGCGATGCTGCGCGCTCGCCCGCCGCTCCGACGGCGATGTCGGCGCGAAGCGGCTCGACGGCGTTGAGCCGTCGCGAGATCTCGAACGCGTACTGCTCGCGCAGCATCCCGTCGGGGCTCGAGAGCCCCTCGAGCCGCAACGCCGCGGAATTGAGCCAGGTGCTGTGCACATCGGCGTTGATCAGGTACGTCGGCACCGTGCCTGTTGCGCGGTCGAGCAGTGCCAGGTCGGGAGCATCCGGCCACATCGCATCGCGGAAACCGCTGCCGACCTTGCGTCCGTCGGGAAGAGGCGCGGCGGCCGCCATGATCGACGCGGCCTCCGCCGCGGACGATGCCCCGCCGAGAGCGACGCGCTCGGTCGCGAGCGCCCATTGCACCGTGTGCACATGGTTGTCCCACAGCCCGGGGACCGCCCAGGCGCCGTGGCCGTCGAGAATCTCGCCGGCGGGCGGCAGCGCTCCCGCCGGCGCGATGTCGACGATCAGGCCGTCCTCGAGCACGATGTCGACGGGTTCGTCGTCGATCAGATACTCGCTGCCTGGCCCCGCGATGCGGACGTTCGCGACGGTGCCGATCCGAGATCCGATGCCGCTCATCCGGCAGCTCCGAGACGGGCCTGACGTACGCGCCTCATCTCGGCGGCGAGCTCGGGCTGTGCGTAGGGCCCGTCGCCCTCGAGATGTGCGATCACCGTCTCGATCGTCTCCGCGTCCTTGTTCTGACTGAGCTTGTGCTTCGCCACGACCCGTGTCGGTGTGAGCCGGAACCCGACGGTGCCGGCGGCGAGCCGCTCGATGAAAGCGGGATCGTTCGGTCGTTCCCACATGCCGCGCGGCTCCGGCATCCGCCCCTCGAATCGATCGACGAGCCGATCGAGCACGCGGAGGTTCTCCTCAGCGCTCAGGATCTCGGGGACCCCGGCGAGGTGCACGGCGGTGTAGTTCCACGTCGGCACGGCCTGGACCTCGCCGTACCAGCCCGGCGAGATGTAGCCGTGGGGGCCCTGGAACACGACGAGCATCTCCCGCTCCCCGATCGCGTGGATCCGGTCATCGGGACGGCCGACGTGCCCCACGATCGTGAGGTCGTCTCTCCCGTCATCGAGAAGGACCGCGTAGTGCGACGACACGAGGCCCTCGGGGCCGTCGCTCACGATGGTCGCCCAGGGGTTGCGGTCGATGACGCGACGGATCTCCTGAACATCCGCGAGCGTGAAACTGGGATTCTGACGCATCGTCTCAGCCTACGGTCGACGGCTCACGCCTGGCAGCGCGGACACCAGTAGAGCTTCCGCGCGCCGATCTCCTCGAGAGCGATCTCGGTGCCGCAGATCCGGCAGGGCAGGCCCGCCCGGTGGTAGACCCAGTGCCGGTCGTTGCGGTTCGCCATCGCGGCGCGATACTGTGCGGCGGAGAGGTCGTCCATGGTCATCATCTGTCCGGTCTCGACTCCGATCGCCAGCAGGCGCACCCAGTCGTACCAGAGTGCGCGCACCACGTCCTCCGGCACCTCACGCCCCGGGGTGTGCGGGTTCAGACCCTGACGGAAGAGCATCTCGGCGCGGTACACGTTCCCAATTCCGCTGACGACCGCCTGGTCCATCAGGAGCAGCGCGATCGCGGTCGGCTTCCTCCGCACGGCGCGCACGAACCGCTCCTCGTTCTCCACGGGGTCGCCCACGAGCGGATCGGGTCCGAGCTTGGCCACACTCGCGAGCATCTCCTCCGGGGTCTGCAGCACGCACGCCGTCGGTCCGCGCAGATCGGCGGCGGTGATGTCGGTCATCAGCCGCAGACGCACCTGCCCCACGACCGGCGGCGGCCACTCCAGCCCCTCATCGGCAAGGCCCTTGGTCTGCTCCGACATGCGCACGTGCACGCGGGTGCGCCGTGGCGCGCCGATGGATGAGAGCGAGTTCTCGCCCGCGTCATCGAGGATCGCGTCAGCCGACGGCGCGCCATCGCCCTGCTCTTCCTCGACGACGGTGCCCCGCTGGTTCGTCTGCCCCATGCGTCCGTTCGCGGCGGCGATCGTCGGATCGACGATGATGTCGCCCGCGAAATCCCAGGCTCCGTAGAGGCCCAGGTGCACCCGTAGCCAGACATCACCCTCCGTTTCGAGGAACATCTGCTTGCCGACGGCCTGCACGCGCAGCGCCTCACGTCCGTCGAGAACGGCGGCGCCCTCGGCGAAACGCCCCTGCGGGCTCGAGGCGCGCAGCGTCTTTCCGACGAAGTTGCGGTCGAACTGCCGCGCGATCCGATGTACGGAATGCCCCTCCGGCATGTCAGGCCCGGGGGTCCGGCAGCAGCGAGCCGTCGCGCTCGAAGTCCGCGATCTGACCGATCCGGCGAACGTGGCGCTCGTCGTGCGAGAAGGGGGTCGCGATGAACGTGTCGATGAACGAGGTGACTTCGTCGAAGGTATGCTGACGCGCGCCGATCGAGATCACGTTGGCGTCGTTGTGCTCGCGAGCGAGCTCGGCCGTCGAGGTGTTCCAGACCAGAGCGGCACGCACTCCCGCGACCTTGTTCGCCGCGATCTGCTCGCCGTTCCCCGAGCCGCCGAAGACGACCCCGAGGGTCTCGATGCCCGCGGCCTGATCCGCCACCACGGCCTGCGCGGCGCGGATGCAGAATGCGGGGTAGTCGTCGACCGCGTCGTACTCGACCGGGCCGTGGTCCACGACCTCGTGCCCGGCGCCTCGCAGGTGCTCCTGCAGCTGCGTCGAGAAGTCGAGGCCGGCGTGATCGGTGGCGATATGGATGCGCATGGCATCCATCCTAGAAGCGCCGCCGCTCAGCGGATGCTCACGGGGCGACGCCGGAGGCGGCCGGCTTGAACCCCGCGCGCACGTTCTCGCAGCAACCAGGACGACAGACGTCGAATGCCCCGGGCAGAGAGGTCACGTGCGGCCGTTCCTCGTTGGGGCGCCCCTCGAGGCGCTCGACGATCAGATCGACGATGCCGGTGACGAACGACGGCGCGACACCCGGCGTCGGGGTGCGCGTGAAGGCGAGACCCGCCTCGTCGGCGGCCTCGGCCGCCTCGGTGTCGAGGTCCCAGAGCACCTCCATGTGATCGCTCATGAATCCGACCGGGACGACCGCGACGGCCTTGCGTCCGCGGGCGGGGAGTTCGCCGATCACGTCGCACACGTCGGGCTCGAGCCACGGCTGCGATGCGGGGCCGGAGCGGGACTGATACACCAGCTCCCACGACACGTCCGCAGCCTCGGGGATGCTCTCGCGGACCCTGTCCATGACCCACGCGGCGACCGCGAGGTGCTGAGCCGCGTAGGCGCCGCCCTCACCCCAGTCGATGTCGCGGGCACCGGAGCGCTCCGCGTCGGCGGTCGGGATGCTGTGGGTGGAGAACAGGATCTGGATGTCGGCGGGCGCGATGCCCTGACTCATGAACGTCTCGACGGCCTCGCGCACGCCCGTCTCGAAGGACTCCACGAACCCGGGGTGGTCGTAGAACGGACGGATCTTGTCGATCGTCACCGTCTCACCGAGGTTCGTCTCCTCGAGCACACGCGCGAAGTCCTCGCGGTATTGTCGGCAGCTCGAGAAGGAGCTGTAGGCGCTCGTCGCGAAGGCGAGCAGCGTCCGCTTCCCGTCGGCCGCGGCCTCGGTGACGACCTCCTCGAGGTACGGGCTCCAGTTGCGGTTGCCCCAGTACACCGGAAGGTCGATGCCCCGGCGGGCCAGCTCACCCTCGAGCGCCTCCTTCAGGATGCGGTTCTGTCCGTTGATCGGGCTCACGCCGCCGAAGTGGCGGTAGTGGTGCGCGACCTCCTCCAGCCTCTCGTCGGGGATCCCACGGCCACGCGTGACGTTGCGCAGGAACGGGATGACGTCATCCTGGCCCTCCGGTCCGCCGAAGCCGGCGAGGAGGATCCCGTCATACGCGACGGGGGTCGTCATGTAGGGCGCACCCGTGGAGGCGGCAGCAGAGGAAAAGCGGACGGTGTTCGGCTCGATCGCGGTCACCCCTTCATTCTTTCACCTCCGGAGAGCGTGACAGGCCGCCGTGCTGGCGTAGGCTGTCAGGGTTGCCGTGGGCGCCAACTGCGCTGGGTTGCGGCAGCATCCCCTCACCCCTGGGAGTACCGCTGTGCCTGGAGAGAACCTCACCCGCATCGAAGCGCAGGAGCGCCATGACGTCGTCGACACCCAGTCGTACGAGGTCTCGCTCGACCTGACGAAGGGCGCCGAGGTCTTCGGATCCCGCAGCGTCGTGCGCTTCACCGCGACGCCGGAGAGCTTCACCTTCATCGATCTGATCGCCCGCGAAGTGCGCGAGATCTCGCTCAACGGCGAGCAGCTCGACCCCGACGAGGTCTTCGAGGACTCGCGGATCGCCCTCGCCGGCCTGCAGGCCGAGAACGTCCTCGTCGTCGACGCGGACTGCGCCTACACCAACACCGGAGAGGGGCTGCACCGTTTCGTCGACCCCGTCGACGGAGAGGTCTACCTCTACTCCCAGTTCGAGGTTCCCGACTCGCGGCGCGTGTTCGCCGTGTTCGAGCAGCCCGATCTGAAGGCCACGTTCCAGTTCACGGTGACGGCCCCGTCGTCATGGAAGGTCGTCTCCAACTCCCCCACCCCCGAGCCGATCGTGCACGACGACGACTCGGTCGCCACGTGGGGCTTCGAGCCCACTCCCCGCATCTCCTCGTACATCACGGCACTGGTCGCCGGACCGTACGAGTCGACGTTCTCCGAGCTCACCAGCGCCTCGGGTCGCGTGATCCCCCTCGGCGTCTACGGCCGCAAGAGCCTGTGGCAGCACCTCGACGCCGACTACATCTTCGACAAGACGCGCGAAGGCTTCGCGTATTTCGAGTCCAAGTTCGGCGTCCCGTACCCGTTCGCCAAGTACGACCAGCTCTTCGTTCCCGAGTTCAACGCGGGTGCGATGGAGAACGCCGGGGCGGTGACCTTCACCGAGACCTACGTCTTCCGCAGCAAGGTCACGGATGCCGTCAAGGAACGTCGTGTCGTCACGATCCTGCACGAGCTCGCCCACATGTGGTTCGGCGACCTCGTCACGATGAAGTGGTGGAACGACCTCTGGCTCAACGAGTCCTTCGCGGAGTGGGCCTCCACCATCGCCACCGCCGAGGCCACCGAGTGGACCGAGGCGTGGACCACCTTCAACGCGATGGAGAAGACCTGGGCGTACCGCCAGGATCAGCTGCCCTCGACGCACCCGATCACCGCCGTGATCAACGACCTCGAAGACGTGCAGGTCAACTTCGACGGAATCACGTACGCGAAGGGCGGGTCCGTCCTCAAGCAGCTCGCCGCCTGGGTCGGCATCGAGGAGTTCTTCGCCGGGGTCTCGCAGTACTTCCAGAAGCACTCGTGGGGCAACACCGAGCTCAGCGACCTGCTCACCGAGCTCGAGGCCACCAGCGGTCGCGACCTCACGACCTGGTCGAAGAAGTGGCTCGAGACCGCCGGGGTCAACACGCTCGAGCCGCTCATCGCCGATGATGCCGACGGCACCATCACGCGGTTCGCGGTGACGCAGACGGCGCCCGCCGACTACCCCACGATCCGCCCGCACCGTCTGGGCATCGGTTTCTACTCGCTCGACGGCGGCGCTCTCGTGCGCACGCACTACGCGGAGGTCGACGTCGACGGCGACCGCACCGAGGTGCCGGAGCTCCACGGACTCACGCGCCCTGATCTCGTGCTGCTCAACGACAACGACCTCGCCTACGCGAAGATCCGCCTCGACGAGAAGTCTCTGGCCACCGCGATCGCGCATCTCGCCGACATCAGCGATCCTCTCGCACGTTCGCTCGTGTGGGGTGCGGCCTGGGATCAGACCCGGGACGCCGAGACCGCGGCCTCCGACTACATCGATCTGGTGCTGGGCAACATCGGGCGCGAGACCGAGTCGACGACGGTGCGCACCACACTCTCCCAGCTGCGCACCGCTGCCACCCTGTATGTGACCCCCGAGAAGCGTCTGGCTGCACGACAGAAGATCGCCGACGGCATCTGGGCGCTCGCGGAGTCCGCGGAGTCGGGCAGCGACAGCCAGCTCCAGTTCGTCACCGCCTTCGCCGCGTCGCTCGTCACCCCCGAGCATGCCGGCATCATCGGCCGTCTGCGCTCCGGTGAGGAGACGCTCCCCGGGCTCGAGATCGACGCCGACCTCAACTGGCAGCTGCTCGTCGGCCTCGCCACGATCGGCGCCACCGACGCGGCCTCCATCGATGCCGCACTCGCGTCCGACAACACGTCGAAGGGCGGCGAGTTCGCCGCCCAGGCCCGTGCGGCTCTGCCCGATGCGGCATCGAAGGACGCCGCATGGGACTCGCTGGTCGAGCGCGGAGATGCGCCGAACACGATCGTCCGCTCTGCGGCGCTCGGCTTCGTGCACCCGGCGGGTGCCGAGGTGCTGCGTCCGTTCGTGCCGAAGTACTTCGACATGCTGATCCCGATCTGGGAGTCGCGCACGTACCAGATCGCTCAGTACCTCATCGTCGGCCTGTTCCCCACCGCGATCGCCGATGCCGAGCTGCGCGACGCGACGAGGAGCTGGCTGTCGGAGAACCAGGACGCCGCCCCGGCACTTCGCCGCCTCGTGCTCGAGAACCTCGCCGACGTCGAGCGCGCGCTGGCCGCGCAGTCCCGCGACGCCGAGGACTGAGACCCTCTTCCGATCAGGCCTCTGTGCGGTGCATGCAGCCCGCACAGAGGCCTGATCGCTACTCTGGAGGTGATGATGCAGCCATTCCAAGTCACCCCCGAACCCGAACCCGCCGACCTGCCGAAGTGGTGGGTAAACACGCTCGATGTCCTCGGCGTCATCGGCGGCAAGGCCCTCAGCGTCGGCATCATCATCGTGGCGTGCGTGCTCATCGCACTCGTGCTGCGCGTGGTCATCCGCCGGGTGGTGCACCGCATCGTCGACACGGCCAAGACCAAGGCGGACGTCGACGACACGCAGGCACTGGAGCGCTCCCCGCTCGCCGACATGCGTCTGGTGCAGAGGACCCGCACACTCGGCACCATCCTGCAGAACATCGTCAACGTGATGCTCGTGGTGATCGCGCTGGTCCTCGTCGTGAACGAGCTCGACACCAGCCTGCTCGGCTCGCTCACGCTGCTGACGGCCGCGGTCGGCGCCGGTCTCGGCTTCGGTGCGCAGAACATCGTCAAGGACGTGCTGAACGGCATGTTCATCGTCGCTGAGGACCAGATAGGCATCGGCGATGTCGTCGATCTCGGACTCGCCTCGGGCGTCGTCGAGTACGTCAGCGTCCGGATCACCCAGGTGCGCGACGTGAACGGCACACTCTGGTACGTCCGCAACGGCGAGGTGCTGCGCATCGGCAACATGTCTCAGGGATGGGCGCGAGCGATCATCGACCTCGGCGTGCCCGTGGACTCCGACCTCGACCAGGTCGAGAAGCTCATGCTCGACACCGCGCAGGGGCTCGCCAAAGACCCGAAGTGGCGCACCCGCATCGTCGAGAAGCCCGAGCTGTGGGGCCTCGAATCGATCGACGGAGACGCCCTCGTCGTGCGGCTCGTCATCAAGGCGCGCGCGAATGCGAAGGACGACGTGGCGCAGGAGCTGCGCAAGCGTCTTCGCGCGACGATGCGCGAGAACGGGATCGACTTCCCGAGCATGACCACGGTCGTGCCCACCGGGCTCGACGGTGCACGCCGGGTGCGCGGAGCCAATCCACCGAAGACACGTCCCAATGCCGTCACGGGCGTGCCCGTCATACCGGATCGCGGCATCTGGCGACGCAAGAAGACGAATGACGACGGGAGCACCCAGAAGTGACGTTCTACGACGAGGTGGGTGGCCGAGAGACCTTCGCGAAGATCGTCGCGGTCTTCTACCGGGAGGTCGCTCGGGATCCGGTGCTCAAGCCGATGTACCCCGAAGACGACCTCGGCCCCGCGGAAGAGCGCCTGCTGATGTTCCTGGAGCAGTACTGGGGAGGGCCGACCACCTACGGCGAGACCCGAGGTCATCCCCGACTGCGGATGCGACACATGCCGTTCCATGTCGATCCCGATGCGCGCGACAGGTGGCTTCGGCACATGCGGACGGCGGTGGACGAGGCGCAGTTGTCGCCTCTGCACGAATCCACGCTGTGGGACTATCTCGAGCGCGCGGCGTATGCCATGGTGAACACATTCGAGCCGTCCGGCATCGGCACCGCCGCCGAGGGACGTCTTCCGCTCGAGACGAGATCGCGTCAGGAATCAACGGAGAGCACATGACGACCATGCCCCAGTCCGCCGACGTCCTGGTCATCGGATGGGGGCTCGCCGGTCTGGTGGCCGCGAGCGAGGCGCTGGATGCCGGTCGCCGCGTGATCCTGATCGATCAGGAGCCCCGGACGAATCTCGGCGGCCAGGCCTGGTGGTCGTTCGGCGGATTGTTCCTCATCGACTCCCCCGAGCAGCGGCGCATGGGCATCCGCGACTCGCTGGCCCTCGCGACGCAGGACTGGCTCGGCACGGCGGCGTTCGACCGCCCCGAAGACGAATGGCCCCGTCGCTGGGCCGAGGCCTACCTCGAGTTCGCCGCCGGAGAGAAACGCTCCTGGCTGCGGGAGCGGGGCGTGGGTTTCTTCCCCGTGGTGGGCTGGGCGGAGCGCGGCGGCTACGGAGCGCTCGGTCCCGGCAACTCGGTACCGCGGTTCCACATCACCTGGGGCACCGGTCCCGGGATCGTCGCGCCCTTCGCCGCGGCGGTGGAGCAGGGCGAGCGCGAGGGACACCTCACGATCCTCCCCCGCCACCGCGTGACCGAGCTGGTCGTCACCGATGGGGTGGTCACGGGGGCCAGAGGGCAGATCCTCGAATCGACTGCGGCCGCGCGGGGTGTCGAGAGCTCCCGGCGAGCGATCTCCGACTTCGAGATCCGTGCCGAGGCGACGATCGTGGCCTCAGGGGGCATCGGCGGGAACCATGACCTCGTGCGGGCCGCCTGGCCCGAGCGTCTGGGAACGCCACCGGCGCACATGCTGACCGGCGTGCCCGCTTACGTCGACGGTTCGATGCATGCGGTGTCGGAGGCCGCGGGAGCACGGCTCATCAACGGCGACCGCATGTGGCACTACGTCGAGGGGATCACCAACTGGGATCCGGTGTGGCCGTCGCACGGCATCCGCATCCTGCCCGGTCCGTCGTCGCTGTGGCTCGATGCCACCGGCACCCGCCTGCCGGTGCCGCTGTTCCCCGGGTTCGACACGCTCGGCACCCTCGCTCACCTGCGCGCGACCGGCCACGACCATTCCTGGTTCGTGACCTCGCGCCAGATCGTCGAGAAGGAGTTCGCGCTCTCCGGCAGCGAGCAGAATCCCGATCTCACCGGCAAGGATGTGGGCTTGCTCCTGAAGTCCCGGCTCGCGAAGGGACCCACCGGACCCGTGCAGGCGTTCCTCGATGAGGGCGAGGATTTCATCGTCGAGAACGATCTGGAATCGCTGCTCGAGCAGATGGCGACGCATCCGGGAGGCGAACTGCTCGACATCGACCAGGTCCGTCGCGAGGTGGTCGCCCGCGACCTGGAGATCGAGAACGACTTCACGAAAGACGCGCAGATCGGGATGCTGCGCTCGATGCGCGGGTATCGCGGGGATCGACTCATCCGCACAGCGTCTCCGCATCGACTGCAGGACCCCTCAGCCGGGCCGTTGGTCGCCGTCAAGCTGCACGTCATCACCAGGAAGTCGCTCGGCGGCATCACGACCGACCTGGACGGTCGCGCCCTCGGGCTCGACGGCGAACCGATCGTCGGCCTCTTCGCCGCCGGAGAGGCCAGCGGCTTCGGGGGTGGCGGCGTGCACGGCTACCGGGCGCTCGAGGGGACTTTCCTCGGGGGATGCCTGTTCTCGGGCCGTCAGGCGGGTCGCGCGGCTTCGGCCTGAAGTGGGTGACCGCCTCGGTCGGTCACTCCGCTGCGCCCGTTTCGCGAACGGCCGTGAGTCCGGTCGCCACCGGACCGCGGGCGAGCACGTGGCCTCGGCGGAACGCGAGCCTGGTCCAGCGGCCGGAGCGCATGACGGGCACGTCCTCCTCGCCGGAGATGAATCCGAACGCATCGGCCGCGAACGCGACGCCGCGAGGCAGCCCATCGAGATCGTCATCCGGCTCGCCCCAGATCGCGGCGCGGAGCGCGCGGACGGCCTCCTCCCCCGACCCGGGTGTCGCCCCGCGGGCCACGGCGCTGATGCCCCACTGGGCGCGCTGGGCGATGACGGAGGCGGCGAGGCTCGATTCCGCCATCCACCGGCCGCGCGGCGGGGCGATCCCCGCCCAGGCCGGTGAGAGGCCCGTCTCCGGCAGGACGAGCGCGCGATCGTCCTGCTCGTCTGCCGTGAGCGATGCCACGACCACGTCGCACTCGAGTTCGGGGTCGGCCTGCACGATGCGCATGGCGAGAACGGTCGGCGTCTGATCGAACAGTCCATGCGGCGCCAGCGCTGCGCCGGTCAGGGCGAGAACGCCTCCGGCGGCCTGCAGTCGCACCCCCTCGTCGGAGATGCGCGTGGCTCGCCCGATGAAGGTCAGGACGTCCTTCGACGTCTCGGGATCGGCGAGGAGGAGCTGGTGCGGCACACCCTCTAAACTATCAAGGTCAGCGGCGGCAGCAGTCGCGGGAAGGACGCCATGACCCCCGACGCCCACGCGATCAGCACCGTCGCACAGCTCCTGTCGGTTCTCGACCTCGATTCGACGCAGGCCCGCACGACCGAGGACATCTTCACGGGCTCGTCGCACCCGATGCCGTCGGGACGGATCTACGGGGGCCAGGTTCTCGCTCAGAGTCTTCTCGCTGCGGAGCGCACTCTGCCCGAAGACCGCGCGGCGCACTCGATGCACGGGTACTTCCTCCGTCCGGGCGATGCGAGTCAGGGCATCACGATCGCCGTCGACCGGATCCATGATGGTCGTTCGTTCTCCACCCGCCGTTCGCAGGCGTACCAGAACGGAGTGCCGATCTTCTCGATGATCGCCTCGTTCCAGGACGCCGACCCCGGGGTGGAGCACGCGGTGCCGATGCCCGATGACGTGCCGGGGCCGGAGATGCTGCTCCCCGACGAGCAGCGGGTCGAAGGGCTGCCCGCGGGGGTCGTGCGGATGCTCAGCGATCGTGCGGCGGATGTGCGACACATCGATTCGCCGCTCTTCCTGCCGAGCGACGACTCCCGCGTGCCGCAGCAGGGTGTCTGGATGCGGATGAAGGCGCCTCTGCCCGATGACCAGAGGATCCATCGCGCCGCGCTCGCCTACTTGAGCGACATGACGATCCAGGAGTCGATCCTGCGCGCCCATGGCCTGTTCTGGGGGCTTCCGGGGTTGAAGGTGGCGAGCCTCGATCACGCGATGTGGTGGCACCGCCCTGCGCGCGTCGACGAGTGGCTGCTGTATCTGCAGGAGTCGCCGAACTCCCGAGGAGGGCGAGGGCTCGCCCAAGGGCGCATCTACACCGAGACCGGCGACCTCGTCGCCTCCGTGGCGCAGGAGATCATGGTGAGGGTGCCGACGGCGGAGTGACGGCGCCCGTCGGATCACCGGTGGGTGTACGCGACGCCTCAGCGGTGGTTGCCGTCCTGCCGGCTCAGCGGTGCGAGTACTCGATCGACGGGCCCACGAACGGTTCCCACGCCTCGCGCATCTCCGGGGTGAGCCGTGTGGGGCGCCCGGTGCCGGCGTCGACCAGCACGATCACGGCCGTGGAGCGCGCGTAGATGACGCGCGGCTCCGACGCGGGGTCGTTGTGCACCTCGTAGCAGACCTCCACGCTGGATCCGCCGAGCTTGCCGAACCACATCTGCACTTCGAGCGGTCGACGCTGGTACGGAACGGGCGCGAGGTATTCGATCTCCTGCCGAGCGATCAGGGTGAGCACGCCCTCGTCGATTCCGGAGTCGAGCACTGCCGTCGACGGCGCCTGCTCACCGGGCCCCGCACGCCAGAACGCGCGGACGCGCGCCTCCTCGAGCAACTTCAGCATCGAGGTGTTGTTGACGTGGTTGAAGGCATCCAGATCCCCCCAGCGGAGGTGGATCGGGATGTGCAGTCGGGGTCCCGGTGACAGATCGACCATCAGTGGCTCAGTCGCGAGTGAGCTTGCGGTGCGTGGAGCGGTGCGGCTTCGCGGCGTCCGGGCCGAGGCGCTCGATCTTGTTCTCCTCGTAGGCTTCGAAGTTGCCCTCGAACCAGTACCACTTGGCCGGCTTCTCGTCGGTGCCCTCGTAGGCGAGGATGTGCGTGGCGATGCGGTCGAGGAACCACCGGTCGTGCGTGATGACCACGGCGCAACCGGGGAATTCGAGAAGGGCGTTCTCGAGCGAGCCCAGGGTCTCGACGTCCAGGTCGTTGGTCGGCTCGTCGAGAAGCAGCAGGTTGCCACCCTCCTTGAGGGTCAGCGCGAGGTTCAGACGGTTGCGCTCACCGCCGGAGAGCACGCCCGCCTTCTTCTGCTGGTCGGGCCCCTTGAAGCCGAACTTCGACACGTACGCCCGCGAGGGGATCTCGGTCTTGCCGACCGTGATGAAGTCGAGGCCGTCGGAGACGACCTCCCACAGGGTCTTGTCGGGGTCGATGTTTGATCGCGACTGGTCGACGTAGCTGATCTTGACCGTCTCGCCGATCTTGAGGTCACCGGCGTCGAGCGGCTCGAGACCGACGATCGTCTTGAAGAGCGTGGTCTTGCCGACGCCGTTCGGGCCGATGACGCCGACGATGCCGTTGGGCGGCAGGTTGAAGCTGAGCCCGTCGATGAGCATCCGGCCGTCGAAGCCCTTCTCGAGCTTCTTCGCGTCGATGACGATGCTGCCGAGACGAGGACCCGCGGGGATCGAGATCTCCTCGAAGTCCAGCTTTCTGGTCCGCTCGGCCTCGTTCGCCATCTCCTCGTAGCGGGCGAGACGAGCCTTCGACTTGGTCTGACGACCCTTCGCGCTCGACCGGACCCACTCCAGCTCCTCCTTGAGGCGCTTGGCGAGCTTGGCGTCCTTCTTTCCCTGGATCTCGAGGCGTTCGCCCTTCTTCTCCAGGTAGGTCGAGTAGTTGCCCTCGTATCCGATGAGGCGCCCGCGGTCGACCTCGGCGATCCACTCCGCGACGTGGTCGAGGAAGTACCGGTCGTGGGTGATGGCGATGACGGCGCCCTTGTAGGCCTGCAGGTGCTGCTCGAGCCAGAGCACGCTCTCCGCGTCGAGGTGGTTGGTGGGCTCATCGAGGAGCAGGAGGTCGGGCTTCTGCAACAGCAGCTTCGCCAGGGCGACACGGCGCTTCTCTCCGCCGGACAGGGGTGCGATCGCGGCGTCCGCCGGCGGCGTGCGCAGCGCGTCCATCGCCTGCTCGAGCTGGGAATCGAGGTCCCAGCCGTCTGCAGCGTCGATCTCCTCCTGCAGCGTGCCCATCTCGGCGAGCAGAGCGTCGAAGTCGGCATCGGGATCAGCCATCAGCATGGAGATCTCGTTGAATCGATCGACCTTCGCCTTGATCGCGATCCCGTCCTGGATGTTCTCCAGCACGGTCTTCGACTCGTCGAGCTCCGGCTCCTGCATGAGGATGCCGACGGAGAACCCGGGCGAGAGCTTGGCTTCGCCGTTCGACGGCGTGTCGAGACCCGCCATGATCTTGAGGATCGTCGACTTGCCGGCGCCGTTCGGCCCCACCATGCCGATCTTGGCGCCGGGGAGGAACGCCATCGTGACGTCGTCGAGGATGAGCTTCTCGCCCACCGCCTTGCGCGCACGAACCATCGAGTAGATGTACTCAGCCACCGAAAACCGCTCCTTCTGTTGGCGTCGAAGATCGACACTCCAGCCTACCGGCGATTACGGCGCGGACCACCGAGAGCACTGCCAGGTGAAGGTCGTCACCAGTCGATGGCACGGGTGGTGCCGACGAGGCACCGCCCCTCGGCGAGCTGCGGCAGCACGACCGTCACGGGGTCGCCGGTGGACGGACCCACCTGACCGACCAGGCACTCCTTCTCGCCCCACCGCACGGAGAACTGCAGGCTCTCCGCCGGGTTGCCCACGGTCGTCGAATCCTGCGTCACCTGCATCGCCGAGCGGTCGAAGCCCGCAGCGATCAGCGCGTCGATGTACGCCCGACCCGAGGCCCGCTGATCGGACGCCCACACCTGGGCCACGATGGCCGAGAAGAGCGGGAGATTGTCATCGGCCGTCCCGTCGGGCACATAGGTCGGACCCGCCGGCTCATCGGTGGCACCCGGGGTCTCGACGGCCGGCGACGGATCGGGATCCGGCGACGGACTCGGACCGCAGGAGGTCAGAATCAGCATCAGGATCGCCGTGGCGCCGACCGCGCCGACCGCGCCGAGGACGTGACGTACGTGGGAGTCCGGTCGTCGAAGCACGAACCGAGTCTAGAGTGCGCGCCCGCGACCACACGCCGCGCGCGTCAGGCCTGCACGTCCGCAGCGGTCGCGTCGGGCTGCACGCCACTCGAGAGGTAGCCGCCATCGTCCATCGCCCACGGTGTCTGGATCTCCTGCTCCTCTCGCTCGACCGACCCCTCCGCGGTGTCGGGGAGCGTCTGGTCGGAGCCTCCGGCCTCGCGGGAGCCCTGCGGGGTTGAGGTCGACCGCGCGCTGCGCCGATAGGCGGTCGTCCCCCAGCGCAGGTCGTGCCCGATGACCTCGGCGTCGATGTCGACGCTCGTGCCCTGCTTGCCGTTGTTCTCCCATGTGCGGATCTTCATCCGCCCGGTGACGATGACGCTGTCCCCCGATCGGAGCGAGGTCTTCGCGTTCTCCGCGAGCTGCCGGAACGCGGCTACGGAATACCAGTTCGTGCCCACGTCGATCCAGGTCTGGGTCGCCTCGTCGAAGCGACGATGCGTGCTCGCGAGTCGGAAGTTCGTGACCGGGACGCCGCCTGACGTGCGCCCTTGCGTGGGATCCGTTGCGACGTTTCCGACGATGGTGACCGTGTCGTGCATGATGCCTCCTCTGTGGCCCGGGACTGCCCCCGGATCGATCCAGCGTGCATCACGTCGGGGCAGCGGTGCGGGGGCGAGAACACGACAACGGAACAACCTCGTCACACCGAGAATCGTGCAGAAGACGCGGTCTCGACCGCCGGTCTGCCGGGCGAGTCGCAATGTCGGTGGTCGATCGTATGTTCGAGGAATGAGAGGAGATTCCATGTCCGACACCCTGATCACGTCCCTGCCCGAGGTTCCTTACGCGACTCCGCGACTGTCCAGTCCTCGAACGCATCTCGTGCGCGCGTCCGACCACCTCTGGCGTGTGCAGGACGACGACGGCCGAGTCCTGGGACACCTGCGTCTCGTCCCGCACCCGCTCGGCATCCGCTATCGCGCGGAGCGTCTGCATCTCGCCACCGCGACGTTCCGCCTGGTGGGCGACTTCTGGAACCCTGACGACGTGGTCGCGGCGCTCCGAGCCGGGTGACGAGCACAGGGTGCGCAGCTCACGGCGGGGAGCGTGCGGAGGATGGTGCCCCCGGCAGGATTCGAACCTGCGACCAAGAGATTAGAAGGCTCCTGCTCTATCCCCTGAGCTACGGAGGCGCACGCATCCAGCGTACCGTCCCGGGCTGCGATGTCGGAGCCGTCGATAGGATGGCGACATGGTATCTGCCTCAGAGAACGACCGCCTCGTGTGGATCGACTGCGAGATGACCGGCCTCGATCTCTCCATCGATGAGCTTGTCGAGATCGCGGTGGTCATCACCGATTTCGAACTGCGACCGGTCGACCCGGGCTTCCAGGTGGTGATCCGGCCGAGCGCAGCGTCTCTCGAGAACATGAGCGACTTCGTCACGAAGATGCACGAGACTTCGGGGCTCATCACCGAGATCCCTAACGGCGTCTCGCTGGCCGAGGCCGAGGCGCAGACCCTCGCCTACATCAAGCGATTCGCCCCCGTGGAGCGCAAGGCCCCCCTGGCCGGCAACACGATCGGCACCGATCGCATGTTCCTCGCGAAGTACATGCCGCAGGTCGACAACTGGCTGCACTACCGGAACGTCGATGTCTCGAGCATCAAAGAGCTCTCGCGCCGCTGGTACCCCCGGGTCTTCTTCCAGGCGCCCAGCAAAGACGGCGGACATCGCGCCCTCGCCGACATCCTCGAGTCCATCCGCGAGCTGCGGTACTACCGCGAGGCGGTGTTCGTCGACGAGCCAGGGCCGTCGAGCGACGAGGCCCGCGACATCGCGACGCGCACCGTGTCAGAGTTCCCTCTCAACATGTAATAGACTCGTCTGGTTGCCAACTCCGGTTGGCGCATGGTGGGTATAGCTCAGCTGGTAGAGCGCTGGCTTGTGGTGCCGGATGTCGCGGGTTCGAGTCCCGTTACTCACCCCACACTGAACGAAGGCCCGGGTCCGAGACCCGGGCCTTCACTCGTATCACCTCGGATATCACCGTCGCCGGTCGAAGTCGACGCTGTGCTCGCCCGTAGGATTGCGTGATGTCCCCCGCCGTCTGGTTCTCACTGCTGACAGCGTGCGTGGTGATCAGCTTCACGCCGGGCGCGGGTGCCATCAACACCATGTCCAATGCCCTCAACCAGGGCTGGAAACGCGCGATCTGGGGCATCATCGGGCAGCAGCTCGCGCTCGTCGTGCACGCGGCCATCGTCGCCGCGGGTCTCGGGCTCATCGTCTCGCAGTCCGAGGTGCTGTTCACCGTCATCCGCTATGCCGGAGCCGCCTACCTCGTGTTCCTCGGGCTCCGGCTGATCCTCGCCACGCCGAGCGTGCCGGATGCGGTCGACGAGACGCTCGTCGATATCCGCGAGGGGCACTGGCCGATGATCAGACGTGGCTTCTGGGTGAACCTGCTGAATCCGAAGGCGATCGTCTTCTTCCTCGCGTTCATCCCCCAGTTCATCCGTCTCGATCAGCCGCAGCTCCCCCAGTACCTCGTTCTCATCGCCACCGTGATCGTCGTCGACGTCGCCGTGATGTGGGGTTTCTTCGCCGCGGCGGCACGGCCCTTCCGCAGGCTCACGCGCTCGTCCCGGGGACAGCGCACGCTGAACTCGGTCTTCGGCGTGCTGTTCATCGCCGTTGCCGGGCTCCTCGTCTTCCTGCACTGACAGCAGCGACGCGGTCGGCCATCGGCGGGCAATAGGCTGAAGACGATGGAGATGGATGCTGCCCCCTTCGAAGAACTCGTCGTCGACGAGCTCGATCGTCTGCCCGATGAGATGGTCGACGGCCTCGAGAACGTCGTCTTCGTCGTCGAGGACCGACCCGAGGACGGAAGCCTCGACCTCCTCGGCCTCTACGACGGGCTGGCGCTCACTGAGCGCACTCAGTACGGATCGGGCGAGCTTCCTGATCGGATCGTCGTCTACCGCGAGTCCCACCTCGCCGCCTGCGACACCGTCGAAGAACTCCGAGACGAAGTCCACACGACCCTCGTGCACGAGATCGCCCACTTCTACGGGATCGACGACGACCAGCTGCACGAATTGGGATGGGCATGACTCCGCTCGCCACACCCGACGTCGACGAGACGACAGACCTGTCCGCTGCGCCTCTCGAGCCCTGGGAGGTCGTGGTGTGGAACGACCCGGTCAACCTGATGAGCTATGTCGTCCGCGTGTTCCGCACGTACTTCGGATACTCGGTCGAGCACGCCACGCAGCTGATGCGCTCGGTGCACCATGACGGTCACGCGATCGTCGCGACCGGGCCCCGCGAGACCATGGAGGTTCATGCGCAGGCGATGCACGACTACGGGCTCTGGGCGACCGTGAGGAGATCGGCCGAATGAGAAGCGATGTCCTGCACATCGAGATGGCCAGGGTCGAGGGCGCGCAGCTCGCCCGCCTCGTCGACGACCTCCGCGATCTGGTCGGGGCCGACCGGGACCTCACTGATCCCGCCATCGATCGACTCGTCCCCGATCCCTACCCGGAGGATGCCGACGCCTCACGCTCGTTCAGGGAGACGACGCGGGACGATCTGCTCGACCGCCGCGCCCTCGACGCCGATACGGTGCGCGCCGCACTCGACGCCCTTCGAGCCGACCTGGACACGATCACTCAGTCCGAAGCGTTCGAAGAGCACGTCATCGAGATCCCGGAGCCGGAGGTCGATGCCTGGATGCGCACCCTCACGGCGCTGCGGCTCGTGATCGCATCACGCCTGTGCATCGAGACCGACGAGGATCACGACGCAGAGGATCCGAGGTTCGGGGTCTACGACTGGCTCGGATACCGGCTCGAGCTCATCATCGAAGCCGCCGACGAGCTGCTGTGAGTCGACGAGCTGCGGTGAGATCGGCTCGGTTCGGCATCATGGCACTTCTACGACTCGGGTCGCGAGCGCCCGGGGGCCGTCGAGCGCGATGTGCTCTTCCTCCTGTGCAGCCCAGCGTTCCCAGTGCGGGCGATAGGTGTCGCCGTCACGTCGCAGCGCCCGCGTCTTGCGTCCGCTCTCTCCCGACTCCACCCAGATGCTCACATCGGCGATCGCCGCTGTCGCCGGCGTGAGTATGCCGCTGCCTTCGACGATCACTCCGAGAGCCGGATCGACCGCGTGCGTCTCGGCCTCTGCAGCCGCGCCCCAATCCCAGCGCTGCCAGGACCCGAGGTATCCGCGACCGTGGGGTCTGAGAATCCCGTCGAGAGCGCGCGACACTCCTTCCTTCAGCCCATCCCACCCGGGATAGATCGAGTCCAGAGCGATCAGCTGCACGCGCCCCGCTATCGGCCAACGATCGACGAGCATGCGGGCGAGTGTGGTCTTGCCTGCTCCACTGCGCCCATCGATCAGGACGACGGGGTTCGATGCGGCGAGAGCGCGCACGTCAGTGATGATCGACGTCGCCGCTCGCTCGAGTGCGGCAGCGACGGGGTCGTCACTTCTTGAGGGCACGGATGATGCGGGAGAGAGCGCGTCCTGCGGTCCAGACGAACGGGATGGCGACCACGATCAGCGTGACGATGTTCGGTTCGAACCTGAGTCCTTCTTCACGACGCACGTAGACGCCGACCGGTACGGATACACCGCCGCCGCCACCACCCTCGGCGCCATCGCCGCTGCCTCCTCCGAAGCCTGAATACGTGAATGCGACCGGAGTGATGCTCACGCCGTCGACATCCAGTGTTTCGCCGTACGCGCTCTTCACGCCGAACGACGCAGTCTGCTTTCCGAGTTCCAGTGCAATGTTGGGCATTCCCCCACGCTAGCCCAGTCCACGTGAGGTGGAGGAGTCAATCCAGGCCGTGCGCCTTCGGATGCTGGGCCGACCCCCGCCCCTCTCCTCGTCCGATGTGCCGCGCCCGACCGATCATCGCCGATCCGAATCGAGCGACCGCGTCATCGACCGCCCCTTCGACTCGACGCCAGTCCTCGTCGTCGTCCCAGAGCCCGAACCCGCCTCCTCCGGCGGGTCGCAGCTTCTCGGCGCGCACACCGACGAGCCGCACCGGATCGCGCCGTTCGATCTGGTCGAAGAGCATCTGAGCGGCCTCACCGATCCGCTGACTGACCGCAGTGGCCTCCGGGAGGGTGAGGGAGCGACTGATCGTGCGGAAGTCGTCGAAGCGCACCTTGATCGCGACGGTCGACGTCTCCCACTCCGCCCTCCGCAGACGGGCACCCACTCGGTCGGCGAGACGCAGCAGCTCGGCGCGCAGATACGAGCGATCGGTGACATCGGCGTCGAACGTCTCCTCATGACCGATGCTCTTCTCGACGCGCTCGGTCTCGACGGCCCTGGCGTCTTCTCCGCGTGCGAGTTGAGTCATTCTGGAGGCCAGAGCGGGTCCGACCGCTCGGTCGAGCATGGGGCGTGACGCCATGCGAATGTCGCGGATCGTTCGTATGCCGCGGCTCTCCAGTGCCTCAGCGGCTTTCGGCCCCACACCCCACATCGCGCGGACCGAACGTGGATCGAGGAACGCCTGCGTGTCGGCCGCGGCGACGACGAGCATGCCGTCCGGCTTCGAGACGGTCGAGGCGATCTTGGCCACGTGCTTGGTCGCGGCGACGCCGACGCTGCAGGTGATGCCCACCTCCTCGTGCACACGCTCCCGCACCAGGTGGGCGATCCGGGCGGGACTCCCCCACAGACGGCGCACGCCGCGGACGTCCAGAAAGGCCTCATCGACCGACAGCGGTTCGACCAGAGGGGTGATCGACTCGAAGATCGCCATCACCTGACGCGAGACCTCGTGGTATCGATGGAAATGCGGGGGCACGATCCTCGCAGAAGGGCACAGGCGCAGAGCTTGTGACACCGGCATGGCGGCATGAACACCGTAGCGGCGCGCCTCGTAGGACGCACTCGAGACGACGGACCGACCGTCGGGCGCCCCGATGATCAGCGGAAGACCGCGAAGAGTCGGGTCGTCGAGAACCTCGACCGCAGCGTAGAACGCGTCCATGTCGACATGGAGGATACTCGTGCCGGCATCGTCGGCATCGGCGGGCGAGACGATGCGCCCTCTGCCGTCACCGTGTCCCATGAGACCATTGTCCCCCGGACCTCCGACATGAGGCCCGGGGAACTCGGTTACTGGGCAGCGCGCTCGAGAACGAGTTCGCGGACCCGGGCGGCGTCAGCCTGACCCTTCATCGCCTTCATGACCGCGCCGATGACGGCGCCGGCTGCCTGCACCTTGCCGTCCTTGATCTTGGCGAGCACATCCGGCTGCGCGGCCAGCGCGTCGTCGATGGCGGCGATGAGCGCTCCATCGTCCGACACCACCGCCAGTCCGCGGCTGTCGACGACCTCCTGCGGCGTCCCCTCTCCGGCGATGACGCCCTCGAGCACCTGACGCGCGAGCTTGTCGGTCAGGGTTCCCGCATCGACGAGCTTCTGCAGAGCGGCGACGTTCTGCGGCGAGATCAGCTGCGCCGCCTCCTTCTCCTGAGCGTTCGCGAGGCGGGTGATCTCACCCGTCCACCACTTGCGCGCTGTGGCAGGAGCGGCACCGGCCGCGATCGTCGCCTCGACGACGTCGAGCAGGCCGCCATTACGAACATCCTGGAACTCCAGGTCCGTGAACGCCCACTCGGCCATGAGTCGACGGCGGCGGGCCACAGGCTGCTCGGGCAGCTGAGCACGCAGCTCCTCGATCAGCTCGGGTGCGGGCTCCACCGGAACGAGGTCGGGCTCCGGGAAGTAGCGGTAGTCGTCGGCATCCGACTTCGGACGACCGGGCGAGGTGGTGCCGGTGTCTTCATGCCAGTGACGCGTCTCCTGCGTGATCGTACCGCCGTCGGCGAGGATCTGCGCCTGGCGCTGGATCTCGTAGCGCACGGCTCGCTCGACCGATCGCATCGAGTTGACGTTCTTCGTCTCGGTACGGGTGCCGAGCTTCTCCTGTCCGCGCGGGCGCAGCGAGACGTTGGCGTCGCATCGCAGGTTGCCGCGCTCGAGTCGAGCCTCCGAGATCCCCAGGCTGCGCACGATGTCGCGGATGGTCGCGACGTAGGCCTTGGCGACCTCTGGCGCGCGGTGTTCCGCGCCGAAGATCACCTTCGTGACGATCTCGACCAGTGGGACACCCGCGCGGTTGTAGTCGACGAGGGAGTACTCGGCGCCCTGGATGCGGCCGGTCGCCCCACCCATGTGCGTGAGCTTTCCGGCGTCCTCCTCCATATGCGCGCGCTCGATCGGGATCTGCACGATCGTGCCGTCTTCGAGCTCGACCTCGACGGATCCCTCGAACGCGATCGGCTCATCGAACTGCGAGATCTGGTAGTTCTTGCCGAGATCCGGGTAGAAGTAGTTCTTGCGCGCGAAGCGGCTCGACGGAGCGATCGAGCATCCGAGCGCGAGGCCCAGGCTGATCGACGAACGGATCGCCGTCTCGTTCACGACGGGAAGCGCCCCGGGGAGGCCGAGGTCGACGGGAGCGATCAGGGTGTTCGGCTCGGCGGCGTGGTAGAGCTCGTTCGCGGGGTTCGGCGCGTCCGAGAACATCTTCGTGTTCGTGTTGAGCTCGACGTGCACCTCGAACCCGAGCACGGGCTCGAACAGTTCGAGGGCCTTGTCGAAGTCCATGAGCTTGGCGGTGGCCATCAGCGGGTCCCTCCTGCGAGCTGCGGTGCACGGGTGAGGAGCGGCGCCCCCCACGAATCGACCAGCAGCGTCTCGACGGCCGCACCGACCGTGTAGAGACGGGCGTCCTGCCGCGCCGGCGCGATGAACTGGATGCCGACGGGCAGACCGTCGTCGGAGGCGAGACCGCTCGGGATCGAGATACCGGGCACTCCGGCGAGGTTCACCGGGATGGTCGTGATGTCGTTCAGGTACATCTGCAGCGGGTCGTCGATCTTCTCGCCGATCTTGAACGCCGTGGTCGGGGCCGACGGCGTCGCGATCACATCGACCTCGGCGAACGCGGTGTCGAAGTCCTGCTGGATGAGCGTGCGGACCTTCTGCGCGCTGCCGTAGTACGCGTCGTAGTAACCCGCCGACAGCGCGTACGTGCCCAGGATGATGCGACGCTTGACCTCGTCGCCGAAACCGGCGTCCCGCGTCGCCGACATGACGTCTTCGACCGTGGGGTTGCCGTCGGGAGTGACGCGGAGACCGAAACGCACGGAGTCGAACTTCGCGAGGTTGCTGGAGGCCTCCGCCGGAAGGATCAGGTAGTACGCGGCCACGCCGTACTCGAAGTGCGGTGCGCCGATCTCCACGATCTCCGCCCCCTGCGCCTCCATCATGGCGAGTGCGCTGCGGAACGACTCCGCGACGCCGGGCTGGAACCCGCTGTCGGGAAGTTCGCGGATCACACCGACCTTGAGCCCCTTCAGCACGTCTCCGCGAGCGCCCTCACGGGCGGCATCTGCGAACGAGGGCCACTCCTCGCGCAGCGACGTCGAGTCCTTCGGGTCGTGTCCGCCGATCGCGTCATGCAGCAGTCCCGCGTCGAGCACCGTGCGCGTGACCGGGCCGACCTGGTCGAGGCTCGAGGCGAGAGCGATGGCGCCATAGCGGCTGACACCGCCGTAGGTCGGCTTCACGCCGACCGTTCCCGTGACGTGCGCGGGCTGACGGATCGACCCACCCGTGTCGGACCCGAGAGCGAGAGGCGCTTCGAAGGCCGCGACCGCCGCGGCGGACCCGCCGCCGGAACCGCCGGGGATCCGATCGAGGTCCCACGGGTTGCGGGTCGGACCGTACGCCGAGTGCTCGGTCGACGAGCCCATGGCGAACTCGTCCATGTTGGTCTTGCCGAGGGGGATGAGTCCGGCCGCCCGAGAGCGGGCGACGACGGTGGCGTCGTACGGAGAGCGGTAGCCCTCGAGGATCCGGGACCCGCTGGTGGTCGGCTGGTCGGTCGTGACCAGAACGTCCTTGATCGCGAGGGGGACGCCGGCGATCGGGCCGAGCTGCTCTCCGGCCGCGCGTCGCGCGTCGATGTCGGCCGCCGCGTCGAGCGCACCCTCGTTGACGTGCAGGAAGGCGTGGACGTCGCCGTCGACGGCCGCGATGCGGTCGAGGTGCGCGCGCGTCGCCTCGACGCTGGAGATCTCGCGGCTCGCGAGCTTGTCGGCGAGTTCTGCCGCGGTCAGACGGATGATGTCGCTCACTGCTCTTCTCCCAGGATCGCGGTGACGCGGAAGCGGCCGTCGGCCTGATCGGGTGCGTTCTGGAGCACCTGCTCGTGCGTCAGGGTCTCGCCGACCACGTCGGGGCGGTAGACATTGCTCAGCGGGATCGGATGGCTCGTCGCGGCGACCTCGGGGCCCGCCACCTCCGACACCTTCGCGATGTTGTCGACGATGGCGTCGAGCTGTCCCGTGAGCCGGGACACCTCATCGTCATTCAGCTGGATACGCGCGAGCACGCCGAGATGGCGTACGAGTTCAGGGGTGATTTCAGACACCCTCCCAGTGTAGTCAGCGGGCCCGACGTCACCCCGCCGCCGGCACACCCCACCCCTATGCTGGGCTGGTGAGCTCGTTCCAGCCTCCTCGTCCGTGGGTCGCCAGCTACGCCGCAGGCGTCCCCGAAGACCTCTCCCCCGTGTCCGGATCGCTGATCGACATCGTCTCCGCGTCGGTCAGGGACTACCCCGACGCCCCGGCGCTGCAGTTCTTCGGCCGCGAGATCACCTACGCCCGGATGCAGGATGCGATCGATCGGGCGGCCGCCGGACTCCGCGATCTCGGTGTGCGTGCGGGTGATCCCGTGGCGATCGTGCTCCCGAACTGCCCTCAGCACATCATCGCGTTCTACGCCGTTCTGCGGCTCGGCGCCGTCGTGGTGGAGCACAACCCGCTCTACACACCGCGCGAGCTGCGCAAGCAGTTCGAGGATCACGGCGCGAAGCACGCGATCGTGTGGAACAAGGTCGTCGGCACCGTGCAGGAGTTCCCGGCCGACCTCGCGGTCACGAATCTGATCTCCGTCGACGTGACGCGAGCCATGCCGCTTCTGACCCGCGTCGCACTCCGACTGCCCGTGGCCAAGGCCCGCGACTCCCGCGCAGCGCTGACCTCGCGAGTCCGCGGCACCGTGCTGTGGGAGACACTGCTGCGCTCCGCCCCGATCCCCGCCACGCATCCCGCACCCGCGACCGACGACCTGGCGATCATCCAGTACACGTCGGGCACGACGGGCACGCCGAAGGGCGCGGCGCTCACTCATCGCAACCTGCTCGCGAACGCGGCGCAGTCCCGCGCCTGGGTGCCATCGATCCAGCGCGGCAAGGGCTGCGTCGTGTATGCGGTGCTGCCGATGTTCCATGCGTACGGTCTGACGCTGTGCCTGACCTTCGCGATGTCGATGGGCGCGCGGCTCGTGCTCTTCCCGAAGTTCGAGCCCGACCTCGTCCTCGAGGCGATGAAGAAGCATCCCGCGACCTTCCTGCCCCTGGTGCCTCCGATCGCCGATCGCCTGCTCGCGGCCGCGACCGCGAACGGCATCTCGCTCGACGGCATCGAGGTGGCGATCTCCGGGGCGATGGCGCTGCCGCACGATCTGGTGGTGCCGTTCGAGGCCGCCACGCATGGCTATCTCGTCGAGGGCTACGGACTGAGCGAGTGCTCGCCCGTGCTGATGGCGAACCCGGTCGCGGACAACCGGGTTCCCGGCACCGTCGGCCTTCCCCTTCCCGGCACCGAGTGCCGGGTGGTGGATCCCGAGAACCCGACCGTCGATGTGGCCGAGGGCGCTCCGGGTGAGCTGCTCGTGCGCGGCCCGCAGGTGTTCTCCGGCTACTACGGCAAGCCCGAGGAGACCGAAGCGGTGTTCATCGACGGCTGGTTCCGCACCGGAGACATCGTGACGGTCGACCGGGCCGGGTTCGTCCGGATCGTCGATCGCATCAAGGAACTCATCATCACGGGCGGATTCAACGTCGCGCCGACAGAGGTCGAGAACGCCCTGCGACAGCATCCGCTGATCGTGGATGCCGCCGTGATCGGCCTGCCCAGCGAACACTCCGGCGAAGAGGTCGTCGCGGCGATCGTGGTCGACGGATCGGCGGCTGTCGATGTCGAGGCCATCCGCGAGTACGCCCGCAGCATCCTCACTCCCTACAAGGTGCCCCGACGCGTCTTCGTCGTCGACGAACTTCCGAAGTCTCTGATCGGGAAGGTGCTGCGGCGCCAGGTCAGGGAGAGGCTGCTCGCGCTCAGCGCCTCCTGAGGGCGGCCTCACAGGCGCCGGATCTCGGAAGGCGCTACCCTTGGTCAGTGACTCCTGAAGACGCTGTGCCCACTGACGCCCCCGAGACCCCTGGATTCGAGGAGCTCGGCATCACCGGGCCCGTCCTCAAGGCCATCAAGGACCTCGGATACGAGACCCCCTCCCCCATCCAGGCCGCGACCATCCCGACTCTCCTGTCCGGACGCGATGTCGTCGGCATGGCGCAGACCGGAACGGGAAAGACCGCGGCCTTCGCGCTCCCCGTGCTGGAGCGCCTCGACGTGTCGCAGAAGACCCCGCAGGCGCTTGTGCTCGCACCGACCCGTGAACTCGCCCTGCAGGTGTGCGAGGCCTTCGAGTCGTACGCCTCGAAGATGAAGGGCGTCCACGTCCTCCCCGTCTACGGCGGCCAGGGCTACGGTGTGCAGCTGTCCGCGCTCCGCCGCGGCGTGCACGTGATCGTCGGCACCCCCGGTCGCATCATGGACCACCTCGCCAAGGGCACGCTCGACCTGTCCCAGCTGCAGTACCTGGTTCTCGACGAGGCCGACGAGATGCTGAAGATGGGCTTCGCCGAGGATGTCGAGCAGATCCTCGCGCAGACGCCGGAGGAGAAGCAGGTCGCCCTGTTCTCGGCCACCATGCCGCCCCAGATCCGTCGCCTCGCGCAGAAGTACCTGCGCGAGCCCGAAGAGATCAGCATCAAGTCGAAGACCGCGACCGGCACGAACATCACCCAGCGCTATCTCGTGGTGTCGTACGCGCAGAAGGTCGACGCGCTCACACGCATCCTCGAGGTCGAGAACTTCGACGGGATGATCGTGTTCGTCCGCACGAAGAACGAGACCGAGACACTGGCCGAGAAGCTCCGCGCCCGCGGATACTCCGCTGCGGCGATCAACGGCGACGTGCCTCAGGTGCAGCGCGAGCGCAGCGTGAACCAGCTCAAGGCGAGCAAGCTCGACATCCTCGTCGCGACCGACGTCGCAGCCCGTGGGCTCGACGTCGAGCGCATCAGCCACGTCGTCAACTTCGACATCCCCACCGACACCGAGTCGTACGTGCACCGCATCGGCCGCACGGGGCGCGCGGGACGCACCGGCGACGCGATCAGCTTCATCACGCCGCGCGAGCGGTACCTGCTGAAGGCGATCGAGAAGGCGACCCGCCAGCAGCCGACCCAGATGCAGCTGCCGAGTATGGATGACGTCAACACGACGCGTCTCGCCCGGTTCGACGATGCGATCACGGCTGCCCTCGGTGATGACGGGCGCATCGAGAAGTTCCGCGACATCATTGCGCACTACGTGCGCAACCATGATGTGCCCGAGGCCGATGTGGCCGCGGCTCTCGCGGTGGTCGCGCAGGGCGACACCCCGCTGCTGCTCGATCCCGCCGACGATGCCCTGTCGAAGGCCGTCGAGTACGACAACCGTCCTCCTCGCGAGAACAGCGGCCGCGGCGATCGGCGCGAGACCCGCGAGCCGCGGGAACGTCGTGGGCGCGGTGACTACACCCCGTACCGTATCGAGGTCGGACGCCGTCACCGCGTCGAGCCGCGTCAGATCGTCGGCGCGCTGGCGAACGAGGGCGGTCTCGGACGCGACGACTTCGGCGCGATCAACATCCGCCCCGACTTCACCGTCGTCGAGCTGCCCGCGAACATGGACTCCTCGGTGCTCGAGAAGCTGAAGGACACCCGCATCTCGGGTCGCCTGATCGAGATCAAGCCCGACCGCGGACCGGGTGCGCGCCGCAACGACGGACCTCGCGACGGTGCGCGTGGCGGCTTCGAGCGTCGCGACGAGCGTCCGCGCTACGACCGTGACGAGCGTCCCGCTCGGGGCGACCGCGACGAGAAGCCGTTCCGCAAGCCGCGCCACAAGGCCTGAGCGGTACGCTCATGCACATCGAGCGCGCAGGCCCCGAGGATGTTCGGGGCCTGGCGCGCGTCAAGTGGATCGACAGGGGCACTGACGGTCCGAACGTCGCGGAGTTCGAGTCTTTCGTGACAGCTCTCGCGTCCTGGTGGGAGGTCCATCGTGGGACGCACTCCGCGTTCGTCGCGCGCACGATTGATGAAGAGATCGTCGGTGCCGCGTGGGTCGCACTGTTGCCCCGAGTTCCGAGCCCGGGCGCGAACAACCGCCTTTCGGCAGACATCCAGAGCGTCTTCGTGCTGCCCGAGCACCGCAATGACGGTGTGGGAACCGCCCTCGTCGAGGTGGCGACAGCACACGCACACAGCGCCGGTGCCTCCAGAGTCATCGTGCACTCGAGCGAACGCGCTGTGCCGGTCTATCTAAGGCTCGGTTTCACAGAATCATCGAAGCTGCTCCAGCGCATCTTCGACGCGTAGGCCCCTCAGAAGCCCGACGGACCTGGCGCCGCGCTGCGTGCGAGCTTCGCCGCGACCTCGAGAAGGGATTCCGGGCGTGCGAGAAGCGCGCGCTGTTCGGGATGCGCGATCAGATGACGCAGCAGTCGGTGTGCCCCGTCGACCGTGGGCGCCCAGTAGCCGCCGACATGATGACGGCTGAGCGGCGTCGTGGTCGTCTCTCCTGCCGCCGTCACCGCGATCGACCCGTCGGCGGGGTCGAGATCGAGGCTGTCGAGAGTCAGGAAGGTCAGTGCGCCGATCACGACCGTGCTGACGAGGCCCGGCAGCCGGAAGCGTGTGGTCGGCACATCGAGCACCACGCGGTCGATTTCTGACCACGCGAGGATCCCGGTGTTCTCCGATCCCCGTCGGAACAGCACCGCATCCGGCGTCAGCCGCAGATGATGCCTGCCGGGGTCGCCGACCGCCAGCGCACCGGGAACGACGATCAGTGGTCCATAGCGCTTCATCCGAGCGCGTCCGGCCCTTCGGTCACGAGGATGTGGAACTGGGCGGCATCGAGGATGCGGATGCCGAGCTCCTCCGCCTTGCCGAGCTTCGATCCTGCGCCCGGCCCGGCCGCCACGAAATCGGTCTTCTTCGAGACGCTCGACGCGGCCTTGCCCCCCGCCTTGATGATCGCCTCCTGCGCGCCGTCGCGCGTGTAGCCGTCGAGGGACCCGGTGGCGACGACGGTGAGCCCCTCGAGCACTCCGCCCTCGACGACCGCAGCGCCCGGTCCCGGGTGTCCGGGAGTCGACCACTGCACGCCGGCTTCGGCCCATCGCCGCACGATGTCCTGATGCCAGTCCACGTCGAACCAGGCGAGCAGCGAGTCCGCGATGATGCCGCCGACCCCTTCGACCGCCGCGAGCTCGTCACGGGACGCCGCGCGGATGGCGTCGAGCGAGCCGAACCACTGCGCGAGCGCACGCGCGGCGACGGGGCCGACATGACGGATGTTCAACGAGACGAGAAGACGCCAGAGATCCTTCGTCTTGGCCTTCTCGAGCTCTGCGAGCAGCGTGAGCGCCTGGGATGAGGGCTGAGGCCCCTCGAGGCCGGACTTCTTCTCGGCGGCGGTCGGGTTGCGGCGGAAAGGCGCCCGAGTCTTCACCAGCCCGTCATCGTCTTCTTTGGGCAACCCTGTCTCGGCATCGCGCACGAAGAGCTCGATCGGCACGATCTCATCGAGGGTCAGGGCGAACAGGCCCGCCTCGGTCTCGAGAGGGGGCGTGGCGGGTGTCGTGGGCTGCGTCAACGCCGCCGCCGTGACCTCGCCGAGCGCCTCGATGTCGAGAGCGCCGCGGGATCCGATGTGCTCGACGCGCCCGCGCACCTGGGCGGGACATGAGCGCGCATTCGGGCAGCGCAGGTCGATGTCGCCCTCTTTCATCGCGCGCAGCGGCGTGCCGCATTCGGGGCAGTCGACAGGCATCACGAACTCCCGTTCGGTGCCGTCGCGCTTCTCGACGACCGGCCCGAGCACCTCGGGGATCACGTCGCCCGCCTTGCGCAGCACGACGGTGTCGCCGATCAGCACGCCCTTCGCCTTCACGACGTCTTTGTTGTGCAGCGTCGCCTGCCTCACGACGGACCCCGCGACGTGAGCGGGAGCCATCACGGCGAAGGGCGTGGCCCGCCCCGTCCGCCCGACGGACACGACGATGTCGAGGAGCTTCGTCTGCACCTCTTCGGGCGGGTACTTGTATGCGATCGCCCAGCGCGGCGCGCGGCTCGTTGCGCCCAGTTCGTCGTGCAGGGACAGCTCGTCGACCTTCACGACGATGCCGTCGAGCTCGTGCTCGATGTCATGCCGGTGCTCTCCGAAGTACTCGACGAACGCCGCGACCTCGTCGATGCTCGTGCAGACCTTGGTGTGCGGGCTCGTGGGGAGTCCCCACTCGGCCAACGTCTCGTATATCTGACTCTGCGCCGCCACCGGGGGGTTCTCCCAGGCGCCGATGCCGTGCACGTACAACGCGAGCGACTCGATCCGCAGCATTCCCGCTTCGAGCTCGAGTCCGTCCTTCTTGTCGATCTGCTGACGCAGACCGCCGCTCGCCGCGTTCCTCGGATTGGCGAACGAGGGGAACCGCCGGGCAGCCGCGGTGCGCGCCTTCTCTTCGTCGAACGGCTTCTTCGCCCCGCCCCGTGCCTCCCAGCGAGCGAGCGCGTCGGCATAGGCCCGTTCGCGGAACGTGGCCTGTGCGGCGTTGAGCCGTTCGAAGGCGGCCACGGGTATGAACACCTCTCCCCGGACCTCGACGATCTCGGGGTGCCCCTCGCCGCTGAGCTCCCGGGGGATCTCGGGCAGACGCAGCGCGTTCTCGGTGACGATCTCGCCGACCCGGCCGTCGCCCCGCGTCGCGGCCGACGTCAGGATCCCGTTCTCGTAGCGCAGATTGATCGCGAGTCCGTCGATCTTGAGCTCGGTCAGCCAGTCGACATCTCGTCCTGCCGCGGCGCGCGTCTTCGCGGTCCACTCACGGAGCTCGTCGATCGAGAACACGTTGTCGAGGCTCAGCATGCGCTCGGCGTGCTCGATGGTCGCAAGCCCTGTCGCTTCGGCCACGCCCACCATCTGGGTGGGAGAATCCTGACCCTGCAGCTCCGGATGCAGCCGCTCGAGCTCTTCGAGCCGGTGCATCCAGCCGTCGTAGGTGGCGTCGTCGACGACGGAGGTGTCGCGCCCGTAGTACGCGTCCTTCGCCTCGAGGATGCGAGTGGTCAGCCCGTCGGCTTCGTTTCGGGCGTCTTCCAGCGAGATGTTCTCCGGCACTCCGCCAGTCTACGAGCGGCCACCGACATCGGGAGCGAGACGCTACGCGTCGACCGGCACCGCCGACACCGTGCGATCGATCGTGAACTGACCGAGCACGCGGGTGCCGACGTAGAGCACGGCGGTCTGCCCCGGTGCGACTCCGTTGAGCGGCTGCTGCGGCTCGACGCGCACGCCCTCGGGCGACACGAAGGCACGGGCGGGCTCGGGCTCCGCATGGGCGCGGATCTGCACCTCGCACTCGAACTCCGACTCCAGAGGAGCCGCCCCTGCCCAGCTGAATCGCTCACCGGAGATCTCGCGGATCGCGAGCGCCTCCTTCGGACCGACGACGACCGTGTTCGAGACAGGTCGCACCTCGAGCACGAACCGGGGCTTGCCGTCCGCCGCCGGAACTCCGAGCTTGAGTCCTCGACGCTGACCCACGGTGAACGCATGCGCGCCCTCGTGCGACCCCACGATCTCGCCCGTGCGGTCGACGATCTCCCCCGTCGCCGTGCCGACCTTCTCGGCGAGCCAGCCGCGGGTGTCGCCGTCGGGGATGAAGCAGATGTCGTGGCTGTCGGGCTTCTGCGCGACGGTCAGCCCGCGCTCCGCGGCCTCCGCGCGCACGACGGCCTTCGAGGGCGTCGTACCCAAGGGGAAGTACGTGTGGGCGAGCTGCTCGGCCGTCAGGACTCCGAGCACGTACGACTGGTCCTTCGCGTTGTCGGCCGCGCGGTGCAGCTCGAGGCCTGCATCCGTCGGGATCAGGGTGGCGTAGTGGCCCGTGCAGACCGCGTCGAACCCCAGCTCGATCGCGCGCTCGAGCAGCGCGGCGAACTTGATCTTCTCGTTGCAGCGCATGCAGGGGTTCGGGGTGCGACCCGCCTGATACTCCGAGACGAAATCGGCGATCACGTCTTCGCGGAAGCGTTCGGAGAAGTCCCACACGTAGAACGGGATGCCGAGCAGGTCGGCTGCGCGCCGGGCGTCCAGCGCGTCCTCGATCGTGCAGCATCCGCGGCTGCCGGTGCGCAGCGTGCCTCCTGCTCGCGAGAGCGCCAGGTGCACTCCGACGACGTCGTGGCCGGCGTCGACGGCGCGGGCGGCCGCGACGGCCGAGTCGACGCCACCGCTCATGGCCGCAAGAATCCTCATGCTGCCAGTCTACGAGCGCTCGGCTGAGCCGGAGCCGGATGCGCGCGAGTAGGCATCGGCGATGGCGGCGAGCACCGCATCGATGTCGTCATCGCTCGACGTGCGCCCGAGGGAGAACCTGAGGACGCTGCGCGCGTCCTGTTCGCTGCGGCCCATGGCCATCACGACGTGCGACGGCTCCGCCACACCGGCCTGGCAGGCGGATCCGGTCGACACGGCGATGCCGGCCATGTCGAGCAGGAACAGCAGGCTCTCGCCGACGGCGCCGGGAAAGAGGAGGTGCGCGTTGCCGGGGAGCCTCTCGCGGGGGTCACCCAGGAGCTCCGCCTGCGGCACACGCTGCCGGATGCCGTCGACCAGACGATCCCGCATCGTCTGCAGTCGCGAGTTCTCGGCCTCCCGCTCGGCCTCGGCGAGCTCCAGCGCGACGGCGAACGCGGCGGCACCGGCGACATCCTGGGTTCCCGCGCGCAGACCGCGCTGCTGTGCACCCCCGCGCAGCATCGCGGCGAGCCGAGCCGTTCGCGCCGTGACGAGGGCGCCGACGCCGACGGGGGCGCCGATCTTGTGGCCGGCGACACTCATCGCGACGAGGCCTGCGGCGTCGGGAGCGTCACCGCGCAGCCCGCGGAACGAGAGCGGGACGTGCCCGAGAGCCGACACCGCATCGAGGTGCAACGGGACCCGCGCCGCGGCCGCCGCGGATGCCAGTGCGGGTGCGTCGTTGATCGTCCCCGCCTCGTTGTTGGCGATCAGCGCGGTGGCCAGCGCCGCACCGGGCAGTCGAGCGGCGAAGGCGCTCGCATCGATCGCAGCAGTGGGACGCACCGGGACGGGGCGCAGAATCGCTCCGTCCGCCAGCAGCGCCTCCACCGTGTCGACAGTCGCATGGTGCTCGGCATCCGGCATCACGATCGCATCGGTGCCCGCGGCGCGCGCGTGCCACAGTCCCTGCACTGCGAGGTTGATCGACTCGGTTCCGCCGGACGTGAAGACGACCTCTATGGGATCGCAGCCGAGCACCGCCGCCGCACGCTCGCGCGACTCCTCCAGCAGGCGCCGCGCGTCCTGACCCGCGCCGTGTGTCGAGGACGCATTGCCCACCGTCTCGCTGGCGGCGAGCCATGCGCCGCGCGCCTCGGGGCGCAGCGGTGTGGTCGCCGCGTGATCGAGATAGTGCTGCATGCCTCCACTCTCCCGCATTTCCCGGCGTCCTGGCTCGTGCGCGCCCCGGCGGCCGGTGTCCTGGCACCACAGCGCAGACCTCTAAGGTGTACTCATGCCCGCGAACCGAGACTTCACCGTGCCCGGCGGTCCTGTACTCGACGACCTCGGCGTCCGCCTCCACGACGGCGTGGGGACGCTCCGAGTCTGGTCGCAGAACGCCTCGTCGATCGAGCTCGTCGTCTTCGATGCGACGGATCTCGACTGGGTGGTCGATCAGGCGCCTCTCGAACGACTCCCCGGCGGAGTCTGGGAGGTCACGACGGAACTGCTGCAGCCCGGCACGCGCTACGCGATCCGCGTCGGCGGACCCCACGGACCCGGCAACACCTTCAACCCCGAGACACTGCTGCTCGACCCGTACGCCCGCGGTCTCGCGCAGGGAGACGGGTACGAGGAGTGGCGTTCGGTGGTCATCGTCGACGGATTCGACTGGGGGCAGTCGGCGAAGCCGCGCATCCCCCTCGACCGCACGGTGCTCTACGAAGGCCACCTCAAGGGGCTCACCAAGCGGCAGCCCGACGTCCCGCCCGCTCTGCACGGCACCTATGCGGGTCTCGCCCACCCGGCGATGATCGAGTACTTCCGCGAGCTGGGGATCACCTCGATCGAACTGCTGCCCGTGCATGCCTTCGTGCCCGAGCCCCGTCTGCTCGAACGCGGCCTCACCAACTACTGGGGGTACAACACCCTCAACTTCTTCACCCCGCACAACGCCTACGCCACCGAAGATGCTCGCAAGGGCGGACCCGAGGCCGTCCTCGCCGAGTTCAAGGGAATGGTGAGGCTGCTGCACGAGGCGGGTCTCGAGGTCATCCTCGACGTCGTCTACAACCACACATCCGAGGAAGGACTCGGCGGACCACGATCCAGCTTCCGCGGCATCGACAACGCGTCGTACTACCGGCAGGACGCCTCGGGCGCCTACATCGACACCACCGGATGCGGCAACACGCTCGACACCTCGACCGACGCGGGCGCCCGGCTGGTCCTCGACTCGCTGCGCTACTGGGCCGAGGAGATGCAGATCGACGGATTCCGGTTCGACCTCGCTGCGGCGATCGCCCGTGATTCCGCGCACACCTACACTCCGGAGCATCCTCTGCTCACCGCCATCGCGAACGATCCGATCCTGAAGGACACCAAGCTCATCGCCGAACCCTGGGATGTGGGGATGGGCGGCTGGCAGACGGGGAACTTCCCTCGCGGCTGGATGGAGTGGAACGACCGCTACCGTGATCGCGTGCGCAACTTCTGGCTCAGCGACATCGACTACGCGCGCCGGGCATCTGCTCCGGTCGGAGTCGGTGGCTTCGCGACCAGGCTGGCCGGATCCTCGAACACCTTCGCAGACGAGCGCGGTCCGCTCGCCAGCATCAATTTCGTCACCGCGCACGACGGCTTCACCCTGCACGACCTGGTGTCCTACGACGTCAAGCACAACGAGGCGAACGGCGAGCAGAATCGCGACGGCGCCGACATGAACCGCGCGTTCAACCACGGGATCGAGGGGCCGACCGACGACCCGGCCATCCTCGCTGCTCGCCGCAAGGCCATGCGGAACCTGCTGGGCACGCTGCTGCTGTCGGCGGGCATCCCCATGCTCACGGCGGGCGACGAGGTCGGACGCACGCAGCGCGGCAACAACAACGCCTATGCGCAGGACTCCGCGATGACCTGGTTGAGCTGGGAGCCGGAGCCCTGGCAGGACGATCTGCGCGCACACGTCGCTCGGCTGATCCGACTGCGGTCGGAGAATCCCGCTCTTCGTCCCAGCAGGTACGCACGTCTGGGAGAGCACATCCCCAACGCCTCCGTCATGGACTGGTTCGACCAGAACGGCGAGACGATGGAGAGCGAGCAGTGGACCGACCCGGGAAACCGCACACTGCAGTACGTCGCGGCGTCGACGCCCGACCGCGAAGAGGCGAACCGGATCCTGCTGATCGTGCACGGCACGGAGTCCCCGATCGACGTGCGGCTGCCGGAAGACCTCGAGGATGCGACGCGCTTCGTGTCGTTGTGGTCGAGTGCCGACGAGCATCCGAGCACCGACGAGGAGACCTTCGCCCCCGGACACATCCTGCCCACCCCGGGCACCTCGATGCGACTGTTCCGGGTGGAGTGACGTGCGGCGCGCCGGAGCCGTCGGCGCGCTACCCGCTGCGCGTCCGGGACGGTACATTCGGGGAGTGGCCGCACGTACAAGCAGCATCCGTCCGAATGCTCTCCGGAGCCCGTCTCAGATCCCGCTGCGCCCCGTCGGCGCCGTGTCCGATGGTGAAGGCCTCCGCACCACCAGGATCCCCTTGCTGGATGCGCGTCCGCACGTCCCCGGCGGATTCGCGCCCAAGGCCGTGGTCGGGGAGGTCGTGCCGTTCGGCGTCGTGTCGTTCCGCGAGGGCCACGACATCATCGGGGTGCACCTGCGCCTGACCTCGCCGGACGGGAACGAGACCTTGCATCGTCTCACTCCGCTGCTCGACGGCACCGACCGGTGGGCCGCCGACGTCGCCGTCGACATGCAGGGCGACTGGTCCTTCCGCTTCGAGGGATTCGCCGACGACTTCGCGACCTGGGCGCACGCGGCCGAGCTCAAGGTGGCGGCAGGTGTCGATGTGCCGGTGATGGCGGCCCTGGGCGCCCAGCTGGTGACTCGCGCCGCAGCCGAGAAGGATCGGCCCGCGGCGCAGCGCAAGACGCTCTCCGCCGTCGCCGCCTCGCTCGCCGACGGCGACGCCGCGACGACCATCGCCGTGTCCACCGACCCGGAACTCGCGAAGATCTTCGCCGACCGACCGCTGACGTCGCTGCGCTCCGTCTCCGCCTCCCACCGTCTCCTGGTCGAGCGCACCGCAGCGGGCGTGGGCGCCTGGTACGAGTTCTTCCCGCGCTCGGAGGGCGCACGTCGCCTCAAGGACGGCTCGATCAAGAGCGGCACGTTCCGCACAGCGGCCAAGCGCCTGCCCGCGGTCGCGGCGATGGGGTTCGACGTGATCTATCTGGTGCCCGTGCACCCGATCGGCATCACCAACCGCAAGGGTCGCAACAACACGCTCACCACAGAGCCCGCAGACCCCGGATCCCCCTACGCGATCGGCGCTGCAGGGGGTGGTCACGACGCCATCCACCCCGATCTGGGCAAGCCCGCCGACTTCCGGGCGTTCGTTCGGGCCGCCCGCGCGGAGGGGCTCGAGGTGGCCCTCGACCTTGCGCTGCAGGCCTCGCCCGACCACCCGTGGGTCGCGGAGCACCCCGAATGGTTCACGACGCTGCCCGACGGCACGATCGCTTACGCGGAGAACCCTCCGAAGAAGTACCAGGACATCTATCCGCTCAACTTCGACAACGATCCTGAGGGCATCTACCGCGAGATGCTGCGGATCGTCCAGCACTGGGTGCGCGAGGGCGTGAAGATCTTCCGTGTCGACAACCCGCACACCAAGCCGCTGCAGTTCTGGGAATGGCTGATCGCCACGGTGAACGCCGCGGATCCCGACGTCATCTTCCTCGCCGAGGCGTTCACTCGTCCCGCCGTCATGCGGGCCCTGGCTGCCGTAGGCTTCCAGCAGAGCTACAGCTACTTCACCTGGCGGAACACGAAGTCGGAGCTCGAGGAGTTCCTCGCCAGCGTCTCGCACGACACCAGCGACTACATGCGGCCGAACCTGTTCGTGAACACCCACGACATCCTCACCGAGTACCTGCAGTTCGGCGGGAGGGCCGCCTACCGGATCCGCGCCTGCATCGCCGCGACCGCCGCGCCTGTGTACGGCGTCTACGCGGGGTATGAGCTCTTCGAGAACGTCGCCCGCCCTGGTTCCGAGGAGAACATCGACAACGAGAAGTACGAGTACAAGATCCGGGACTGGGAAGGTGCCGAGGCTGCGGGCGACTCACTGGCGCCCCTGCTGCGCAGGCTCAACGAGATCCGTGGTGCGCACCCCGCGCTGCGTCAGCTGCGCAACCTCTCGGTGCACTGGAGCGACGACGACGCCGTGCTCGTCTACAGCAAGCATCTGGACGCCGCGTTCACCGGGACCGGCTCCCCCGACACGATCCTCGTGATCGCCAATGTCGACCCGCACTCGGTGCGCGAGACCACCGTTCATCTCGACACCACCATCTGGGGTGTCGAGCCGGGCCAGCCCTTCGAGGTCGAGGACCTGCTCACCGGAGCCGTCTGGACCTGGGCCGATCACAACTACGTGCGCCTCGACGCCTTCGCCGAGCCGGTGCACATCCTGAAGGTGAGGAGCCGAGCATGAGCCACGCGGAAGACACGACGATGACGTCGGAATGGACAGCGGTCGCGGCGGGCGGTCACCACGACCCGCACGCCGTCCTCGGCTCGCACCCCGCCACGGACGCGAGCGGTCGGACTGCCACCGTGATCCGCGCGCGGCGCCCTCTGGCAGAGTCCGTCGCGGCGGTGTTCGACGACGGTTCGCGCCTAGAGCTCGCGCATGTCGCAGAGGGCATCTGGGAGGCTCAGCATCCCGGGGCGCCTGTCGCCTACCGCCTCGCCACCGCCTACGCCGGCGACGACGACGAGACCATCGTCGGCGATCCGTATCGGCACTCGCCGACCCTCGGAGAGCTCGATCTGCACCTGATCGCCGAAGGACGCCACGAACGGCTGTGGGACGCGCTCGGCGCTCATCCACGCGTGGTCGACGGAGAGTCCGGCGTGGCGTTCGCCGTCTGGGCTCCGAACGCGACCGCCGTGCGCGTCGTCGGCGACGTGAACGGATGGAGCGGCGAGTCCCACGCGATGCGGTCGATGGGCGGAAGCGGGATCTGGGAGCTGTTCGTCCCCGACCTCGCAGTGGGCATGACGTACAAGTACCAGATCCGCACGCGGGACGGGTCCTGGATCTTCAAGGCGGACCCGATGGCGCAGGCCGCGCAGGTACCGCCCGAGACGGCCTCCGTGATCACGCAGTCGACCTATGCCTGGTCGGACGGCGCGTGGATGACCAGGCGCGCGGCGACCCACGCGGTCGCGCAGCCCCTCTCGGTCTACGAGGTGCATCTGGGCTCCTGGCGGGGCGGTCTCAGCTACCGCGACGCCGCGGACCCTCTGATCGCACACGTCACGGAGATCGGCTTCACCCACGTCGAGTTCATGCCCCTCGCGGAGCATCCGTTCGGGGGATCCTGGGGTTACCAGGTGAGCGGGTACTACGCCGCGACGAGCCGTTTCGGCAGCCCCGACGATCTCCGGTATCTGATCGACCGCCTGCACCAGGCCGGCATCGGTGTGATCATGGACTGGGTCCCCGGACACTTCCCGAAGGATGCCTTCGCACTCGCCCGTTTCGACGGGCAGCCGCTCTACGAGCATCCCGATCCGCGCCGCGGCGAGCACCAGGACTGGGGCACGCTCATCTTCGACTACGGCCGTGCCGAGGTGCGCGGCTTCCTGGTCGCGAACGCACTGTTCTGGCTCAGCGAGTTCCACGTCGACGGGCTCCGTGTCGACGCCGTCGCATCGATGCTGTATCTCGACTATTCGCGCAACGACGGCGAATGGGAGCCGAACATCCACGGCGGCCGAGAGAACCTCGAGGCCATCCGGTTCCTTCAGGAGGTCAACGCCACCGCGTACCGTGTGCACCCCGGCGTGCTGATGATCGCGGAGGAATCCACGAGCTTCCCCGGCGTCACCGCTCCGACTGACCACGCCGGCCTGGGGTTCGGGTTCAAGTGGAACATGGGGTGGATGAACGACTCGCTCCAGTACATCGAGCGCGATCCGATGTACCGGGCACACCACGAGGGTGAGATGACCTTCTCGTTCGTCTACGCCTTCGGCGAGAACTACCTGCTGCCGATCAGTCACGACGAGGTCGTGCACGGCAAGGGCAGCCTGGTCTCGAAGATGCCGGGCGACCACTGGCACAAGCTCGCGAACGTGCGGGCGTACCTCGGCTACATGTGGGGTCACCCCGGCAAGAAGCTCCTCTTCATGGGGCAGGAATTCGGCCAGCTCGGCGAGTGGTCGGAGTCCCGCGAGCTCGACTGGTGGCTGCTGGACCAGCCCTCGCACGCACAGCTGCAGAGCTTCGTCGGCGAACTCAACCGCGCATACCGCGCGCAGGCGCCGCTGTGGGAGCGGGACAGCGACGGCTCATCGTTCTCGCGCCTCGGGGCGCCGAGTTGGGATCCGAACGTGATCGCGTTCGAGCGTCGCGACGCGCACGGCGGCCGGGTGGCTGTGATCAGCAACTTCGCCGGCCTGGAACGCAGCGGATACCGGCTGACGCTCCCCGGCGCCGGGGTGTGGCAGGAGATCCTCAACACCGACGCGTCTGCCTACGGCGGCCGTGGCTCCGGCAACCTCGGCATGGTGGTCGCTCATGACGACGGCGATGGCGTCGCGTCCGCGACGATGACGCTGCCTGCGCTGTCGACGATCTGGCTGCGCTACGAGGGAGAACCGCACGTCCCGACGATCACCCACGGGTGACCGTCTGCGCCGCGCGGGCGCTGATCGGCAGACGCCGAGTGTCGACCGCGCGGCGGACGCCTCAGAAGAGCAGTGACGTGAGCCTGTTGCGCGCCGTGACGACGCGGGGGTCGGTCACGCCGATGAGCCCGAAGAGCTCGACGAGGCGCTCGCGCACCGGCGTGCGCTCGTCCGACGGCAGCTGCGCGAAGAGATCCAGGAGGCGCCCGAAGGCATCCTCGACATGGCCGCCGGCGAGATCGAGGTCGGCGACGTCGAACTGCGCCGCGATGTCCAGCGGCCCCGCGGCGGCCGCGGCCCGTGCGTCCTGAAGGTCGAGCTTCTGCACGCGCTCCAGGAGGCGCACCTGCCCGAGACCCGCGATGGCGTCTTCGTCGCGGGGGTTCTCCGCGAGCGCCTTCTCATAAGCGACGATCGCGGCGGCGTAGTCACCCGTCTCGATCGCGGCGAACGCCTCCGCGTGCAGCGGGGGCATCGGCGGCTCCTCGGGCGCGTCCGGCTGCTCGGAAGGCGCCCCCACGTCGAGTGAGCCGGTGACGCCGTTCTGTGCCGCGAGCTGCAGGAGCTGTGCGAACACCTCGCGCACCTGCTGCTCGGGAACGGCGCCGGTGAACATGGGGACCGGCTGACCCGCGATGAGCGCGACCACCATGGGGATCGACTGCGCACGGAACCCCTGTGCGAGCTGAGGGTTGGCATCGACGTCGACCTTCGCGAGCAGCACCTTGCCGCCGAGCTCGCGCGTGACCTTCTCGATGATGGGGCTGAGCTGCTTGCAGGGTCCGCACCACTCGGCCCAGAGGTCGACGACCACCGGAACGGTGCGCGACAGCTCGAGGATCTGGCCGAACGACTCATCGGTCGCGTCGACCACCAGATCGGCGACTGGCGCGCCTGCCTGTGGTTGTGCACCGGGCGCGGGAGCCGCGGGACGATTGCGGAGGGAGGAGAGGTCGACCGCACCTCGGAGAGCGGCGGGAGACATTTCGGTCACTTGATCACCTCGACGGAGAGAAGGTCCTGACGGACGGCGAGAAGCCGGATCTGCTCGGAGGAACCCTGGGCGGGGACCGAGAAGAACAGCTGGAATTCGTACTTGGTGGTCACGCCCTTGGCGGACTCGGTCACCCCGGTGAGCGCCTTCGCCTGGGCGTTGTCGCCGAAGCGGATCACCGCGTCTGCGGAGGTCGGCGTCACCGACTCGGTGTCGATGAGCGAGACCGCGACGATCGCGCCGCTGTCGAGCGTGGCCATCGACACCGGTGCGGAATCCGCCGGCACGATGTCGAACGACGTCTGGCTGGTCTCGGCTGCGCCGTTGTCAGCCAGGTTCTGCACCACTGCCTGCCGACTGTCGCGGATCGACTGCGCGAGGTTCTGCGAGAGTTCGTCGAACTGTCCGTACGACGCGCTCTGCTCACCCTCGTCGACCGCATCCGCGAACATCGTCGCGAGGTCCGCGGGTCGAATACTCAGGAACGCGGAGTCATCGGGGATGAGCGACGTGCCGAGCCAGGCTGCGGCGACCTTCGGGAAGGCGGCGTCCGCCGACATCTCGGCCATGTTGTCGACCTTGTAGTTCGACCACGGGTCCTGCTGGGTCATCGTCAGGATGACCGGCGGGATGGTGTCGTCCCCGCTGCTCTTCGACAGCAGCAGCACAGTGCGCGGCCAACGGTCGGTCGCCTCGGGGAGCACGACCTCGACCTCATCGGTCGGGATCGTCGCAGGTGGGGTGGTGTCGGGCAGCGCGGTGCGCAACGCGTACTCCGTGGTGCGGGCGGTCAATGCCGGCCCGTCGAGCCTGGTGGCCGCGAGATCGATGTCCATCGCCGCATCCGCATCGGACAGCGTGGCCGACACCTCCTGCAGGATGCGCTTGGCCTGCGCCTCGGTGACGGCCGGCGGCTTCTGGTTCTCGGGGGCGATGATGGTCGCAGTCGGTGTCGGCGACGGAGTGCCCTCGCCGAACTGCGGCCAGGACTCCGCCGAGCATCCCGTCGCGATGAGCGCGGTCAGAGCGATGGCCGGGATCGCCAGAAGACGTCGCCTCCGCACCGGCCCGGATGCGCGTCGCTCCGACGTGCGGACATCGCTGCCGGACGTGTCGCTGCCGGGCGTGGCCGACGCGTCCGCGGGCTTCCCATCCGGTGCCGGAGCGTCAGTCGCCGAGGTGTCCGGCGCCGGTGTGACGGGCGTCGAGGCGTCCGGCGAGCCCGCCGACGGCGTCTCCTCGATCGCCGCGCGCTCCGCCGGCGGGAGCTGTGCGATGTCGATGGGCTCCGTGGGCGGAAGCGGGCCGGGTCCCTTGCGTCGCGGACCGCGGCCTCGGCGCTGGTGGCGGATCGCCAGGACGTAGAGGACGAGGCCGACGAGGAGCATCGCGGCTCCGGCGGAGAGCAGCGGCCCCGCGAGCGGCGTCGACGTGTCGAGCGGCCAGGAGACCGCGATGTCCTCGGGTGCGTCTGCGGTGCCGTCGCGCGCGATGATCACGCTCACGCCCTCCGGGAGCTGCATGTCGGCGATGAGCGAATCGGTGTCGGTGAAGGAGTCGAGCCAGAGGTCGGACCCCACAGGGCTGCGCGCGGTCGTGCTCTCCTCGGCAGGAGCCTCCTCGGCGGGAGCCTCCTCGGCAGGAGCCTCCTCGGTGGTCGGCGTCTCTTCTGCCGCAGGGGTCTCCTCGGTGGCGGGAGTCTCCTCCGTGGCAGCGGACTCCTCGGGTGCGGGAGTCTCCTCCACCGCAGGGGTCTCCTCCGGGGCCGGGGTCTCCCCCGCCCCGTCGCCTCCGTCATCCTCCGGCTCTGCGGCGTCGACGAACGCGACGTCGATGTCGCCGTCCGCGCCGACCGAGGCGTGGTTGTACGACGAACCGGCGAGCCACGCCTCCATGTCGGCGGTCCTGCCATACGCCGCGAAGATGTCGCCGTCACCACGCACGAGCAGGGTCTGAGCGCCCGGGTGCTCGCGCAGGACGTCGCCGTCCAGCAGCACATACGGGGCGGGTTCTTCCACGGCGACCGCCGCCTCCTGGGTCGACGGACCCATGAAGATGGTTCGCTGGGCTATGCCTGCAGCGATCAGTCCCGCGGCCAGCACGAAGGCCACGACGGCCCATACGAAACGCACGAATAGTCTCCTCACACGACGCGGGCGCACACCCGAGTCGCAACACTCGACGTTTCAGACTAGCGAAAGCTCCTGAGTGTTGCCCACGAGGGCATGCCTCACCCGGTCGCGCGGCACGTCGTGTCGGCGAGTCCCGGTGCGCTCGATAGCCTTGCAGCACACGCATTCCCGAGGAGCCGCGATGAAGATCCACAACCCGTTCCGCACCGCCCTGGTGGCGACGCTCGGCGTGGGACTCGGCATCCTGCTGATCGGCAGCGTCGAGAGTCTGTCGACCGTGCTGCTCTATGTCGGCACCGCCCTCTTCCTGAGCCTGGGACTCGATCCGCTCGTCTCGTTCCTCGAGCGCAAGAAGCTGCCCCGCTGGGTCGCGGTGCTGATCACGATCCTCGGCGTCCTCAGCATCTTCGCCGGCATCATCCTGATCGTCATCCCGGTGCTGGTCGACCAGATCTCGCAGCTCATCGCCCAGATCACGGTCCTCGTGCAGCGCGACACTCTGCTCGCCGACCTCCGACAGTGGATGGTCGACACCTTCCCGAACCTGAAGGTCGACGAGGTGTTCGCCTACGTCTCGAACTGGCTCGAGACCAATCTCGCGCAGATCGGCGGATCCATCGGCCAGAGCGTTCTCGCGGCGAGCGGCGCCGTGGTCAGCGGGCTCTTCGGCGCGTTCATCGTCCTCATCCTGACGATCTATCTGACCGCCTCCACTCCGTCGCTGAAGCGCGCTGTCTACCAGCTCGCCCCCGCGTCGAAGCGGGAGCGCTTCATCGACCTGGCCGAGCAGATCACGGACTCCGTCGGCTACTACGTCATGGGGCAGGTCACGCAGGGGGTGATCAACGGCATCCTGAGCATGATCTTCCTCACGATCATCGATGCGCCGTTCCCGGCCGTGCTCGCCGTCGTCGCTTTCTTCTTCTCTCTGATCCCGCTCGTGGGAACACTCACGGGTTCGACGATCATCGTGCTCGTGTGCCTGATCCCGGGCCTCGGCTCACCGGCCACCGCGATCGCCGCGGCGGTCTACTACCTCATCTACATGCAGATCGAGGCGTACGTGATCTCGCCGCGCATCATGAGCCGGGCCGTCTCCGTGCCTGGCGCGGTCGTCGTCGTCGCGGCGCTCGCGGGTGGAAGCCTGCTGGGCCTTCTCGGCGCTCTGATCGCCATCCCGGTGGCAGCGAGCATCCTGATCCTCTACCGCCAGGTGCTGATCCCGCGGATGAACGAGCTCTAGGCCGACGGCCACTCGGTCGGCAGCGGGAGCGCCGTCGGATTCACCGCTGCGACGATCTCCGTCAGCACGCGGCGCGTCTGGCTCTCCCCCACCCACAGGTGCTTGCCGCCCTCGACCGCGATCAGTGTCGCGTGCGGGATGGAGGCGAAGCGCTCCCGGGCCTCGGGCGGGCGGAGGTAGTCGTCGAGCTCAGGCACGAGGACGACCACGTCGACGTCCGAATCCGCCCACGCCGCGACCTCTGCGGCTGTCGCACGGTGCAGCGGAGGCGAGAGGAGGATGATGCCCTCCACGTCGTGCTGGCGCCCGTACTTGAGCGCGAGCTCCGTGCCGAAAGACCAACCGAGCAACCAGGGGCGAGGCAAGCCGCGTTCGCGCACGAAGTCCATCGCGGCGGCCACGTCGAACTGCTCCGCCGCTCCCCCGTCGAACGCCCCGTCGCTGGTGCCTCGCGGCGAGGTGGTGCCCCGGGTGTTGAAGCGCAGCACGGCGAGGTCCGCCAGTGCCGGCAGACGTGCCGCCGCCTTGCGGATGATGTGGGAGTCCATGAAGCCACCGGCGGTGGGCAGCGGATGCAGTGTGACGAGCGTCGCCACCGGCTCGGCCGACTCCGGCTTCGCCAGTTCTCCGACGAGGCTCAGCCCGTCGGCCGTCTCCAGGACGATGTCCTCGCGTCGAGCCGGAAGCTCCAATGGTCCGCGAATCTCGATGCTCATGCGATCCTCCAACAGTGTGTGTGCCAGTGTCGCCGGGAGGCGAGATCTGCCGCGTCGCCGAGTACGCCATCGGCGCGCCAGACGACCAGGTGCGCCGTGCCGGGCACGACGCTGCGTCCGCACCCCGGGCAGACGTACTCCTTGAGCGCCTGGGCCGCCGACACCGGCTGGACCGTCCACTCCGACCCGCGGCGCACCTCGGTGCGCTTCCAGGAGGCGAGCAGTCGCTCGAGCGAATCCTCAGCGTCCGGGCGCGACGGACGGCGTCTGCGGGAGCGGGCCATGACGGCCGCTCACCACCAGTGGTTGTTCGTCCAGAACGCGTGCGCCCCGGCCCAGCTGCCATAGCGACCGGTGGCGTAACCCGTCGCCCACCGGAGGTTGTCGACCGGGTCGTAGCCGTTGCCCGGCACCTTGCTGCACGGGAGCGCCTGGACGAGGCCACAGGCACCCGACGACTTGTTGGTCGCGTTCGGGTTCCACCCGCTCTCACGCGAGACGATGTAGTCGACGTATCCCCAGTCGGACTCGGCGATTCCGGCCGCAGCCATCCATTCCGCAGGGGCGCCGCCGCCGGTGTAGAAGAGCGGTCCGCCACCGCCGCCCGAGCCGGAGCCCGAGTTCCCGGAGGACTCCGTGGAGGGAGTGGGCGTCGGCGTGGGCTTCGGGGTGACGTACACCGAGAAGGTCCCGCGCTGGATCGGAGCGATCTGGGCGCCCTCGACGGTCACGGTGAGGTTCTGCGTCTCGGTGAGCGCAGCCGAATACGCGGATTCGGGCCCATCCGCCACGGGCTGCTCAGCCAGCGCCACGCCCGTCGGCGCGACCATGGCAGCGGCGAAACCCACGACCGCCAGCGCACTGAAGAACCCGACCACACCTCGCCGACGACTGCCCGAGCGCGCGGAGAGAGTCGCTGATGCAGGCATCGGCGAGACGTCGTCGCGGAGGGGGGTCATGTCGTTTCGGGAGTTCACGATAGAGGCGAGTCTACCCGGTGCGGCTCGACGAGGCCACGAGAACGCTCAGCGAACGGCCAGGATCACGTCGACGGCTGCGTCGAGCAACGCATCGACCTGCTCTTCGCGGTACCCGCCCCGCTGCATACGGAACGCCGCGGACCGCAGCTGCTCGGCCGTCAGCGGCTCCCCGTCACGGAGATACCGGGCGATCCGTCCACCGACGTGGTCGACCTCGTCGATCCGGTAACCGAAGGTGAGCACACCCGTTCGCGCGAAGCGGTGCTTCGCAGGACGCGCGAGATGATCGAGGATGACCTGAGCCTCGTCACGCGCCTGCTCCACCCACGCACCGGCACCCGACGAGCGGACGGCGCGTTCTCGGGCGCGTGCCGCCAGAGCGTCCTCCACACGACCGAGTGCGGCATCGACCTCGGTGACGACGTACCCGTTCTTGACCAGGGGGAAGGAGGCGACGCGCACGTCGGCCGCGCTGAGCTCGTCGGTGTCCGCCTCGAAGGCAGCCCGGGCCGCGGCGAGGAAGGTGTCGACGGCGGCACGGTGGTATCCGCGCACTCTGCCGCTCGTCATCGAGAATGCCGGCGGTGCCTGCTCGGCACCGTCAGCGACCTGCTCGACATCGTCAACCATCAGAGCACCATCCAGGAGGAGAAGAGGAAGTAGAGGCAGAGTGCCGGGATCGTCGACGGCAGGATGCTGTCGAGCCGGTCCAGCAGTCCGCCGTGGCCGGGAAGCCAGGAGCTCATGTCCTTGATCCCGAGGTCGCGTTTGAGCATGGACTCGCCGAGGTCGCCCAGCGTCGCGGACAGCAGGATCGCTGCCCCGAAGATGACGCCGATCCACCACGGCAGCTGCAGCAGGAAGAGGGCGAGAAGCACTCCGGCCGCGACCGATGCGACTACCGCGCCCGCGAACCCCTCCCAGGTCTTCTTGGGGCTGATCTTCGGGGCCATCGGATGCCGTCCGAACGCGAGGCCGGCGGCGTACGCCCCCGTGTCCGCCGCCACGGCGATCGCGATGAAGCTCAGCACCCACCACTGCCCGTCCTCCTGTTTGAGGAGGATCAGCGCGATGGCGGCGAGGAACGGGACGTAGATCTGCACGAAGCCGCCGATGACCACATCGCCGAGGACGTCGCCGTATGTTCGACCGTCCGCGGCGATCATCTGCCCGACCAGCCGCCAGACGATGACGAACGCGACGGCGAGGAACAGGACGATCCAGACGAGCCACAGATCGAGGAAGAACGCCGACAGGACGATCATCGTCGCCGCCGCGAATTGCGGGACGACATCGATCCGACGCCCCGAGCCTCGCAGCGCCAGCGACAGCTCGTACACGCCGAGCAGCGCTGCCGCGAGGGCGAACGGCACGAAGAGCACCTTGATGAAGAGCAAGGATGCGAGGAGCGCTGCTCCGAACGCCAGACCGATCAGGATGGCGAGGATCAGGTCGCGGCCCGTGCGCTCCTTGATGCGTTCGTTCGCCTGATCGAGTTGACCTCGTGCGTTCGACACATGCGTGCCCAGTTCATCCCTGGCCGCGCGCCACTGCTCTCTGATCGCATTGTGATCAGCGGTGTCCAGCGGGGTGGAGACCGCCGCGGGCGAGGCACCACGTGGGGAGACGTCGGGTACGGGCGGTCTCGGAGGAACCGCTGCGGGGTCGAACGCCGGGAACGCCCGGTCTTCGAGGGGCCCGCCGCCCGGGTTCGCCGAGTCACTCACCTTGCGGCGCATCGGCGGCGTGTCGGTGTCGTCAGCGGTCGGATCGTCGGACATGCCGCCTACACCTCGAGAAGCTCAGCCTCTTTGCGCTTGAGTGCGTCGTCGATCAGGTCGACGTGCTGGCGCGTGAGGACGTCGAGCTCCTTCTCCCCCCGAGCGATCTCGTCTTCGCCGAGTTCGCTCTTGAGGGCGTCGAGCTCGTCCTTCGCCTTGCGACGGATGCCGCGGACGTGGACCTTCGCGTCCTCACCCTTGGACTTCACGAGCTTGACATACTCCTTGCGGCGATCGGCAGTGAGCTCGGGCATGGTCACGCGCACGAGGTTGCCGTCGTTCGTCGGGTTCGCGCCGAGGTTGGGCATGTCGCGGATCGCCTGCTCGATGCTCTTCAACGCCGACTTGTCGTACGGCGTGATGATGAGCGTGCGCGCCTCCTGGTTCGCCAGAGAGGCGAGCTGCGAGAGCGGAGTCGGCGTCCCGTAGTAGTCGATGAGCACCTTCTGGAAGAGCTGCGGGTTGGCGCGGCCGGTGCGGACCGTGGAGAAGTCCTCCTTGGCGGCCTCGACGGCGCGCGCCATACGGGAGGTGGTTTCAGCGAGGACATCCGCGATCACGGTGACTCCTATCGTCGGGGTGTTCTGAAATTCTATCGGTCGCGGACGCCGGGCATCCGCAGGCACTCAGGACGTGACGAGAGTTCCGATGGGCTCTCCGAGCAGTGCGCGCGTGACGTTGCCCGCAGGCTCCATGCCGAAGACGCGCATGTCCATGTTGTTGTCCATGCACAGGCTGAACGCGGTCGAGTCGACGACCTTCAGACCACGCTGCAGGGCGTCACGGTAGGTGACCCGTTCGATGCGCTCGGCATCCGCATGCTTGTTGGGATCCGCCGTATAGATCGCGTCTACGCCGTTCTTGGCGACGAGGACCTCCTGCGCACCGATCTCGAGAGCACGCTGCGCGGCGACGGTGTCTGTGGAGAAGTAAGGAAGTCCCGCTCCTGCGCCGAAGATCACGACGCGTCCCTTCTCCATGTGGCGCTCGGCGCGCAGAGGGATGTAGGGCTCGGCGACCTGGGTCATCGAGATGGCGGACTGCACGCGCGTCGGCGCGCCGGCCTGCTCGAGGAAGTCCTGCAGCGCGAGCGCGTTCATCACGGTCCCGAGCATGCCCATGTAGTCGGCACGGCCGCGATCCATGCCGCGCTGGCTGAGCTCGGCTCCGCGGAAGAAGTTGCCGCCACCGACGACGATCGCGATCTCGACGCGATCGACCGCCGCGGCGATGTCGCGAGCGATCTGGCTGACGATGTCGGGGTTGACGCCCAGCTGGCCGGCGCCGAACGCCTCGCCGGAGAGCTTCAGAAGTACACGACGGCGTCCAGTGCCTTCGGTCATGGGGGTGTTCCTCTCGTCCCGATTCAAGATAGTGCCTTGTGGGCATGAAGAAGGGGTTCGGATCTCGTTGATCCGAACCCCTTCGACTCTGCTACGCGCCGACCTTGAAGCGCGCGAAGTCCGTCACGGTGATACCGGCGTCCTTCGCCACCTGGGCGACAGAGAGCTTGTTGTCCTTCGCGTAGTCCTGCTCGAGCAGGGCGACCTGCTTGATGAACGCGGAGACACGGCCCTCGACGATCTTGGGCAGAGCCGCTTCCGGCTTGCCCTCGTTGCGGGAGATCTCGGTGACGATCACGCGCTCCTTCTCCACGGCGTCTGCCGGGACGTCCTCGCGGGACAGGTACGACGGGTTCGCGAACGAGATGTGCTGGGCGATGCTGCGAGCGGTCTCGGCATCGTCACCCGAGTAGGCGACGACGACGCCGATCTGCGGCGGCAGGTCCTTGCTGGTGCGGTGCAGGTAGACCTCGACGTGGTCGCCGGAGATCGTGCGCACGCGGCGCAGCTCGACCTTCTCGCCGATGATCGCGGCCTCTTCCGAGATGACCTGCTCGACGTTCTTGTCGCCGGCGGGCGCGGCGAGAGCCGCCTCGACCGAATCGGCCTTGACGGCGGCGACAGCATCCGCGACCTTCTCGGCGAGCGTGATGAATCGCTCGTTCTTCGCGACGAAGTCGGTCTCGCAGGCGAGCTCGATGAGCGTCACGGCGCCATCCTGCTCGCGAGCGACGACGAGTCCCTCGCTCGTGGAGCGGTCGGCACGCTTCGCGTTGCCCTTGGCACCCTTGAGACGCAGGATCTCGGTGGCCTTCTCGACGTCTCCGTCAGCCTCCTCGAGCGCCTTCTTGGTGTCGACCATTCCGGTTCCGAGCTGCTCACGCAGCGCCTTGAGGTCAGCGATGGTGAAGTTGGCCATGTGTGGTGGCTCCTTGCTTCGTAAATGTGTGGTGGTCGCGGAATTACTTGGCGTCTGCGGCCTCGGCGGCGGCGACCTCGGAGGTCTCCTCACCGGAAGCGGCGGCGATCGCCTCGTCGTGTGCCTCTGCACCGGCCGCGTCGGCGGCGGTCTTGTCGTCGGCCGGCGTCTCGACGACAGCAGCCTCATCGGCGGCGGTCTCGACGGTCGCGGCGTCCGCGGACTCCTGGACGGGAGTCTCGAGAAGCTCCTTCTCCCAGTCGGCGAGCGGCTCGGCGTCGCCCGTCTCGGGGTTGTGCTTCTGCTGCAGGCCCTCGGCGGCCGCGTCCGCGATGATGCGGGTGAGCAGCGAGACGGAGCGGATCGCGTCGTCGTTGCCGGGGATCGGGTACTGGAAGTCGTCGGGGTCGGCGTTCGTGTCGAGGATTCCGATCACGGGGATGCCGAGCTTCTTGGCCTCATCGATCGCGAGGTGCTCGCGCTTGGCGTCGACGACCCAGATGGCCGACGGCGTCTTCGTGAGGTTGCGGATTCCGCCGAGCGACTTGTGCAGCTTGTCGAGCTCACGCTTCTTGAGCAGGAGCTCCTTCTTCGTGAAACCGCTGTTCGCAGGGGTCTCGTAGTCGAGCTCCTCGAGCTCCTTCATGCGAGCGAGTCGCTTGGAGATCGTCTGGAAGTTGGTGAGGAGGCCACCGAGCCAGCGCTGGTTCACGAAGGGCTGGCCGACGCGGGTCGCCTGCTCTGCGAGGATCTCCTGCGCCTGCTTCTTGGTGCCGACGAAGAGGATCGTGCCGCCGTGGGCGACGGTCTCCTTGACGAAGTCGTAGGCCTTGTCGATGTAGCCGAGGGACTGCTGCAGGTCGATGATGTGGATTCCGCTGCGCTCGGTGAGGATGAAGCGCTTCACCTTCGGGTTCCACCGACGGGTCTGGTGTCCGAAGTGCACGCCGCTGTCGAGCAGCTGGCGGATGGTGACCACAGCCATGGTCGTCTCCTTGTTCTGACGCGGTTCTGCGTCGTTGAGGTTGTCAAGTCGATCGGAACGATCGAACTCCCTGGTACCCGGCGCACACCCGCCCGCCGTGAGGCGAGACCTGTGGGAGTGGATGCCACGACCGAAGTCGCTGTGGGCACGCGTAGTCACCTCGAGATCGAGGTGCTCCTCCAGCATACAGGACGCGCGGCTCGCACACCCGCTCTGCACCGAACGCATCTCGACCGTGTGGCGCACACCTGCCGGGCAGATCACGGGTGACGCGAGGCGCGAGCAGACGGGAGCGCACAGGATGATCCGATGCGAACCCACCTGCCCCCGCGCGCACCCGTCGTCGCCCTCGCGCTCGTCATGCTTCTCGTCGCTCTGGGCGGTCGCGCGGACGCGTCTGAGATGCCGGCGACGCCGGCGAGCGGCATCGCCGTGAGCGCGGATCCGGTTCCCGACGCTGTCCACCCCCGATGGCACTGGCCGCTCGAGGGGCCTCGCGAAGTGACGTCGCCCTATCGGGCACCCGCCCACGAGTACGGCGCAGGGCACCGTGGCATCGACGTGATGTCGGCGATCGGTGCGGAGGTCACCGCGCCGGCGGAGGGTCGGGTCGCCTTCCGCGGGACTGTCGTCGACAGGCCGCTGCTCACCATCGAGCATCCCGGAGGGTATGTGTCCACATTCGAACCTCTGATCTCGACATGGGAGCCCGGCGACACGGTGGCGGCCGGCGAGGTGATCGGGACCGTCGCTGTCGGCGGACATGCCGCGGCAGACACGGTGCACCTCGGAGTCAGACTGCACGGGGTGTACATCGATCCGCTGCTCCTGTTCGAGCCTGCAGCGAGAGCAGTGCTCCTCCCCTGCTGCGACGGGTCGTGACCTGTAGGTCATCACCCGTATGTCTTGACCCGTCGGGTCACGCGCGGGGGTGCGCCAGACGGTACGTGGCGGTGAGTCGCTCCGCCGAGACGTGCGTGTAGATCTGCGTGGTCCCGAGGCTCGCGTGCCCGAGGATCTCCTGGACGGCGCGCAGGTCGGCACCGCCGTCGAGCAGGTGCGTGGCCGCCGTGTGCCGCAGCGCGTGCGGTCCGACCGTGTCGGCCCCGACGAAAGGGGCGAGCACCTCGGCGACCAGGGTGTAGACGGCGCGAGGTCCGATGCGGCCCCCACGAGTTCCCAGGAACAGCGCAGCGGACGGATGCGCCGCTCGGGCGAGAAGCGCGGGGCGACCGCGGGTGAGATACGTGCCGATGGCATCCCGCGCGGGCACCCCGAACGGGACGACACGCTCCTTGGCCCCCTTTCCCATCACCCGGGCAGTGCCGCGATCGAGGTCCAGGTCGTCGACGTCCAGGCCGCACAGCTCCGAGACGCGGATGCCCGCACCGTAGAGAAGCTCGAGGACACCGTGGTCGCGAAGCGCCGTCGGTTCGCCGGATTCCGCCGCCTGCCGCTGTGTGTCGAGGAGGGCCGTCATGGCGTCTTTCGAGGCGACGGTCGGCAGCGTCCTCCCGCGCTTGGGTGCGACCAGACGCAGGCTCGGGTCGTGCGTGAGGAGTTCCTGCTCCACCGCCCAGCTGAAGAAGGACCGCGCGGCAGCGGCGCGACGGGAGAGAGTCGAGCGGGCGTCTCCCCGCTGCGTGGCCTCCCACAGCCAGTCCCGCAGCGTGTCCAGCGTGATCTGCTCCAGAGAGAGACCGGACGAGGACGCGCCGAGGTCGCGAAGGTCGGACCTGTACGCACGCACGGTCGCCGAGGACAGCCGACGCACCCGCTCGAGATGGTCGGCGAAGGCGTCCACTGCCGCCGGGAACTCCATACCTCCAGCTTGCCGGACCGTGCGCCGCCCCGACGTCAGCCGCGCCGCCGGCCATCCCCGGCCGGAGCTTCCCCGGCCGGAGCTTCCCGCCACTGGCGCTTCCCCGCCCGTCGGAGCTCCCCCGCCCGCCGGGCCCACCGGTGGGCCCGGCGGGCGGCCTACGGCTCATCGTCGATCACTGTGCCCACTCAACCAGCCGCCGTCGGCGCGACGGGCGTCGCCCTCCAGTTCGAGGAGCCCGAGCAGCGCGCTCACGCGCGTGGGCGCCAGACCCGACCGGCGGGCCAACTCGGTGACCGTCGACGGCGTGCGCACTCCCAGCGCATCCCGCAGACGCCGTCGCTCGGGGTCGACACCCGGGCCCTCCTGCGCGGAACCCTCCACGTACCCCGAGATGCCCCACAGCTCCCGGATCTCCTCGGAGGTGGTCACGCATCTCGCATCGTATTCACGGAGCAGCCGGTGGCACCCCGCCGATGCCGCGGAGGTCACCGGTCCCGGCACGGCACCCAGCGGACGCCCCAGTGCCGCCGCATGCCCGGCAGTGTTGAGCGAGCCGCTGCGCCACCCCGCCTCGACGACGACGGTCGCGTCGGCCAGCGCGGCGATCAGGCGATTGCGCGCGAGGAAGCGCCACTTCGTCGGTGCCGTGCCGCAGGGGACCTCGCTCACCACGGCACCGGTCGCGACGATGCGCTGGAGCAGCTGACGATGCCCCTGCGGATAGGCGCGATCGACTCCACCGGCGAGGAACGCGATCGTGCGGCCCTCTACGCCGAGGGCGGCACGATGCGCGGCACCGTCGATCCCGTACGCTCCCCCGGAGACGATGACCGCGCCCGAGGCGGCGAGCTCCCCGGCGAAGTCGCCCGCCAGCATCTCCCCGTATCCGCTCGCGGCGCGTGCTCCGACGATCGCCACGCGTGGCGCGGCGGAGAGCAGCGATGCATCGCCGCGCACCCAGAGCACCATCGGCGCATGCGCACCGAGATCGTCGACCGCGTGCGGCCACTCGGGATCGCCGGGTATCAGCAGTCGCGCCTGCACATCGCCCGCGGCGCGGACAGCGGCGGCGACCGCTCGGACCTCTGCACGCACCCGCCATCGTGCCCGCCCCTCGGCCAGCTCCGCCCTGCCCCGCCCGGGGACCGGACCGACACCGTCATCGAGAGCGACTCTGAGGGCCTCCGACGCGCCCAATGCCTGAACCAGCGCGCCCGCGACACCGTCACCCGGTTCTGCGACGACGGACCACGCGACCCTGGCCAGCGCCTCGAGATCGCCCGCCGCGCTGCGGACCGCCGCCATCGCCGAGACGAGTTCCCCGTCGCTGCGCAGTTCGTCGATCATGATGCGAACCCCCGCTTCAGATACAGTGCGCGTCCGACCTCGTCCGGCCCCGGTCGGGCCACACCCTCGAGGTCGGCCATCGTCCATGCCAGCCTCAGCACGCGGTCGTAGCCGCGCAGCGTGAGCGTGCCACGCTCCAACGCGCGGTCGAGCGGAGCCCGTGCGGCCGCCGGGATCCTGAGGTCGGGCTGTCGAAGCCGGGCGCCCGGCACATCGCCGTTGCGTCGCCACGGTGTCCCGCGCCATCGCTCTGCTGCACACTCCCGAGCCCGCAGAACCCGACTTCTGGCGACCTCGCTGGTCAGCGCCGCCTGATCGCCGGTCATCGCGCGGCTCGCGGACACACGCGCGACGCGCAGTTCGATGTCGATGCGATCCCGAAGCGGACCCGACAGTCTCGTCGCATAGCGGCGGATCGCGAGCGAGGGACAGAGACACTCGGCACCTCGCACGCCGTAATTGCCGCAAGGACACGGATTCAGCGCCATGACCAGTTGGAACCGGGCGGGGAACAGCGCAGTCATGCCGGACCGACTGACTTCGATCGACCCGGTCTCGAGCGGCTGCCTCAGCGCGTCGAGCGCGACCCTCGAGAACTCCGCGGCCTCGTCGAGGAAGAGCACGCCTCTGTGCGCTCGCGAGATCGCCCCAGGTCTCACCACTTTCGACCCTCCGCCGACCAGGGCTGCCACGGAGGCGCTGTGGTGCGGCGCCTCGAGAGGAGGCATGACGGTGAGGCTCCGCACGGATTCACCGGAGAGAGAACGGATCGAGGCGACCTCCAACGACTCGTCCTCGGAAAGCGCAGGCAGGATGCCCGGGAGCCTGCGGGCCATCATCGTCTTTCCTGCTCCGGGCGGCCCGCTGAGGAGCAGATGATGTCCTCCGGCCGCGGCAGCGACCAGAGCGTTCACCGCATCTTCCTGTCCCACCACGTCGGCGAGGTCGAGATCTGGCATCTCCTCGATCGCGGGAGCGGACGAGGGCACGGGGTCCGCGTCCTGAACCTCGATGTCGGCCCCATGCCAGACGGCGACCTCCGACAGAGTGCTGGCGGAGCGCACCTCCACCCCGGGGACGAGACGAGCCTCGGCCTCGTTGCCGCGGGGCACGATCACCGTGTCGAACCCGGCGCGCGCGGCCGCGAAGACCGCGGGCAGCACACCGGGCACGGGGCGCAGCCGACCGTCGAGCCCGAGTTCACCGAGGTGCACGGTTCCTGCGATCGCGCGCGTCGAGATCGCTCCGCCCGCAGCCAGCGCGGACACTGCGATGCTCAGGTCGAATCCCGACCCCTGCTTCGGCAGGCTCGCCGGGGACAGGTTCACGGTCAGACGCCGCCGCGGCAGATCCAGAGCGGAGTTCTTGCACGCGTTGTGCACGCGCTGGACGGCCTCGGCCAACGACTTGTCGGGCAGGCCGATGATCTTGAAGTCGGGGGTCTGATTCGAGAGGTCGGCCTCGACCTCGACGAGATGTCCGTCCACTCCGGTGAGAGCGACAGCCCACGTGCGGGCCGTCGTCATGACACATCCTCGAGGTGCTCGACCGTTCCGTCAGCAGGATCGCCGACGATGCCGATCGCCTCGACACGTATCGTGCGGCCCCGTGACGTCTCGGGATGCGCAGCAGCCCAAGCGTGCGCCAGTTGCCACAGCCTGCGCGCCTTGCGGGCATCGATCGCTTCGAGCGGATGCCCGAAGCCGACTGTCCGCCGTGTCTTCACCTCGACGATCGCGAGGACATCGCCGTGCACCGCGACGATGTCGATCTCTCCCTGTGGACACCGCCAGTTGCGGTCGACCACCTCGTAGCCGGCTTCCGTCAGATGACGGACCGCTCGCTGTTCACCGTCTCTGCCGAGTTCGTCTTTCGCTGCCATGAGGACAGCGTCGCGTGCGCACGCCTCCGGCCATGCGCCCGATCAGTCGATCCGCCGACCGCTGAGGATAACCCGTCGTCGAGCTGCGTCGGGGAGGAGAGATCACTCTCCGTCGAGCGACAGCTCCTGAGGGATCTCGAACTCGCGACGCTGCAGCTCCTCGACGTTGACGTCTTTGAAGGTGAGCACGCGGACCGCCTTCACGAAGCGGTCGGCCCGGTAGATGTCCCATACCCAGACATCACTCATCGAGATCTCGAAGTAGAAGTCGTTCTCGGTGTCACGACGCACCACGTTGACCTCGTTGGCCAGGTAGAAGCGTCGCTCGGTCTCCACGACGTACTGGAACTGCGCGACAACATCGCGGTACTCGCGGAACAGCGCCAGCTCGAGCTCGCGGTCGTAGTCGTCGAAGGCTTCCTCATCCATGATCACTCCATCCTAGAGTCGGCGGCGCGACCATGACGCACCGCAGCTCAGAACAGGGTCGGCGCATCCGCGATGGCCCAGGATGCACGGTGGTGCGGAGACAGCCCGAGCACCCGGATCGCATCCCGGTGCTCCAGGCTCGCGTAGCCCTTGTTGCGATTCCACTGATAGGCGGGATGCCCGTCGTGGAGCTCCGCCATATACGTGTCGCGCGCCACTTTCGCGATCACCGACGCCGCCGACACCGAGGCGCAGTCGCGGTCCGCCTTGATCACAGGTCGCACAGTCAGCGGCGTGGGATGCACGGCCGAGAGATAGTCGTGGTTGCCGTCGAGCAGCACCAGCGCGCCGTCGGCGGCGACACCCTGGTCGAGCACGCTCTGCACGGCCCGGGAGGCGGCGAGTCCCAGTGCCCGCATGATGCCGACCTGGTCCACCTCCGCGGCGCTGGCCCATCCCACGCTCGATGCCTGCACCCAGGCGGTCGCCCTCGCGGCGACATCGGGTCGTCGCTTCTCGGTCACGAGCTTGGAATCCCGCAGGCCCTCCGGAACTCGGCGACGCGCACCTGCGGCGTCCATCACCGCCGCCCCCACCGCGACCGGGCCCGCGAGTGCACCTCGACCGACCTCGTCGAGGGAGATCACGATCTCGCACTCGCGCAGCAGGCGACGCTCGAGAGCCAGCGTGGGAGCCACCGCGCTCATTCCGGGTCCGGAACGCCGTTGAAGATGTCGTGGTGTCCGTCGATCGGGCCGAGGCGGTCGAACGGCCACGTGGTGAGGAACGCCTTGCCGACCACGTTGTCTATCGGCACGAATCCGCCTGACGGCAGGTCCTGATGCGCACGGGCATCCCGCGACCGGTCGCGATTGTCTCCGAGGAGCCAGAGGGAGCCCTCCGGGACGACGACGTCGAACGGCTCGTTGGAGGCGGCGGTGTCGCCGTCAGGCAGATTGAGATAGCTGAGCTCATCGATCGGCGCACCGTTGATCGTGATCTGACCGAGAGCGTTGCAGCATACGACATGGTCGCCGGGAAGACCGATGACGCGCTTGACGAGGTGGTCCTGGGAGTCGGTGGCCGAGATGCCGACGAGGGTGAGCACCCAGTCGACGGCCTCCATCAGCGGAGGCTGCGCGGGCGTCTGCGGCTGGCCGTCGAGCCATCCGCCCGGGTCCTTGAACACCACGACGTCGCCTCGCTCATAGGGCGCCCAGCGCGGGGTGAGCTCGTCGACGAGGATGCGGTCATCGACGATGAGCGTGCGCTCCATCGAGGCCGAGGGGATGTAGAACGATCGCACGACGAACGTCTTCACGACGAAGGACACGAGCGCGGCGATGACCACGATCACCAGTACGTCGCGCAGGAAGACGAGGAACCCGCGGCGTCGTCCGGTGGACGGCGTGGATGCGCTCGCGGAGTCGTTCGTCATCAGGTTCCTTCACTGTCTCGCACCGCTCGGAGACGGCAGTATCAAGGGTCGCACACCCCGGGGAGAACACAGCACCCCGGGACATCGTGTCCCGGGGTGCTGTGGAGAACCTGCGCGTCAGTTGAAGCGCTTCTCCTTGATCTTGGCCTTCTTGCCCCGCAGCTGGCGGAGGTAGTACAGCTTCGCGCGACGCACGTCACCGCGGGTGACGACCTCGATGTGGTCGATCACCGGGGAGTGCACCGGGAAGGTGCGCTCGACGCCCACCTGGAAGCTGATCTTGCGGACGGTGAAGGTCTCGCGAACGCCATCTCCCTGGCGGCCGATGACGACGCCCTTGAAGACCTGGATACGCGAGCGGGTGCCCTCGGTGATGTTCACGTGCACGTTGATCGTGTCACCGGGGTTGAAAACGGGAACGTCGGTACGCAGCGATGCTGCGTCGACGGCGTCGAGGATCTGCATGATCGTCTCTCTCTGCACTCGCCTCAGGTCGGATGCATGATGTAGGAAGGAATAAGAACGATGTGTGCTGAACGGCGCCTAAGCGTCCGCGGGCTCCCCTGGGGCAGAGCCGGTCACGGCACAAACATTCATTCTGCCACGGATGCCTCGCGCGACCAAAACGTCGCTGAGGCGTCGCCGAATCCTGCCGAGGCCGGGCTCAGGCCCGGTCGTCGCTCTCACGGACCACGATGACCTCGTGCGCGCGGGTCGCCGGCGCCGGTTCGTCGACACCGGGCACGGTCGACCAGGCGATCGTCTCTCGGAAGCGCGCCCCGTTGCCCTTCGCTTCGCTCCACAGCTGCCAGAGCTGCAGCCAGACCAGGCCGATGCCGACCACGACGGCCGCGGCGAGCAGCCAGCCGAATGCCCCGTCGATGAAGCACCCGACGGCGATGGTCAGTCCGTGCCAGACGGTGAAGCCCGCGACGTCCCACCAGGACACCGCGCGCTCGGCGCGCACCGAGGGACGCGATCGCGTGAGGAGGGTGAGGAAGAGCTGTCCGACGAAGACCGAGGGCACCGCGATGAACAACACCCAGAGGATCGCCCATCCGCCCTGGAACACGCCCCAGCCGATGAAGAGCCACAGTGGCAGCAGGAAGGCCGCGGGGATCAGCCACCGGAAGAACGCCTGACGCAACCTCATGTCTTCGATGCTACGACCCGTGAGGCGGTCCGCACTCGGTGTTCGCTGAGAGCAGGGCGGGATGCTCGCGCGGGCCCGTCTCGACGAATGCCGGAACCGCATGGATCAGAGAGAATGGAGGAGACGAGAGGACACCCCCCGATGATCGAACTGCGCACCCCTGCCGAGATCGACGAGATGCGCGCCGCGGGCCGCTTCGTGGCCGAGACGCTGGCCACCCTGCGTGAGGAGACGAAGGTCGGCACCAATCTGCTGTCGATCGACCGTCGTGCGCACGATCTGATCCGGAAGGCGGGAGCGGAGTCCTGCTACATCGACTACCACCCGTCCTTCGGAGCGAGCCCCTTCGGCAAGGTGATCTGCACCTCCATCAACGACGCCGTGCTGCACGGGCTCCCCCACGACTACGTGCTGCGCGACGGCGATCTGGTCTCCCTCGACTTCGCCGTCTCCGTCGACGGATGGGTCGCGGATTCGGCCGTGTCCTTCGTCGTCGGCACCCCGAGAGACGAGGATCTGCGGATCATCGAGACGACGGAGCGAGCGCTCGACGCCGCCATCGCCGCCGCCGTCGTGGGCAACCGGATCGGCGACATCTCGGCCGCCATCGCCGGGATCTCGCACGGCGAGGGCTACTCCATCAACACGGATTTCGGCGGCCACGGCGTCGGGCGCATCATGCACGGCGATCCGCACGTGCCGAACGACGGCCGCGCCGGCCGCGGATTCCCGCTTCGAGAGGGTCTCGTGTTCGCACTCGAGCCCTGGCTGCTCGAGACGACGGACGAACTCGTCACCGATCCCGACGGCTGGACGCTGCGCAGCGTCGACGGCTCACGCGGAGCGCACTCCGAGCACACGGTCGCAGTGACAGCCGATGGACCGATCGTCCTCACCGACCGTTCCTTCCTCGGCGTCGACTGAGACGGGCCCGCCTCTTTCAGAGGCTCCGGTAGAGATAGACGTCGGTGACGACCGGGAGGTCGAACTCGGCGCGTCCGCGCGTCTGCGGATCGCCGTCCAGCACGGCCTCGATCTGCGCCGACATCTCCGCCCTGGTCGCGGAGTCCGCCACCAGGAACGTGCTGACCGTCGACCAGCGCTTCACATACGCGTCGCGGCTGATCCTGTCCACCCATCGGATCTCCTCACGCCGGACGAGCTCGAATCCCGGAAGCTCCTCGCCGGCGCTGCTGGTCGTGTCATCCGACGCGGCCACGGCGGGGTGCGCGATCCGGTGCGCCGCTCTGTCCCAGGCGCACTCCGGATCCGAGCGGTTCCAGATGAGCCCGAGTGCTCCCCCGCTGACCAGCACCCTGGAGATCTCGGCGCAGGCCGGGTCGCGGTCGAACCAGTGGAAGGCCTGCGCGACGGTGACGAGATCGATCGATCCCGACTCCACCGGGATCTGCTCGGCGCTGCCGAGCATCGCCTCGACGTCAGGGAGCTTGGAACGCAGCACCGAGATCATCGCCTCGGAGGGCTCGACCGCGACGACGCTTTGCGCCCTGTCCACGAGCACCTCGGTGAACTTGCCGGTGCCGGCACCGAGATCGAGGGCGGCGCGGACGGGTCTCGGACAGAGCACGTCGACCGCCGCAGGGGGAAACCCGGGACGATAGCGGTCGTACTCCGTCCCGATCGACTCGAACGACTTCGCCAGAACCTCATCAGCCATGGTGCGACGCTATCAGCGCGAGGAAACGGCCTCTCTAGGACGGGTCGTCGGGCAGCAGGTCGGGCCGTCGCCGACGGGTCCGCTCGATCTGCTGATCTCTACGCCAGGAGGCGATCACGCCGTGGTTGCCGCTGAGCAGGACGTCGGGAACGCTCCGGTCCCGCCAGATCGCGGGCTTCGTGTAAGACGGGTACTCGAGCAGGCCGTCCTCGTGGGACTCCTCCACCAGGCTCTCGGGGTTGCCCACGACGCCGGGGATGAGCCGACCGATGGCCTCGATCATCGCCATGGTGGCGACCTCGCCCCCGTTGAGCACGTAGTCGCCGAGGCTGACCAGGCGCACCTCGCCCCGGGACGCGGCGTACTCGAACACCCGTTCGTCGATGCCCTCGTAGCGGCCGCAGCCGAAGATGAGGTGATCACGGGTGCTCAGATCGCGGGCGGTCGCCTGCGTGAACACCTCGCCCGCGGGTGAGGGGAAGATGATCGTCGGCACGGACGTCCCGACGGATTCCGAGGACGCCGTCAGCTCGTCGATCGCCAGTCCCCACGGCTCGGGCTTCATCACCATGCCCGCACCACCGCCGTACGGGGTGTCGTCGACGGTGCGATGGCGGTCCGAGGTCCAGTCCCGCAGGTCGCGCACGCGCAGGTCGATGATGCCGGCGCTCTGCGCCCGGCCCAGCAGCGAGAGAGTCAGACCGTCGAAGTACGACGGGAAGATCGAGAGGACGTCGATGCGCACGGAGGAACCGTACCCGCGGTCACTCGGATGCGTCGGAGCCCTCGGGCTCCCCCGCATCCGCGGTGTCGGGAAGCTCTTCGAAGAGCCCGGGAGGGGGCGTGACGATGACCCGCCCTGCCGCGACATCGACGGTGGGGACGATCGCCTTGACGAACGGGACGAGGACCTCGGCCTCGCCGGCACGGACGATCAGCAGATCCTGTGCCGGGAAGTGCTCGACGCGAGCGACCTTGCCGATCACCACGTCGTCACGGACCACGTCGAGCCCGACGAGCTCGTGGTCGAACCAGGCGTCGTCCTCGACCTCGTCGACGTCCTGGTCGATCCAGAGGATGGCCCGGACGAGCGTCTCGGCACCCTCGCGGTCGTCGACGTCGTTCAGGAAGACGACAGGATTGCCGTTCATCACGCGGTACTCGCGGACGGTGACGGTCTTGCCGTGCCACGGAGATGCCTCGGGCACCTGCAACGTGAACTCCGCACCCGGCGTGAAGCGTCGCTCCGGGTTGTCGGTGTACAACTCCAGCTTGAGTGCGCCCTTGAGGCCGTGGGCCTTGACGAGACGCCCGACGCGCAGCTGGTTCTTGCCCTGGTTGCGATCCTTCGCAACCACGTCAGTCGTCCGCGACATCGACGCGGACGCGACGCCCATCGGCCAATGCCGAGATGAGCGTACGCAGTGCCTTCGCGGTGCGGCCGCCGCGCCCGATCACGCGCCCACGGTCATCGGGGTGCACACGCACCTCGAGGATGTCGCCTCGCGGCGATGTGGAGGCGTTGATACGGACATCCTCAGGGTGATCGACGATCCCCTTGACGATGTGTTCGAGCGCGGCGGCGAGCACGACGGATTACTCTGCGTCGGCGGCGGGAGCCTCAGCGGCCTCCGCGTCGGCCTTGGCGGGAGCCTCCGCAGCGGGAGCCTCCTTCTTCTCGGCCTTGGGCTTGACGACGGACTTCTTGGACGCGTCGATCTCGAACGGAACCTTGGGCTCCTTGACCTTCAGCGTGGACTTGGCGTCCTTGTCGCCCTTGAACTTGCCCCAGTCGCCCGTGATCTTGAGCAGAGCGGCGACCTGCTCGGTCGGCTGCGCGCCGACGGAGAGCCAGTACTGTGCACGCTCGGAGTCGATCTCGATGAACGAGGGCTCCTCGGTGGGGTGGTACTTGCCGATCTCCTCGATGACGCGACCATCGCGCTTGGTCTTCGAGTCGGCGACGACGATGCGGTAGTAAGGCGCGCGGATCTTGCCCAGGCGCTTGAGACGAATCTTGACAGCCACGATTCTCCTGAATTGTGTGGAAGGTGACGAACCGATCGCCTGGAGCGTGGGGTGCACACCCGGCGGAAGCTCAAATAGGAGGACGAGCGCTGGATAGAGGGTCGAGCACGTCGTCCGACCTTCTATTCTGCCAGATTCCCGGCGCAGGAGCGAAACGCGGCGACACGGCGGGTGTCGTGTCGCCGACGACGCGTGTCAGACTGTGGTCGTGAAGCTCGAATTCGCGCCATCGGCGCGGTCCACCGTCGGCCTGGAGTGGGAGATCATGCTCGCCGATCCGGTGAGCGGCGATCTCGTCGGGCGCGCACCGGAGCTCCTCTCGGCCCTCGAGGCGGAGAGCGCCGACGAGCGCCACACGGTGACCGGCGAGCTTCTCACCAACACGATCGAGGTGACCAGCGGGATCGGCGATTCCGTAGCCCATGCGGTCGACGACATCGCCAACGCGATCGCCGCGGTCCGATCCGCGACGGATCCCGCCGGGATCGAACTGCTCTCCGCGGGGAGCCACCCGTTCGCCCAGTGGTTCGACCAGGGCGTCACCGACAAGACGCGGTATCACACGCTGATAGAGCGGACCCAGTGGTGGGGCCGCAACATGATGATCTGGGGCATCCACGTGCACATCGGCGTGGAGGATCAGCGCAAGGTCATCCCGATCATCAACGCCCTCGCCGCGTACCTGCCGCATCTTCAGGCGCTGTCGGCCTCCAGCCCGTTCTGGGCCGGCGAACGCACGGGCTACGCCTCGAACCGCGCGCTCGTCTTCCAACAGCTCCCGACGGCAGGTCTGCCCTGGCCGCTGCAGGACTGGTCGGACTACGAGTCGTACCTCGACGACATGGTGCGCACCGGAGTGATGGCCGATGCCACAGAGGTCCGGTGGGACATCCGTCCGGCGCCGCGGTGGGGCACGATCGAGGTGCGCGCGTGCGACGGCCTCTCCTCACTGCCCGAGCTGGCAGCGGTCGCGGCTCTCGTGCAGGTTCTCGTGGAGCATCTCTCGCGTCAGCTCGACGAGGGTCGCACCCTTGCGCAGATGCCGGCGTGGTTCCACCGCGAGAACAAATGGCGGGCGGCACGCTACGGACTCGACGCGCGCGTCATCCTGGATGCCGACGGCACGCAGCGACCGGTGCGGGAGCATCTCGATGAGATCCTCGAGGAACTGGCCCCGGTGGCAGTCGAGCTGGGCTGCGTCCGGGAGTTCGGCAGCATCGGCACGATCCTGAACGACGGCGCCAGCTACGAACGCCAGCTGACCATCGCGAACGCGACTGGCGGGGATCTCCGTGCGGTGGTGCAGCACCTGATCAGAGAATTCCGCACCGGCCCCGAGGCGTCGACGCAGGAGCCGTAGCACCCGATCCTCGGGAGTCCTCAGTCGTCGAGGAGCCGGCGCGCGAGCCCCTCGTCGAGGACGACGTCGGTGACGAGCTCGGCCGCGATCGCCGCACGCAGGCTGACGAGCTTGGGCACACCCGAGACCACGCAGACCCGTCGTGGCACGCGACGGAGCCTGTCGAGGCCGGGGCCCGTCGCCCGCGCATTGACACGGATGTCCCGCCACGACCCGTCGGCACGGAAGAACACGGTGGCGACGTCGCCGATCGCGTGGTCCTCGCGCAGACTGCGGTAGTCGTCCCGGCTGAGGTAGCCGCCGACGTACACCCGGCTCGGCACTTCGGCCGCAGGTGAACCGAGGCTGAACACGGCGATGTCCATCTTGGACTGCAGATCGAGAACGCGTCGTGTGCTGCGTTCGCGCCACATGGCCTCCCGGGTCGACGGGTCGTCGAAGAACGCCGGCACCGGGAACTGCTGCACCTGCGCTCCGAAGGCGCTGCCGAATCTCTGCAGGATGTCGCTGGAGTACTCCACGCCGCTGGTCTGCGTGTTGCCCGCGCCGTTCAGCTGCACGAACGTGGTGTTGTGGGTCTCCTTCTGGGTGAGGCCCCGACTGACCGCGCTGATCGTGGATCCCCAGGCCACACCGACGATCATGTTGGAGTCCACGAACTGCGAGAGCAGGCGTCCCGCCGTCAGGGCGACCCGGTCGAGCCGCTCGACCTCGCTGACGATCTCCGGGATCGGCACGACGTGCGCGACCACGTGATAGCGGTCCTTGATGTGCTGCTCCAGCATCCCGAGCCGTTCCAGCGGGGAATTGATGCGGATGTCGACGAGTCCGCTCTCCCGTGCGAAGCTCAGCAGTCTCGACACCGAGGAGCGCGACGTCTTCAACTCCTTGGCGATGACCTCCATCGTCTTGTCCTGCATGTAATAGAGCTGCGCGGCGGTGAGCGCGGCGACCAGCTTCGCATCGCGGAATCCCGCGTCGGGTTGGCTCATGACGACCTCCTCCCCTCGATACTTGCACATATGTGCATCAGGCTTGCGCGCAACGGTCGCATGGGTCGAAGCTGGGGGCAAGCAGAGAGAAGGGTCGAAGATGATCGAGTCGACACACTCATCACCGGAACGCGCCGAAGTCCGCGCGGTCCGTGAATCCGGACGCACGACCGTCCTTGTCATCGGAGCCGGCATCAACGGCATCTCCACATTCCGAGATCTCGCCCTTCAGGGCGTCGACGTCGTGCTCGTCGAGCGCGGTGACTTCGCCTCGGGTGCGTCCGCCGCATCGAGCCACATGATCCACGGCGGCATCCGCTACCTCGAGAACGGCGAGTTCCGACTCGTTCGCGAATCGGTCGAGGAGCGCAACGGTCTGCTCAAGATCGCTCCGCACTACGTCAAGCCGCTGCAGACCACGATCCCGATCTACTCCACGTTCTCGGGCATCCTCTCGGCGCCGTTGCGCTTCCTGACCCACAAGAGCGGGAAGCCCCAGGAGCGCGGTGCGTTCCTCATCAAGATCGGTCTCACGATCTACGACACGTTCTCGCGAGACGGCGGCACCGTGCCGCGTCACCGGTTCCTCGGACGCAAGAAGTCGCTCGCCGAACTCCCCGCGATCGACCCGAACATCAAGTACACCGCGACCTACTACGACGCCTCGATGCACGATCCCGAGCGCCTGGCCCTGGACGTCCTCCAGGACGGACTCGCCGCGCACCCGGGAGCGCGCGCATTGAACTACGTCGAGGCGATCTCGCGCGACGGCGCGAACATCGTGCTTCGCGACCGCGAGAGCGGCACCGAGTTCCCGATCACCGCCGACGTCGTGGTCAACGCGTCGGGTCCGTGGACCGACCTCACCAACGACGCGCTCGGCACCGACACCCGCTTCATGGGCGGCACCAAGGGGTCGCACATCGTGCTGGATCACCCCGAGCTGCTCGAGGCGACCCGCGGTCGGGAGATCTTCTTCGAGCACTCCGACGGCCGCATCGTGCTCATCTACCCGCTCAAGGGCCGCGTGCTCGTCGGGACCACCGACATCGACGCGGACCCGCGCGAGGTCCCGGTGTGCACCGAAGAGGAGATCGACTACTTCTTCGACCTCATCCACCACGTGTTCCCCGAGATCGATGTGACGCGCGAGCAGATCGTCTTCAACTTCTCCGGCATCCGCCCGCTTCCTCGTCACGAGGACACGGCACCCGGGTTCGTGTCCCGCGACTACCGCATCGAGGTCGACGAGAAGGGCGCCGCCCCGCTCGTCAGCCTGGTCGGAGGAAAGTGGACGACGTTCCGCGCGCTCGGCGAGTCCCTGTCGGACGTGGTCCTCGGACTCCTCGGACGCACGCGCACCGTGTCGACGGTGGGCCGTGCGATCGGTGGCGGCCGGGACTTCCCTCGCACGGAGAAGGCACGTCGGATCTGGATCCAGGAGAACCTCCCCGGTGCCGGAGACCGTGCCGAGCGTCTGCTCGCCCGGTACGGCACGCGAGCGGCCCAGGTCTGGGCCCACATCGAGCAGGGCGAGGACGCGCCCCTCGCCGGCGGCGACCTGTCCACCCGCGAGCTCGCCTGGATGGTCGAGAACGAGATGGTCGCGCGACTGCAGGACGTCATTCTGCGCCGCACCAGCATCGCCTTCACCGGCAACGCCGACGCGGATGTGCTCGAGGAGCTTGCAGACGCGCTCGCTTCTCTGCTCGACTGGGACCGTGCACGGCACGACGCCGAACTCGAGCAGACGCGACTGCTCCTGAACGAACGACATGGACTCCAGATCTCGTCTCGCGCGCGCGGGTGACGAGAGATCCGAACGCCGCCCTCCACGCGGTGTAACTCCCAACAAGTACCGGGGCTATGGGGCCCCGGTACTCAAGAAAGGTCAATGAAGACATGACTGATGTGAATCTCGGTCTCTACTTCCTGTCGGAGTTCGTCGGCACAGCGATGCTGATCCTCCTGGGTTGTGGTGTGGTCGCGAACGTCGCCCTGGCGAAGAACAAGGGCTTCGGCGGCGGCTTCCTGATGGTCAACTGGGGATGGGGCCTCGCGGTCTTCGTCGGTGTCCTCGCCTCCGCGTACTCCGGTGCGATCCTGAACCCCGCCGTCGGCATCGGACTGCTCATCGGCGGGAAGATCGACTTCTCGCAGTTCGCCGTCGCCACCGGCGCCGAGCTCCTCGGTGCCATCGTCGGTGCGATCCTCACCTGGCTCGCCTACAAGCAGCACTTCGACGAGGAGCCCGACGCGGCCAACAAGCTCGGCGTCTTCTCGACCGGCCCGGCGATCCGGTCCTACGGATGGAATCTCGTCACAGAGATCATCGGCACCTTCGTGCTCGTCTTCGCGGTCTTCGCGTTCGCCGACTACGGCGTCGCAGACATCGGTACCCCCGGAGGCCTCGGACCGCTCAGCGCACTGCCCGTCGCCCTCGTCGTGGTGGCCATCGGCGCATCGCTCGGTGGACCGACCGGGTACGCGATCAACCCCGCACGTGACCTCGGTCCTCGTATCGCGCACGCCATCCTGCCGATCAAGGGCAAGGGCTCGAGCGACTGGTCCTACTCGTGGGTTCCGGTCGTGGGCCCGCTGATCGGTGGAGCTCTCGCCGCTCTCGCCGCCCCGGTCCTGCTGAACCTCGCCTGATCCGAACCTGACTTCAAAGGAGAACACCATGGCTGACTACATCCTCGCCATCGACCAGGGAACCACATCGAGCCGCGCGATCATCTTCGACAAGAAGGGCAGCATCATCGCGACGGGCCAGAAGGAGCACGAGCAGATCCTGCCCAAGGCCGGGTGGGTCGAGCACGATGCCTCCGAGATCTGGCGCAACGTGCAGGAGGTCATCGGTCTGGCATTGAGCCGCGCCGACCTGACCCGTCATGACATCGCCGCGGTCGGAATCACCAACCAGCGCGAGACCGCAGTCGTCTGGGACAAGACCACCGGCAAGCCCGCCTACAACGCCATCGTCTGGCAGGACACCCGTACGCAGGCGATCGTCGACCGCCTCGCGGCGGACGGCGGCGTCGAGCGCTTCAAGCCCATCGTCGGCCTTCCGCTCGCGACCTACTTCTCGGGCACGAAGATCGCGTGGATCCTCGAGAACGTCGACGGGGCCCGCGAGAAGGCGGAGGCCGGTGACCTGATCTTCGGCACCACCGACAGCTGGGTGCTCTGGAACCTCACGGGCGGCGTCGACGGCGGCGTGCACGTCACGGACGTCACGAACGCCTCGCGCACGATGTTCATGGATCTCGAGACGCTCGAGTGGCGTGACGACATCCTCGAGGCCTTCGGCGTCCCGCGCTCGATGATGCCGGAGATCCGCTCCTCCTCCGAGGTCTACGGCGCCGCAGAGGACTCCTCGCTGCTGCGGGAGACCCCGATCGCAGGCATCCTCGGCGACCAGCAGGCCGCCACCTTCGGCCAGGCCGCGTTCCAGCAGGGCGAGAGCAAGAACACCTACGGCACCGGTTGCTTCCTGATCTTCAACACGGGCGAGGAGATCGTCCACTCGAAGAACGGCCTGCTGACCACCGTCGGCTACAAGCTCGGCGACCAGCCCACGCACTACGCGCTCGAGGGCTCGATCGCCGTCACCGGGTCGCTGATCCAGTGGCTGCGCGATCAGCTGGGGATCATCTCCTCTGCCCCCGAGGTCGAGGAGCTGGCCGAGAAGGTCGAGGACAACGGCGGCGTGTACATCGTGCCGGCCTTCTCCGGCCTGTTCGCCCCGTACTGGCGCCCGGACGCGCGCGGCGCGATCGTCGGTCTCACCCGCTACGCGAACAAGAACCACATCGCGCGCGCCGCTCTGGAGGCCGTGGCCTTCCAGACCCGCGACGTGCTCGACGCGGTGAACGCGGATGCGGGCGTGGATCTCACCGAGCTCAAGGTCGACGGCGGCATGGTCGCGAACGATGCGCTCATGCAGTTCCAGGCGGACGTCCTCGGCGTGCCGGTGGTCCGTCCCGTGGTCGCAGAGACCACCGCCCTCGGCGCGGCATACGCGGCCGGGCTCGCGGTCGGCTTCTGGAACGGTCTCGACGACCTCTCCGCGAACTGGCAGGAGGACCGCCGGTGGGAGCCGTCGCTCGACGAGGCCGAGCGCGATCGCCAGCTGCGCCTGTGGCGCAAGGCCGTCGACAAGTCGATGGACTGGGTCGACGAAGACGTGAAGTGACCTCAGTGTCGTGAGGGAGCGGGCTCGGAGGATTCCTCCGGGCCCGCTTCGTCGTCCGGGCCCGCTTCGTCGTCGGGGCCCGCTTCGTCGTCAGGGGTCGCCGCGTCTCTCCCGACCGGGGCGAGCCCCTCGATCGCGCGGAGCAGAGCGGATGTGACACCGCGTGGCGAGCGGGCGTCCCACGCCGCGTACTCGATCCGCTCCGGCCCGTCGGACACCGCGACGGCGACCACGCCGGAGGCGGCGGAGGCGACCGCCCCCGGCGCCAGCAGCGTCACGGCGACCCCGGCGCTCACGAGTCCGAGCATGAGCGCGGCAGAGTCCGCCTCGAAGGCCACGTCACGCGCGATGCCCGCCGCAGCGAATGCGGCGTCGCTCTGCGCGCGCCCCGACGTGCCGGACGGGAAGTCCGCGAAGGTCTCGTCCGCGAGGTCGGCCAGGCGCACGCGCCGGCGCCCAGCCAGGCGATGTGCTCGCGGCACCGCTGCCACGAGCCGCTCCCGCGAGAGCTCACGCACCGCGACGCCGCGAGGCTCCACGCCTGGCCGCAGGCCGAGCAGTGCGGCATCGAGCTCGCCCCGGCGCAGCGCGTCGACGAGCGCGTCGCTGTTCCCGACGGTGAGCTCGACCCTGGCGTCCGGATGGGCGGAGCGGAATCGCGCGATGAGCGCGGGCACGTCGAGCGCGGTGACCGTGGGGATGATGCCCAGACGGAGCGTGCCCACGACCCGTCCTCCTGCCGAGCTCGCCGCATCCCTGGCGTTCTCTGCCGCGGCGACTGCGGTGCGCGCGTGCTCGAGGAAGGCCTCCCCCGCCTCGGTGACGCGGACGCTGCGACTCGATCGGACGAACAGACGCTCTCCGAGCTCGCGCTCGAGTGCTGCCACCTGATGGCTGAGAGCGGATTGCGTCACGAAGCATCGCTCCGCCGCGCGGGTGAAGCTCGACGTCGCGGCGACCTCGATGACGTACCTCAGCTGCTGCAGTTCCATGTATCCATGATCTATCCTCATGTCTTCGGTGACAAGCATGCATTGGACTCATTCGAAGGTGCATCCCACGATGGAAGGATGAACCGCACCGCGACACTCCTCCTCACTGCGCTGGCCCCGATCTCCTGGGGCACCACGTACCTGGTGACGACCGCGCTCCTCCCCGCAGGTCATCCCCTTCTGGCAGGCGTGCTGAGGGCTCTCCCCGCCGGCATCATCGCTCTCGCGATCGGCGGCACGCTGCCGCGTGGGGGCTGGTGGGGCAAAGCCGTGATCCTCGGCATCCTCAACATCGGCGCCTTCTTCGCGCTCCTTTTCGTCGCTGCAGAGCGGCTGCCCGGAGGTGTCGCCGCCGCCGTGGCCGGCGTGCAGCCACTGATCATCCTCGCGTTGGGCGCACTCGTCGTGCAGGAGCGCATCCGCCCGACGGCGGCGACTGCCGCCGTCGTAGGCGCGGCCGGCGTGGCACTGATCGTGCTGAGTCCGGCGGCATCGCTCGACCTGCTCGGTGTGCTCGCGGCGACCGGGGGCGTGACCGCGACCGCTCTCGGGATGGTTCTCACCAAACGCTGGGGTCGGCCGTCCGGCGTCGGCCCTGTCGCGTATGCGGGCTGGCAGCTGACCGCCGGTGGGCTCTTTCTGCTGCCGCTCACGCTCATGTTCGAAGGTCTCCCCCCGGCGATCGACGGCACTGCAGCCCTCGGCTACCTGTGGCTCGGGAGCGTCGGCGGCCTGCTCGCGTACACGCTCTGGTTCCGCGGCATCCAGCAGCTGCCGGTGATCGCGCCGGGGTTGCTCGCGCTGCTCTCCCCCGTGGTCGCAGCGATTCTGGGCACGCTGGTCGCCGGAGAGAGGTTCGCTCCTGTGCAGACGGTCGGCCTCGCACTCGTCCTGCTGGCTCTCGTCGCGGGGCAGCTCGGAGCGCTGCGCCGCCCTCGCGCCTGAGCGTCAGCCCTTGCCGAACAGTTTCTGGATCTCGGCGAGGTCGGCTTCGCTGGGCGCCTTCGCACCGCCGAGGCCGAAGCCCGATCCCGTCGGCGACGAAGACGGCGCGATCCCCGCGTTCTCGGCAGCGCGCTTCGCGGGGTTACCGGAGCGAGAACCGGCGGCGGACTTGCCCTTCTTGCCGCGCTTCGACGACGCGCCGGGCTTGCCCATTCCGGGCATCGATCCCATACCCGGAATGTTCGGTGTGCCTCCGCGTGCGACGGTCTTCATCATCTTGGCCGCCTGGTCGAAGCGCTGCACGAGCTGATTGACGTCGGTGACCGTCATCCCTGAGCCGCGCGCGATGCGCAGCCGACGCGATCCGTTCAGGACCTTCGGGTTGCGGCGCTCGCCCGGCGTCATCGACCGGATGATGGCCTCGGTGCGATCGATCTCGCGCTCATCGAAGTCATCGAGCTGCTGCTTCATCTGCCCCATGCCGGGGAGCATCCCCAGCATCTTCTTCATCGATCCCATCTTCTTCATCTGCTGAAGCTGGTCGAGGAAGTCTTCGAGGGTGAACTGCTCGGTGGCGAGCTTCTCGGCCATCTTGACGGCCTCTTCCTCATCGAAGGCCTGCTGGGCCTGTTCGATGAGGGTGAGGATGTCACCGAGGTCGAGGATGCGACTCGCCATACGGTCGGGGTAGAAGGGCTCGAGGTCCTCGAGTCGCTCGCCGGTCGAGGCGAAGATGATCGGCCGGCCGGTCACCGAGGCGACGGACAGCGCTGCACCACCGCGCGCGTCACCGTCGAGCTTGGAGAGCACGACGCCGGTGAAGTCCACACCCTCCTGGAAGGCCTTCGCGGTGTTGACCGCATCCTGACCGATCATCGCGTCGATGACGAAGAGCACCTCGTCGGGGTCTGTCGCCTTGCGGATGTCCGAAGCCTGCTTCATCAGCTCGGCATCGACACCGAGACGACCGGCGGTGTCGATGATGACGACATCGTGCTGGTGACGACGCGCATGCTCGACGCCGTCGCGTGACACGCGCACCGGGTCACCGACGCCGTTGCCGGGTTCGGGGGCGTAGACCGTGGCGCCCGCCTGCGCGGCCACGACCTGCAGCTGGTTGACGGCGTTCGGACGCTGCAGGTCGGCGGCGACGAGCAGAGGCGTGTGCCCCTCTCCCTCGAGCTGCTTGGCGAGCTTGCCGGCGAAGGTCGTCTTTCCTGAGCCCTGCAGTCCTGCGAGCATGATCACGGTCGGCGCGGTCTTGGCGAACCGCAGGCGGCGCTGCTCTCCGCCCAGGATCTGGACGAGCTCCTCGTTGACGATCTGCACGACCTGCTGCGCCGGGTTGAGCGCCTTGTTGACCTCATCACCCAGTGCTCGCTCGCGCACCTTCGCAGTGAACTCCTTGACGACGACGAGCGCGACGTCGGCATCGAGCAGTGCGCGACGGATCTCGCGCACTGTGCCGTCGACGTCGGCCGCGGTGAGCTTTCCCTTCGTGCGCAGATTGCGGAAGGTCTCGGTGAGCCGATCGGAGAGCGTGCCAAAGGTAGCCATGGTGACACCGAGTTTACGCGACTCGGAGACAGATCTCGGCGCGGGATGCGCGCGAACGCGGTCAGCGCGTCGACGCCCGCCAGGGCAGCGCGTCGACGGCCTGCACCGCGTCGTCGAACCTCTCCGAGACCGTGCCCCGCCCGGCGCCGCTCTCCGCCCATGCCCGCACTGCCGCGAGGACGGCCGCCGACCAGGTGGCGGCGACGATGTCCGCGGCCACCGCGGCGACGCCCGACCGCAGGGCGAGGTCTCGAAGTGCCGCCGAGAGCCGTGCCTGGCGCAGCGCCGCATCCTGCACCAGTTCATCGTCGAGCCCCATCGCGGACGCGTTCGTCATGGCGAGGGCAAGACTGTCCGGTGCGAAGTCCGCGACCAGGGTCGTGAGGATCCGCCGGACCTCGCTTCCCTGGCGATCCTGCGGCACGGCGCTCAGGTCATCGACCGCTGCCGCGATCCGGTCGTCCAAGCCCGACCACAGCACGTCGCTCTTCGAGGAGAAGTAGTTGAAGAAGCTCGACCGGCTCACCCCTGCCCGCTGGGTGATGTCAGCCACGGAGGTCGCGTCGTAGCCGCGCTCGAGGAAGAGCTCGCATGCAGCGTCGGCCAGCGTCTCGCGGGATGACGCCCTGGGGCGTCCGGCGCGGCTCGTGCTGGTCATGCTCACACGCTACCGCGCGACGCGTCACGGTGACGCGGATCACAGATGAGGGTATTGTTAGACGCAATCCATCTATCCCGAGTGGGAGTGACATGACCACGCTCGACATCCTGACTCCGGGCCTCGCGCCTGACTGCATCCCCTATGCCGAGGGATGGGATCTGCAGCGCCGCGTGCACGCCGACGTGGTCTCAGGCGTTCGCCCCGACACGCTCATCCTTCTGGAACACGAGGCCGTGTACACGGCGGGCAAGCGCACGGAACCACAGGAGAGACCCCACGACGGCACGCCCGTCATCGATGTCGATCGCGGTGGGAAGATCACCTGGCACGGCCCGGGGCAGCTCGTCGGGTATCCGATCGTCCGCCTCCCTGAGCCGATGGACGTCGTGGCCCATGTGCGTCGTCTCGAACGCGTGCTGATCGACGTGCTGCGCCCATTCGGTGTCGACGGATATCAGGTCGACGGCCGGAGCGGCGTCTGGGTGCGTCGCCCCCTCTCGGAGGACAAGGTCGCCGCGATCGGTGTGCGTGTGCAGCAGGGCGTCACCATGCACGGCTTCGCGATCAACTGCGACAACAGCCTCGCCGGTTTCGGAGGCATCATCCCCTGCGGCATCACCGACGCGGGCGTCACGACTGTGAGCGAGGTCGTCGGAGCTGACCTCTCCCCCGCCGACATCGTCGACGCCGTGTCCGCCGCCTTCCTCGCCGAGTACTCGACCGCCCACCACGCAGGAGTTCCCGCATGACCGCCGCACCCGAGGGACGCAAGCTCCTCCGCCTCGAGATCCGCAACGCGGAGACCCCCATCGAGCGCAAGCCCGAATGGATCAAGACCAAGGCGAAGATGGGGCCCGAGTACACGGCTCTGCATTCGCTGGTGAAGAGCGAAGACCTCCATACCGTCTGCCAGGAGGCCGGCTGCCCCAACATCTTCGAATGCTGGGAGGACCGCGAGGCGACGTTCCTGATCGGCGGCTCGCAGTGCACGAGACGCTGCGACTTCTGCCAGATCGACACGGGCAAGCCCGACGCCTACGACACCGACGAACCGCGCCGGGTCGCCGAGAGCGTGGCGCGCATGAACCTCCGCTACGCCACAGTCACGAGCGTGGCCCGCGACGACCTCCCCGACACCGGCGCATGGCTCAACGCCGAGACCGTCCGCAGGATCCACGAGCTCAACCCGAACACGGGTGTCGAGCTGCTGGCGAACGAGCACAACGCGGATCCCGCATTCCTCGACCAGATCTTCGACGCGCGTCCCGAGGTGTTCGCGCACAATGTCGAGACGGTGCCCCGCATCTTCAAGCGCATCCGTCCGGCATTCCGGTACGAGCGCTCACTCGACGTGCTCACCCAGGGGCGCACCGCGGGCCTGATCACCAAGTCCAACCTCATCCTCGGCATGGGCGAGGAACCGGAGGAGGTGGTGCAGGCGCTGCAGGACCTGCATGACGCCGGGTGCGACATCATCACCATCACCCAGTACCTGCGCCCGTCGCCTCGGCACCTGCCGGTCTCCCGGTGGGTGAAGCCCGCAGAGTTCGTGGAGTTCAAGGAGGAGGCGGAGCGGATCGGCTTCCTCGGCGTGCTCGCCGGTCCCCTGGTGCGCTCGTCATACCGCGCCGGTCGCCTGTGGGCCCAGTCGATGGTGTCGAAGGGACGGGAGATCCCCCCGCACCTCGCGCATATCGCCGAGAGCGCCGACCTCGGGTTCGCTCAGGCCGTCTGAGCGGCGGCTTCCGTCATACGGAGTCCCACCCGTGCCGACCTCTCAGTCGGCACTCATCACCGACTGCACGCTGCCGTCGGAACCGAGGTTCACGAGCAGCACATCGTCTGTGGTGCCGGCGTCGAGTGCGTACTCGAGCACGGCGAACGGCTCGGATCCTCCGTGCTCGTCGGCCAGGATCGTCATGCTCATCAGCCGCAGCGAGCGGATGATGTCGACGGCGGCATCGCCGCTCACATCGACCAGCACATCCTCCAGCTCGTCGCCGTACGCCTCCTGCTGCTGCAGGATGTACTCGGTCACCTCGCTGGTGCGGTCGTCGACCTCTGCGAGCATCCCACGGCGGGAGGTGTCGTCGACGCTCTCCAGCCCGGCGATCAGCGACGCTGCGATGTCGAGGGCGTCAGTGGAGACGTCGTCCTGATCAGGGGCCGTGAGATCGACGGTGACGCTCTGGTCACCGAGTTCCACGGTCTCCGACCAGAAGATCGAGCCGTCGGGTCCTGACGACAGGAGTCCGAAGTAGTCGTGTTCGATCGCCATAACGCTATGAAACCAGCCTCGTGCTCGCGGCGGTAGTCCCGTCGTCAGCCGACGAGCGACTGGACGAAGACATGGGGGGTGAATCCGGTGAGATCGTCGATTCCCTCGCCCTGTCCGAGGAGCTTGACCGGGATGCCGGTGCGCTCCTGGACGGCGAGGACGAAACCTGCTTTGGCGGAGCCGTCGAGCTTGGTGAGGACCAGCCCCGTCACCCCCGCGTGCTCGAGGAACGCCTCGGCCTGCATGACGCCGTTCTGACCCGTGGTGGCATCGAGCACCAGCAGCACCTCGCTGATCGGAGCCTGCTTCTCGATGACCCGACGGATCTTGGTGAGCTCGTCCATCAGACCGCCCTTGGTGTGCAGCCTGCCCGCGGTGTCGATGATCGCGATCTCGATGCCCTCGCGCTTGGCGTACTCGATGGTCTGGAAGGCGACGGATGCCGGATCCTGCCCCTCCTGCTGGGGGCGTACGATGGCGGCGCCGCCGCGCTGCGCCCAGGTGGCCAGTTGGTCGACCGCGGCCGCGCGGAACGTGTCGGCAGCGCCGACGACCACGCTGCGCTGGAATCCGCGGAGGAACTTGGTGAACTTGCCGATGGTCGTGGTCTTGCCGACGCCGTTCACCCCGACGACGAGCACCACGGCCGGCCGTTCGGTGAGCTTCAGCGTGGTATCGAACTTCGCGAAATGTTCCTCGAGCGTCTCGCGGAGCATGCGCTGCAGATCCTGCGGATCGGTGGTGCGGAAACGCTCGACCTTCTCACGCAGTTCGTCGACGACGCGCTCGCTGATGTCCGGACCGAAGTCCGCCGTGATCAGCGCCGTCTCGAGGTCTTCCCACGTCGTCTCGTCGATCGTGGGCTTGACGAACATCCCGCGCAGTGCACGGGTGAGGGACCAGGACTTCTCCGCCATGGGTCCAGCCTACGGGTACCATCCTGAGATGCCTCCCGAACACGTGTTCGTCCATGGGGCCGGACGGCGTGGCACGGACGCATGGCCGAGACTCGACGCCGCGGACGGCGACTTCGTCTCGTTCACCCCCGACAGCGCGATCGCCACGCAGGTGAGCGAGCTGCTGTCGACACGAGCGCATGCTCGAACGCTGTTCGTCGCTCACTCCATCGGCGCGGTACCGACTGTGCTCGCCGCCGCTCACCTCGACGTGGCCGGGATGGTCCTCGTCGAGCCGGCACTGTATGACATCTCCCGCGGGCACCCGTCCATCGAACGCCACATCGCCATCGTCACCGAGGCTCGGGCACTGGCCGCAGCAGGCGATGTCCGTGGCTTCTGGATGATGCTGCGCCCAGTCATGTTCGGCGGGTCATTCCGGCCCGAGCTGTGGGACAGGGAACAGGCTCTCGCGCGGCACTGGGCCCGGACGGCTCTTCCCTGGGGCCACGGAGTGCGCGAGCGGATGGTGCACGGCATCCCGACCCTGGTCGTGACCGGCGGCTGGAACGACGAGTATGAGCAGATCGCCGCCGACCTCACGCATGGGGGCGCCACCCACGAGATCCTGAGCGGTCACGGGCACAGACCGCAGGATGCTCCGGGTTTCCGCGAACTCGTCAGCAGGTTCGCCGCGGATCTCCGCGCCTGACGATCCAGCACACCATCGGCGGCCGCATCCTGAGCACGACTTCGGATGACGGATGCGGCGCGCCGGGGATCGGAGGCTCCGGTCGGCGTGGCGTGGCGCAGCATCCGCATCCGTGCCCGGGAGCGGGCGAGTCCGTGTTCGGGAGCGGGCGAATCCGTGCCCGAATGAATCCGAATCTGTCGTGATCAGGGCGCCCGAACGGATGCCGGGTCAGACGGCAGCGCGGTCGCCGACACGCTGACCGACGACGGCCGAGACGCCGTCCTGGCGCATCGAGACGCCGTACAGCGCATCCGCGATCTCCATCGTGCGCTTCTGATGCGTGATGACGAGGAGCTGGGAACTCTCGCGAAGCTGTTCGAACACGGTCAGGAGCCGGCCGAGGTTCGCGTCGTCGAGAGCCGCCTCGACCTCGTCGAGGATGTAGAACGGGCTCGGCCGCGCTTTGAAGATGGCGACCAGAAGCGCCACCGCCGCGAGTGAGCGCTCGCCACCGGAGAGGAGCGAGAGCCTCTCGATCTTCTTGCCGACAGGTCGCACGGAGACCTCGATGCCCGTCGTCAGCATGTTGTCGGGGTCGGTGAGCGAGATGCTGCCCGACCCGCCGGGGAACAGCAGGGGGAACACCTCGCCGAACGCTCGCTTCGTGTCCTCGAATGCGCTCGCGAAGATGATCTGCATGCGCTCGTCGAGGTCCGCGATGATGGTCAGCAGATCCTGACGGGTCTGCGTCAGATCTGCCAGCTGCTCGGTCAGGAACGCGTGCCGCTGCTCGAGGGCTGCGAACTCCTCCAGGGCAAGCGGATTGACGCGACCGAGCTGAGCGAGCTTGCGTTCGGCATCAGCGAGTCGACGCTGCTGGATGCGGCGATCGAACGGGATCGCCGGGTCGTCCGCCTGGTCGCCATCGCTGGCCGCCGCACCGGGGTCGCGTGGAACAAGCTGATCCGGGCCATATTCCGTAACGAGAATATCTTCGTCCAGTGCGAGTTCGGACGCGACGCGCTCGAGCAGGCTGTTGAGGTGGAGCTTCTTCTCGTGGATCTGCAGTTCGAGTCCGTGGACGCTCTCCGTCAGTCCTGCGAGACGCTCCCGCAACGACGATTCCTGCGCGCGCAGTGCGGTGAGCTCCTCGTTCTGCGCCGAGCGCGCGGCTTCGGCCTCGGCCAGCACGACCCTCGCCTCGGTGACGGACCGATCTATCGAATCCAGGATCCGCGGCAGCTCCGACGCGACACCGGCGGCGGCTTCGCGCTGCGCCCGCCTGACGACCGCGCGGCGGGCGGCCTCGGCCGCGGCGTCCCGCTCCTGTTCGCGTTGTCGCTCCAGGCTCGCGACCCTCGACTGCGCCGCACGTACGCGCTCACGGAGCGTCTCGATGTCGAGTCGCGCCCGCACCTCGGCCTCGCGAGCGAGCTCGAGGGTCTCCAGAAGACCGTCTCGCGCGGATGCGTCGAGCACCGGACGCGGCGCCGACACTGCCGCGTCCAACTCCGCCTTCGTGGACTCCGCCTTCGCCGCGGCGTCTTCGACCGCCTTCTGCGCCTGTTCCAGTCCGGCCTCCAGGCGCTCGCACTCGGCGACCGCCGACTCGTGTGTGACCGTGATGCGGTTCACCTGCTCGGCGTGACTGGCGAGCGCTGCGTCGTGCTCGCGCAGAGCACGCAGCGCGTCCTTGGCATGTCGACGAGAGACCTCGACGGCCTCGTTCGCCTCCTCGCGCGCCTCGCGCAGCGTGTCGACGATCACCTGCACCTCAGCGAGCCGCTCGTTCGCGGCGTCGCGCTCGGCCGCGAGCTCGAGTCGGGATCGCTCGCCGCCCGACCCTGTGCGCAGAGTCTGTGCGGTGACGACATCGCCTCCGGTGGTGACGATCGTCGTGGTGGTGTCGCCTGTGGCATCGAGTGCGGCGCGGGCGCTGCGGGCGGCGTCGAGCCCGTCTGCGATCAGCACGTGCGACAGGATCCCGAGCACTCCGTCAGGTGCGGTGACCGTGTCGACCGCGGGCGTCACGCCCTCGAGAACGGGAAGATCGACCGTCGGTCGCGGGGCATCGGCGACCACGAAGTCGACCACTCCCCTGCGCTGTGCGGCCGCATCGTGGGCGAGGGAGAAGGCATCGGCGGAATCGCCGACCAGCACCCCCTCGGCGAGCGGGCCGAGAACCGCAGCGATCGCCGCCTCGAATCCGGCTCTGACCTGCACCGCATCACCGACCAGACCGAGGATGCCGTCACCACCGTTCTTGACGATCTCTGCCGCGCCGCCCGAGATGGCCAGGGCGCTGCCGAGTGCGGCGGACTTCGCGGTGAGCGCATCGACCTCCCGCTCCGCCGCGTGCAGCCGCTCGCGCAGTGCCTCCCGCTCGGTCTCCGCAGCCGTCGCCGCGCGTTGTGCCGTCTCGTACGCAGCGGAATGCTCGGCGGCCGTCCCCTCGGGTGCCTCGGCATCGTCGATCGCCTCGAGTGCCTCCGCGGCCTCACGACGGCGGTTCTCGGCGGCCTCGAGCGCATTCTCCTGGCGCAGCACGGCACCACGCACGGCGGCCAGAGCGGAGGCCGCAGCATCGGCCGTTCCCCGAAGAGAGCTGATGCGCATGTCGTAGGCCGAGACCAGAGCGCTCTGCTCGGCGATGTCGACGTCGAGGGTGTCGAGCTCGGCACGCGCCAGCACGACCTCCCTGCTCGCCGCCGTCGCTGCTTCCTGAGCATCGCCGAGTCCGGCGGAGATCTCGGTGATCTCGTCCTTCGCATCGTCGATCGTGCTCTGCGTCACGGTGACGGAGGCCACGGCCGCATCGTCCTCCTCGGATCCGAGGAGCGCGAGCCGCTGATTGGCGAGCGTGTACAGACCGCGCATCCGCTCCTGAACCTGTTCGAGTCCGAAAGCGACGCCGCGTGCCTGGTCGACCGCGACGGAGTTCTGATCCTGTTCGAGTCGCGCGATGCCGGCTCGAACGGCCTCGGCCTGATCCGACAGCACCAGACGCTCGGTGTGCCGCTCGTGCTCCGTACGGGTGTGGTCCGCCAACGCGGTACGCAGTGCGACCACGTCGTCGGCGAAGATACGCGCCTTGGCATCACGGACCACGGCAGCGATCGTCGCGGCCTCTCGAGCGACCTCGGCCTGGCGCCCGAGGGGCTTGAGCTGTCGGCGGATCTCCCCCGCGAGGTCGCTGAGGCGGGTGAGGTTCGTCTCCATCGCATCGAGCTTGCGGAGCGTCTTCTCCTTGCGCCGTCGATGTTTGAGGATGCCCGCGGCTTCTTCGATGAAGCCGCGACGGTCCTCGGGGGACGCCTGCAGCACGGTGTCCAGACGACCCTGCCCGACGATCACGTGCATCTCGCGCCCGAGCCCGGAGTCACTGAGCAGTTCCTGCAGGTCGAGCAGACGGCAGGTCTCCCCGTTGATGGCGTACTCGCTCGAGCCGCTGCGGAACAGCGTCCTGCTGATCGTCACCTCGGCGAACTCGATGGGCAGCGCGCCGTCGCTGTTGTCGATCGTGAGCTGCACCTCGGCGCGCCCCAGCGGCCCCCTCGTCGAGGTGCCGGCGAAGATGACGTCCTCCATCTTGCCGCCGCGCAGTGTCTTGGCACCCTGTTCGCCCATCACCCAGGCAAGGGCGTCGACGACATTCGACTTGCCGGAGCCGTTGGGTCCGACGATGCAGGTGACACCCGGTTCGAAGACGAAGCTCGTGGGCTGCGCGAAGGACTTGAACCCTTTGAGGGTCAGGCTCTTCAGGTGCATGCGCGTACCGCGCTTCCGGGGTGGATCACGCCCATACGCTACCGGAATCACGCGGCACGACAGGCATCCCGCGCTGGTCGACGACGAACTCGACCTCGTCGCGACACGCCGACCGGACACGTCCGTGCTTGACGGACACGCCCGGGTGTCGCTACCGTAACCTGCGGATCGCCACACGAAAGGAGGTTACCGATGATGATCACAATCACTGCACAGGCCACTGGCCTCGCCGCGCCGTTCGCGCCGCGTCTTGCGCATTCGGTAGCCGCCGGCGTCCGCACCAGCTCTCTCTCGTAGAGCCGAGGATCCCGCGCAGCGGCATCCGCAGCGCTCTGCCCGTCTCGGGCTCCTCCGACGCGTGTACGCACGCCCACCCTCTGCTCCGCCTCGGAGCACGGATCCCCGCCGCATCCGGCGGTCGCCTCTTCGGCGCAGCCCGGATCGCGCGCCGCAGCACAGCGCCCAGACTCCGCGTCGACGGCGCCTGCGCTGCTTCTCGCTCCGCACACACTCTCGAAGGACACATCGTGAACACGACGTTGCACCGCAACCTCACCCATCCGCCCGATACCGAGGACCAGCTGGTCCTCCATCTCCCCGCCCCCGACGAGCTGCGTCGTCTCGCCCTCTCGGATCGACTGTCACTGCGAATCGGCCTCTGGCTGCTGCAGCGGGCGCAACGACCGCGGCGGGAGCATCGCGTCGCATCTCCCACCGCGTACGACTCGCTGCATCTCGAACGACGCGGGCGGACCCCCGCCGAATCGTTCGCTCTGCTCACCTACGACCTGCAGCGTCAGCTGCGCTGACCTGGAGGCCACAGATGAGCATCTCTCTGATCGAGGACGCGACGCTGCATCCGCTCGTGCTGCCGGCACGAGCGGATGCCGCGGACGCGGACGAGTTCCGCGAGCTGACCCGCGTGCGCAACGAGGTGTACCGCGAGCTGACGGGCCGCACGGAGCAGGACCTCACCCCCGAGGCCCTGCTGCCTCTGCTCCGCTCCCGCAGGGAACGGAGCACGGTCGCGTGGATCGTGCGCGTCTCCGGCGAGATGGTCGGTCGCGCAGTGGTCGACATCCCTCACGAAGAGGGGTCGAAGGTGTCCAACGCTTCGATCGAACTGCACCCACGGGCGTGGGGTCGCGGTATCGGGACGGCCATCCTGCCCCATCTGGAAGCAGTCGTGCGCGAGCACGGTCGCACCGTCATCCAGGACTGGACCGAGCAGCAGGCGAGCGACGGCGCCCGGCTGGAGGCGCGCACCGGGTTCGGAAGCGTGCCGGACGACCATGTCGCACGGTTCCTGCGGCGCCACGGCTTCACGCTCGAGCAGGTGTATCGGGTGAGCCGCCTCGATCTGACCGCCGGTGCGCGCGCACTCGCGGCCTCGCTCTTCGAGGAGGCGGAGGCTCATGCGCCGGGATATCGAGTGCGGCAGTGGATGGCGCCCACCCCACCCGAGCACCGGGACGGCTACGCATGGCTCAAGTCGCGCATGTCCACCGACGCCCCCTCGGCCGATCTCGAAGCCGACGAAGAGGCGTGGGATGCGGACCGCCTGATCGCGGGTGAGGCTCGTCTGGCCGAAATGGGCCAGACATACCAGGTCACGGTCGCACAGCACCTCGAGACGGGTGCGCTGGCGGCTTTCACCGAGCTCGGCATCGGGCCCGACCGCACGGGCACGACGCATCAGCACGACACTCTCGTCCTGAAAGAACACCGTGGCCACCGTCTCGGCCAGCTGGTGAAGTGCGCCGCGCTGCTGTCGTGGATCGACGTCGCACCGGAGTCGACGGACATCATCACCTACAACGCCGAGGAGAACCGGCCCATGCTCGCCATCAACGAGGCCATGGGCTTCACCGCCATCGCCTACGAGGGCGCCTGGAAGAAGGACCTGTCATGACCACGATCGAGATCGCGCCGATCATCTCCCCGCTGACCGTGCCGAGCGCGCTCGGCGACGAGGATGCCGCGGACTTCCGGGCCTACGCCGAGCTCAACCGGCAGATCTGCGACGAGTCCGTGGGTCTCCCGGATCTCGCTCCTGACGCCGCTCAGCTGCTGGCCGGATGGCAGGACGGGACCGACACCCTCCACACGGGCTTCGTCGCGCGGCGCGGAGACGAGATCGTCGGCATGATCACGATCGACTACGCCCAGGAGGCCGACGCGCACGCCGCGGAGGTCGACCTGATGGTGCCCGAGCGGTACTGGGGGCACGGAGTCGAGGACGCCCTGCTCGATCTGGCCGAGATCGAGGCTCGCGCCCGCGATCGCTCGCTGGTGCAGATCTGGTCGCTGCATCGCCCCATCGAGACGAAGCGCATGCTCGCGCCGCGCACCGGATGGGGGCGCATCCCGGCGATCCCCCTCTCCGACCTCCTGGAGGGACGGGGGTACGAACTCGAGCAGGTCGAGCGCAACAGCGAGTTCGATCTCCGCACGGACCCGGCACCCCTGCAGGCGGCGAGGCTGGCTGCCGAGTCGGCCGCCGGCGACGACTATCGCGTTCTGCAATGGATGGCGCCGACTCCCCCGGAGCTCCGCGCGGGATACGCGGCGATCCTCGCACGTCTCTCGACCGACGCGCCGAGCGGAGACATGGACTTCGTCGCCGAGGTCTGGGACGCCGACCGGGTGGAGCGCCGGGAGAGACGCCTCGCCGGCGCCGGCCAAGCCCTCTCGATCGTGGCCGTGCAACACATCTCCACGGGTGACATCGTCGCTTACAACGAGCTGCTCATCGGGGCGGACCGTACGGGAGCGACCCATCAGTTCGGCACACTGGTCTCGAGCGCGCACCGAGGTCACCGCCTGGGTGCACTGGTGAAGACCGTGAACCTCCTGCACTGGCGCGAGGTCATGCCCCAGTCGCCGACGGTCTCGACCTTCAATGCCGAGGAGAACCGTCCGATGCTGAGCATCAACGAGGCCCTCGGCTTCGTTCCGGTCTCGTACTCGGGGGCATGGCAGAGGCGTCTGTGAAGGTCATCCGATCGGTGTACTCGGCGCGCGGCGGATCATCCCCCCGGCCGATGCACCGATCGGGTGCCTGCCGCGAGGCTGGACACATGAACAATTCCGTCCTCGATGCGCACACCCTGACCAAGACCTATGGCGAGACACATGCTCTCGCCGGCGTCGATCTGTCCATCGCCCGCGGCGAATCCGTCGCCATCATGGGCGCATCGGGGTCGGGTAAATCCACTCTGCTGCACGTGCTCGCCGGCATCATCGTCCCTGAGACCGGCGCCGTCACGTATCATCCGGCGACCGGTGCGCCGATCGAGCTGTCCGCCCTCGGCGAGTCCGCGCGCTCGCGCCTGAGGCGGGAGCGGTTCGGTTTCGTCTTCCAGCAGGGTCTGCTCATCCCCGAGCTGACCGCCGTCGAGAACGTCGCACTCGCCTCGATGATCAACGGCGTCAAGAGAGCGGATGCCGTCACTCACGCCGCCGCCTGGCTCGCCGCACTCGGTCTCGCCGGAATGGAGGATCGCCGCATCGGCGAACTCTCCGGCGGCCAGGCGCAACGCGTCGCGATCGCACGCGCCCAGGCGACCGGCGCCGATCTGGTGTTCGCCGACGAGCCGACAGGCGCCCTGGACTCGCACACGTCGCAGGAGGTGATGGACGCGCTCCTGTGGTCGACGACCGGTCAGGGGCGAACCCTGCTTGTCGTCACCCACGACGCCGACGTCGCCGCACGGTGCTCGCGGATCATCGCGGTCCGCGATGGCATGGTCGTGTCGGCGGGGGTGTCGGCATGAACCCGAACGTGCTCGCGCTGCTCCTGCGTCCCACGAAGGAGCAGACCGGCGTGGTGGTGCTTCCCGTCGTCGCCTTCGGCGTCGTGACCGCCCTCGTGCTCACCGTCGTCGGCGGCGCTCAGTCGTTCTGGGGATGGACCGACGAATTCGCCCCGCTCTATCAGGCGCTGGCCGCGATCGCTCTCGTACTGCTGGTGGTGCCGCTGACGACCCTCGGCGGTGCCGCGGCGCGACTCTCCGCACGTCGGAGGGATGAGCGGCTCTCCACCCTGCGTCTGCTCGGAGTCACGCCGATGGGCGTGGGGATCGCCACGGTGATCGAGTCGGTGATCGTCGCCGCCGCTGGTGCGATCGCCGGCGTGCTCGCCTACTTGCTGATCTCGCCGTTGATCGGGCTGATCCCCTTCCGCGGCGCCGCCCTCGGCCTCGATGCCGTGCTGCTGAGGCCGCTCGGCATCGCCGCCGTCGTCGGTGGGATCCTCGTCGTAGCTGCAGGAAGCTCCGCGCTCGGACTCCGGCGCGTGATCATCTCGCCGCTGGGCGTGCGGTTGCGGGCGACGGCCGCCCCCGTGCATTGGGTTCGAGCCGTCATCGGGATCGCGGTCATCGCAGTCGCCTTCGCGGTCGTGAAGGTCTTCCCCACGGTCGCGGGTCTCGCCGTCACGATCGCCGTGCTCGCGGCCACGTTCGCGCTCGCGCTCGCGGTGCTCAATCTCGTCGGGCCCTGGGTTCTCAAGATCACCGCCTCACGTCACCTCCGTCGAGCGCAGACACCCGAGAGACTGCTCGCGGCCCGCATGGTGCTCGACTCCCCCAAGGCCGCCTGGCGTCAGGTCAACGGGATCGCCATGGCCAGCTTCATGGCCGTGTTCGCCGGAACCGGCGTCTCACTGATCAACGCGATCGGCGGTGAGGCCGCCGCGGCCTCGGACGTCGCGCTCGCGGTCGACATGCGCACCGGGCTCATCATCACGCTCGTCGCCTCGTTCCTGATGGTGGCCGCATCCGTCGGAGTGAATCAGGCCTCCGCCGTCCTCGATCAGAGTGAGCTGCACCAGAGCCTGCACCGGCTCGGGGTGCCGGTCTCGACCGTCGACCGCGCCCGTCAGCGTGCGATCATGTCGCCGCTGCTGATCACCGCGCTCGGTTCCGCCCTGTGCGCGGCCGTGCTGGTGTTCCCGCTACTCGGCATCGCAGTGATCGTCGCGCCGGAATCCCTGCTCACGATCGGCGGGGTCCTGGCGCTCGGCATCGGGCTGGTCTGGGCCAGCACGCGGGCGACCGCGCCGCTGCTGGGCCGCTCGTTCCGGGCCGTATGACGCGGCCCGGATCGTCCGCAGAACACGGTCGGGCATCCGAGGTGTCGGCGTGCGCTCAGCGGCGTCGCTGGCACCTCGGGCAGTAGTGGCTCGAGCGATTCATGAACGCCTCCCGGACGATCAGGGTGCCGCACCGTGGGCACGGCTGGCCGCCCCGCCCGTACGCATTGAGGGAGTGGGCGAAGTAGCCGGCCTGGCCGTTCACGTTCACGTACTGCGCGTCGAAGCTCGTCCCGCCCTCGGCGAGTGCCTTCGCCAGCACGATCCTGATCTCGGCGAGCAGCCGCTTCACCGCCACCGTCGAGAGCGCATCGGCAGAAGTCTCGGGGTGGATGCGAGCAGCCCACAGCGATTCGTCGGCGTAGATGTTCCCCACCCCGCTGATGACCTGCTGGTCGAGCAGCACCCGCTTCACGGCACTCCGCCGGCGTGTCAGCGCGCGAATGAATTCGGCGTCGTGGAACAGCGGATCGACAGGGTCCCTGGCGATGTGCGCGACCTGGGTGGGGATGCGCGACGGGCCATCCGGCACCAGACGATCGACGGCGAGCGAGCCGAAGGTGCGTTGGTCGGCGAAGACGATCGCAAGCTCGCCGTGCTGAGGATGCTCGACGAAGATGCGGATCCGCTCATGACGTTCGGCTGCGGCATCCGGAGCACGCAGGAGCATCTGTCCGCTCATGCCGAGATGCGCGATCACCGCATCGACGTCGGAGTCGAGCGGCAGCCAGAGGAACTTGCCCCGCCGCTCGGCTCCGCGGAACGTTCGGCCCTCGAGACGGGAGACGAAGTCGGCCGCGCCGGCGGCGTGACGGGTCAGCGCCCTCTCGTCGAGGACCGAGACCGCGGTGATCAGCGACCCCGTCGCTGCCGGAGCGAGACCGGCTCTGACGACCTCTACCTCGGGGAGCTCAGGCACGCTCGTTGAGCAGCCGCCACGCGCTGAGCGCCGCGGCCATCTCGGCGGTCTTCTTGCTGCTGCCCTTGCCGGTCATCGCGACATCGCCGACGACGACCGTCGCGAGGAAACGACGATCATGGTCGGGTCCGCTCGCCTCGACCGAGTACACGGGCGGAGTGGATCCGGCGCGAGCCGCGAGTTCCTGGAGGCTCGTCTTCGGGTCCATCGCGGCACCGTAGCGCTCGGGATCGGCCAGCAGCGGTGCCGTCAACCGCAGCACGAGCTCGGTCGCGGCGTCGGGGCCGGCCGACAGGTACGTCGCCCCGATCACAGCCTCCATGGTGTCGGCGAGGATCGAGTCCTTGTCGCGTCCGCCGGTCTGCTCCTCGCCTCGGCCGAGCCGCAGATGGCTGCCGAGACCGATGGCTCGTGCGACCTCCGCCAGGGCGACCGTCGACACCACGCTGGCGCGCCGCTTGGCGAGCTCACCCTCGTCGAGCGTGGGGTGTGTGGTGAAGAGCATCACCGTGACGGCCTGACCGAGCACAGAATCGCCGAGGAACTCCAGGCGCTCGTTGTGAGGGATTCCCCCATGCTCGTACGCGTAGGAGCGATGGGTGAGAGCCAACTCCAGAAGCTCCGCGTCGATATCGACGCGGAGCTTCTCTGGGAGATGTCTCGTCCCCTCAGGGACCTTCGTCACAGTAGTGAAGTCGCGACTCAGACGTCGGCGACCTTGCGACCCTTGTACTCGAGGAACAGCTCGGTGCCCTGCGAGTCGGTGACGACCTTCGCCTGGTGCGGACGGCTGTAGACGACCTGGCCGTTCTCGACGGTCTTGACGAGCGCGACGGGCGCCGCCTTCCACTGCGCGCGGCGCGAGCGGGTGTTCGAACGGGATACCTTGCGCTTCGGGGGGTTACCAGCCATGACTAGCTCTCTTCTTTCTCGGCGGCACGAGATTCTTCCGTGCCGTCTTGGTCTGTGATGTTCTGGAGCGCACTCCACCGAGGATCGATGGGAGCGGCGTGCTCCGTTCCGGTGCTCTCGGTCAGCCTCTCGCCCGTTTCCGGGTCGAGACCCGGGCAATCCGGCTGACACACCGGCTGAAAAGGAAGTGCCAGTACGGCAGCATCCCTGACCAGAGTTTCAAGATCCACGTGGTCGTCTTGAACCTCGAAGTCAGTTTCTTCCTCACCAGGATACGCGAAAAGCTCCTGGAACTCGACTTCGACGGGCCGGGTGATGTCGATGAGGCAGCGACCGCACACGCCGGAGTACTCCGCATCGGCGGTTCCCGACACCAGGATGCCCTCGTGGACGGACTCCAGACGCACGTCGAGGTCGAGCTCGGAACCGGCCTCGAAGGCCACGATCCCCTCCCCCCAACCGTCCTTCAGGGTCACCGAGAACTCGTGCTCGCGCATCTCGCCCGGTCTACGGACGATGTCGCGGACGGGCAGGACGAAAGGACCATTCATTCGGGAACGCACCCCGCAATGGTACCGGCTCCTGGGCGTGCGAGGCTGGTTCCGGGCTGAGCGCGACAGCGCCCGGCTGCGCTCTAGATGCCGCGCGAGCCGGTGTCGAGGAACGCGGCGACGGCGGGTGGCACGAACGGCGACACATCGCCGCCGAGTCCGGCGACCTGCCTGACCAGCGAGCTGGATACCAGCGCGTGGGCGGGATCCGGCAGCAGGAAGACCGTCTCGATGTCGGCGAGATGACGATTCACGATCGCCATGGGCGATTCGTAGGCGACGTCGATCTGAGAGCGGATGCCCTTGACCAGCACTCCGGCACCCACATCACGCGCGTAGTCGACCAGCAGGCCCATGCTCCACGAGCCCACCACGACGTTGTCGCCGATGCCCTCGTCGGCGATGGACTGCTCGATCAGCGACATGCGCTGGGCGATCGGGAGCATCGCCTCCTTGCCCGGGTTGTGCACGACGAGCACGTGGAGTTCGTCGTACAGCTTGGCCGCACGACGGATCACATCGAGATGACCCAGGGTCGGCGGATCGAAGGAACCCGGGACGACGGCGATCCGACTGCTCATCCCCCCAGCCTAAAGCACATGGTGCGCAGGTCAGTTCTTGGCGAGTGCCGCGCGGTCGTCGTCGGTCACACGCCTCTCGATCGCCGACCGCAGCCCCGAGTTGGCCACGAGATCGGGATCGGCGGCGAGGATGCTCTCGGCGAGCTCGCGCGCCCTGACGATGAGCCCCGAGTCCTTGACCACGCGCAGCAGCTTCAACGACGAGCGCACCCCCGCCTGCGCGGCACCGAGCACGTCTCCCTCACCGCGGAGCTCGAGATCCACCTCGGCGAGAGCGAAGCCGTCGAGGGTGGCGGCGACCGCATCGACCCGTTCACGGGCGACCGAGCCGGACTCCGCCTCGGTCACGAGCAGGCAGAGACCGGGGACCCCGCCTCGGCCCACACGGCCGCGCAGCTGATGCAGCTGCGACACTCCGAACCGGTCGGCGTCGAGGACGATCATCGTCGACGCATTCGGCACGTCGACGCCCACCTCGATCACGGTGGTCGCCACGAGCAGATCGATCTCCCCACGGGCGAACGCCTGCATCACCGCGTCCTTCTCGTCCGAGGGCATGCGTCCATGCAGCACGGCCCGCCGCACGCCTCCGAGTCGTGGGTGCGTCTCGAGCGCCTCATCGAGCTGCACGACGCCCCACCGAGGGCCCGCCGCGCCCTCGGGTTGCACGAGCGGCTGCTCGCCCGACTCGGCCGTCTTCTTCGCGGTGTCGATCGCCGCGCAGACGGCGAACACCTGCCGCCCCTGCGCGATCTCCTCGGCCGCCCTGTCCCAGACCCGGTTGAACCAGCCGGGGTGCTCTGCGAGCGGTGCGACGAACGACTCGATCCCCGCTCTCCCCTTCGGCATCGTGCGGATCACCGAGGTGTCGAGGTCGCCGAACACCGTCATCGCGACGGTGCGAGGGATCGGCGTGGCCGTGAGCACGAGAGCGTGCGGGCTGGATCCCTTCGCGCGGAGCGCCTCGCGCTGCTCCACGCCGAAACGGTGCTGCTCGTCGACGACGACCAGACCGAGATCCGCGAAAGTCGTCTTCTCACCGAGCAGGGCGTGTGTGCCGACCACGATCAACGCCTGACCGGAGGCGACCCGCAGCGCCGCTTTGCGGCGCTCCGCCGCCGGCATCTGACCGGTCAGGAGCGTGGGCATGACCAGGGGCCCGAGCTGGGGTCCGAGCATCTTCGCGATCGACCGCAGGTGCTGTCCTGCGAGCACCTCGGTCGGGGCGATGAGCGCCGCCTGCCCACCGGACTCGGCCACCTGCAGCATCGCGCGCAGCGCCACCAGCGTCTTTCCCGAACCCACCTCTCCCTGCACCAGGCGATTCATCGGCCAGGAGCCGACGAGGTCGTCGGCGACCTGCGCTCCGACCGTCTGCTGATCGGGGGTGAGGTCGTAGGGCAGGGATGCGTCGAATCGCTCGAGCAACCCGCCGGGCCTGGCAGGTCGGGCCGTCGCCGAGAGCGAGCGCACCGCATCGCGCTGCTGCAGCAGTGCGGTCTGCAGCGTGAGAGCTTCGTGCATGCGCAGGGTGCGCACCGCGGGATCGATGTCATTGCGCGTCTTGGGGCGGTGGATCAGTTCGAGCGCCTCTCGCGCCGTCAGCAGTTCCTCCCGCGCCCGCACATCGTCGGCGAGCGGTTCGGGGACGTCATCGACCGCATCGAGGACACGAGCCATGAACTTCGCGATCTGCCAGGTCTGCAGGGTCGACGTCGCCGGGTAGATGGGGATGAGCACGGCCGCTCTGGCATCGGCGCGACGCCGCGCCGCGTCTTCGTCGTCGAAGAGCTCGTACTCCGGATGCGCGAACTGGGTCATGCCGTTGAACTCGCCGACTTTGCCGGAGAATACGCCACGGCGCCCCACCGCCAGATCTTCTGAGCGCCACTTCGCCGCCCCCAGGTTCTTCGCGAAGAAGGTCAGCGACATCTTGCCGATCCCATCGCCGATCACCACATCGACCATCGCGCCACGGCGGTTGCGCATGGCCCGCGCACTCGAGGACAGCACCTCGGCGACGATCGTCACGGTCTCACCGATCGGGAGCTCTCGGATCGGCGTGAGCTCGCCGGGGTCGGCATACCGCCGCGGATAGTGCGAGAGCAGGTCGCCGACGGTCTTCATGCCGAACGCGCGACCGAGCGTCTTCGAGGGTGTCGCGCCGAGCGCGTCCTCCAGCGACGAATCGAGCGTGAGCGACATGCTCCGAGTCTAGAAGGCGGCGCCGACACGACGTGCACCGCGGCTGTCGTATCGTGAGGAGGTGACGAGGATCATCGCGGGCAGGGCGGGAGGCGCGCGACTCGACGTGCCCTCGTCGGGAACACGACCGACCAGCGACCGCGTGCGGGAGTCGCTCTTCGGCGGTCTCGACTCGGCCGACGTCATCATCGGCGCACGCGTGCTCGATCTGTACGCCGGCTCCGGCGCCCTCGGACTGGAGACCCTCAGCCGAGGAGCCGCGAGCGCCGACCTCGTCGAGCAGGGCCGGACCGCGGCGGGGCTCATCCGGCGGAACGCCGCTGCGGTGGCCAAGGCGGGGGTCCCCTCGGCCCGGGTGCACCAGAGCAGCGTGCGCGCGTTCCTCCAGCGCGCGACAGGCCCGTACGATCTCGTCTTCTCCGACCCTCCCTACGACCTCGACGACGCCGCGATGACCGCCGATCTCGTGGGTCTGGCGCCGCTGCTCGCGCCCGACGCCCTGGTGATCATCGAACGGGCTCGCCGTTCCACGCCGCCCGACCTCGACTCGGCCGGACTCGAGCTCGTGCGCGAGAAGTCCTACGGCGACACCGCGCTGTGGTGGGCGCAGCCTGCTCGCGTGGACGCCGGTCAGCCGGCCGTCGAATCCCAGTCACGGTAGGGATCCCAGCCCGAGACATCGACGGGAGCGTCGTCGACAAGGAGGTCGTGATCGCCACGGGCCCGCACCTCGCCGATCGGGCGGAACCCCGACGGCAGCATCCCCGGAGGGAAGGCGGCCAGCAGGGCATGATCCTCCCCGCCCGCGAGCGCACGCAGAGGATCGTCGCCGAGCGTCGCCGCGTCGAGGGCGATCGTCACCTCGGATGCTGCCGCCATCCGTCGCGCGTCGAGGGCGAGACCGTCCGAGACGTCCATCATCGCGGTGGCGCCGGCGGTCGCCGCGAACGCGCCGAGGCCGATCGGCGGAGACGGCCGGAGCTGCGCCTGCAGTGCGGCGCTCTCGCCGGAGCCGAGCGCCGACACGTCGACAGGCAGCGGCACCCCGGTGCCGGTCTCGCGGAACCTGCCGAAAAGCACCGACAGGCCGTGTGCGGCGTGACCGAGCTCGCCCGCGACCGCGATGACATCGCCCACCCGCGCACCCGCTCTCGTGACCGGTGCGCGGCCCTCGAGGTCGCCGAGTGCGGTCACCGCGACCGTGAGCACGTCGGAGACGGTCAGGTCTCCCCCGACGACGGCGCACCCGGGGGCGAGCGCTGCGCAGGCCTCCCGGAAGCCGTCAGCGAGACGCTCCACGAACGACAGCCGCAGGTCGCGCGGGATCGCCAGCGCGACGAGCAGCGCGGTGGGACGCGCTCCCATCGCGGCGATGTCGGCGAGATTGACGGCCGCCGCCTTCCAGCCGAGGTCGTACCCCGACGACCATGCGAGACGGAAGTCCGGACCGTGCACGAGGGTGTCGGTGGTGGCGACCACGGATCCCGACGGGGCGGCGACGACCGCCGCATCGTCGCCGGGACCGAGCAGCGTATGACTGCCGCGTGCGGTCCGCGACAGGATCGCTCGCAGTATCTCCCCCTCGGAGAGGTCACCCAGCAGAGGATCGGCGTCGCGAGGTCGGGAGGGCATGCAGTCAAAGGTAGCCTGGACGCATGCCCCGATCTCGTCGTCTCGCCGTCGTCGCGGGTGCTGCGGCCCTCGTGGCGCTGCTCTCCGGATGCTCGACCACCGTTCATCTCGAGCCCGCCGACGATGCCGACAACCCCGCGTGCGCCGAGGTGTCGGTGCTCCTCCCCGATGCCGTCGGCGATCTCGACCGCGTCTGGACCGACGCGCAGGCGACCGGAGCCTGGGGCGACCCGACCGTCGTGCTGCGCTGCGGGGTCGAGCCTCCCGCACCCTCCGCCGAAGTGTGCACCACCATCGGCAATGTCGACTGGCTCGTCCTCGACCAGGAGGAGGAACGCCAGCGGCTCGTG